>NZ_JADGMP010000003.1:0-45200 GCF_015549295.1 Cupriavidus sp. IK-TO18
TTTGGGGGCCGATGTCCAGGATCATGTCGTCGTCGGCCACATCCTTCACATCCTTGACGATGGCCGCGGCGGTCGCGCTGAATTCCTTGGCGCAGACCACGTCGACGGGAATGGGCACCGAGGCGCCGCGCCTGGCCATGATGTCGATGATGGCCCTGGCATCGCCGACCAGCTCGGCTTCCGCCAGTGACTTGCCGATCTTCAGGCCGGCGGCCAGCATGAAGCTGTTGGCGATGCCGCCGCCGACGACCAGGTTGTCGACCTTGTCGGCCAGCGACTTCAGGATGGTCAGCTTGGTCGAAACCTTGGAGCCGGCCACGATCGCCACCAGCGGACGCGCCGGCTGGCCCAGCGCCTTGCCCAGCGCGTCGATCTCGGCGGCCAGCAGCGGGCCGGCGCAGGCGACCGGCGCATACCTGGCGATGCCATGGGTAGTGGCTTCGGCGCGATGCGCGGTGCCGAAGGCATCGTTGACGTAGATGTCGCACAGCGCGGCCATCTTCTGGGCCAGCTCGTCGCTGTTCTTCTTCTCGCCCTTGTTCACGCGGCAGTTTTCCAGCAGCACCACCTGTCCGGGCGGCACCTGGAAGCAGCCCGCGGTCCAGCCGGACAGCAGCGGCACCTGCCGGCCCAGCAGCTCCGACAGGCGGCGGCCCACCGGCGCCAGGCTGTGGCGCGGGTCCGGCTTGCCTTCCTCGGGACGGCCCAGGTGCGAGGTGACCATCACCGCGGCCCCCGCCTGCAGGCAGGCCTCGATCGCGGGCAAGGAAGCACGGATGCGGGTATCGTCGGTGATCTGTCCCGCATCGTCCTGCGGGACGTTGAGATCGGCGCGGATAAAGACCCGCTTGCCGGCCAGCCCGCCGGCGGCGAGCAATGCGGCCAGCGTGTGCGGCGCCGCGGGTTTCGGTTGCGTGTCCGTAGCATGGAAAATGCTCATCGTAGCCACCCTTCAGCGTGCGTTGGCCAGCGCCACCGCGGTATCCAGCATGCGGTTGGAGAAGCCCCATTCGTTGTCATACCAGGCCGAGACCTTGACCAGCGTGCCGTTGACCTTGGTCAGCGTGGCGTCGAAGGTGGACGAGGCCGGGCTGTGGTTGAAGTCCACCGAGACCAGCGGCGCGGTGTTGTAGTCCAGGATGCCCTTGAGCTCGGCCTCGGCGGCGCTCTTCAGGATGCCGTTGACCTCGTCCACGGTGGTCGGCCGCGCCGCCACGAAGGACAGGTCGACCAGCGACACATTGATGGTCGGGACACGCACGGCAAAGCCGTCCAGGCGGCCATCCAGCTCGGGCAGCACCAGTCCCACGGCGGCGGCGGCGCCGGTCTTGGTCGGGATCATCGACATGGTGGCCGAGCGCGCGCGGCGCAGGTCGTCGTGGTAGACGTCAGTCAGCACCTGGTCGTTGGTGTACGAGTGCACCGTGGTCATCAGCCCGTTCACCACGCCCAGCTTCTCGTGCAGCGGCTTGACCAGCGGCGCCAGGCAGTTGGTGGTGCACGAGGCGTTGGAGATGACCGTGTCGGTCGCCTTCAGCACGCCGTGGTTCACGCCATAGACGATGGTGGCGTCCACGTCCTTGCCGCCCGGGGCGGAGATGATCACCTTCTTCGCGCCGGCCTTCAGGTGGGCCGATGCCTTCTCCTTGCTGGTGAACAGCCCGGTGCACTCCATCACCACGTCCACGCCCAGCCCGGCCCACGGCAGCTCGGCCGGATTGCGCTGCGCCACCACGCGGATGCGGTCGCCGTTGACGCGGAAGGCATCGCCGTCAACCGAGACCTCGCCCGGGAAACGGCCGTGGACGGTGTCGTACTGCGTCAGGTGGGCATTGGTGGCGGCGTTGCCGAGGTCGTTGATGGCAACGATCTCGATATCGTGGCGCTTGCCGCCTTCATAGTGGGCGCGCAGTACATTGCGCCCGATGCGCCCGTAGCCGTTGATGGCAACCTTGATGGTCATGATGTCTCCTGATGTCTCCGTTTACTTGTCTTGGTATCCTTGCCGGCCCGCGCCGGATATCAGGCGGCGGGTGCGAGCCACGCCGGCGTCAGCAGCACCGGCAGTGCCTCGATCGAGTCGATCAGCGCATCCGCGCCCAGTGCCGCGGGCCCGTCGGGGCCGGCGTAGCCGTAGCGCACCAGGCAGACCGGCATGCCGGCCGCGCGCGCAGCGGCCACGTCCACTGGCGAATCCCCTACCAGCACGCCTTGCGCCGCATCGACGTCGAGCAGCCGGCAGGCATGGCGCAGCGGTGCGGGGTGCGGCTTCATCTGCGCGATCGAATCGCCGGCCACCAGCACGTCGAGGTACGCCGCCAGGCCGGTCATGGCCAGCAGCGGCGCCGCCAGCGCGCGCGGCTTGTTGGTGACGCAGGCCATGCGGTAGCCCTCGCGCCTGAGCGCGGCCAGGCCCGCTTCCACGCCCGGGAATACCGAACCCAGGCGGCCGTTGGTGTCGTCATAGTGGCGATGGAACAGCGCCTCGGCAGCGGCGGCCTCCACCCGCGGCGCCAGCTGCGCGGTCTCCAGCACGCGCCGCACCAGGTTGGGTACGCCGCGGCCGATGAAGCCGGCCACCGTATCGAAGGGCAGCGGCGCGCTGTCGAGATCGGCGAGCATGCGGTTGGCGGCCTCGACGATGTCCGGGGCGCTGTCGACCAGCGTGCCGTCCAGGTCGACCAGCACTGCGGTGCAAGGCAGGGATGCGCTAGATGCGGTAGATGCGGCAGTCATGGCTTGTCCTCCAGCAAGGCGCGCGCGGCAGCCGCGACGTGTGCCGGGGTCAGGCCGAAGTGCTGGTACAGCGCCTCGGCGGGCGCGGACTCGCCGAACGTGTCGATGCCCAGCGCCACGCCGCCCTCGCCCACCACGCCGCGCCAGTACCAGGTGGCGCCCGCCTCCACGCTGACGCGCGGCACGCCCGGCGGCAGCACCGTGTCGCGGTAGGCCGCGTCCTGCGCGTAGAACAGCTCCACGCACGGCATCGACACCACGCGCGCGGCGATGCCGGCGTCGGCCAGTTCCTGCGCGGCGCGCACCGCGATCTCCACTTCGGAGCCGGTGGCGACCAGCACCACCCGCGGCGCCGCGGCATCGCGCAAGGCGTAGCCACCGCGCGCGATGTCCGCACGCCGGGCGGCATCGCGCTCGAACGGCGTCAACGCCTGCCGCGACAGCACCAGGCAGGTCGGGCCGTGCTCGCGCTGCAGCGCGGCCTGCCACGCGTAGGCGGTTTCGGCGCCGTCGCACGGGCGCCAGACCCGGTTGTTGGGGATCAGCCGCAGGCTCGCGGCATGCTCCACCGGCTGGTGCGTGGGGCCGTCCTCGCCCAGGCCGATCGAATCATGCGTCAGCACGTGGATCACGCGTAGCCGCATCAGCGCGGCCATGCGGATGGCATTGCGCGAGTAGTCCGAGAAGGTCATGAAGGTGCCGCCGTAGGGGATCAGCCCGCCATGCAGCGCCACGCCGTTCATCACCGCCGCCATGCCGAACTCGCGGACGCCGTAGCTGACGTAGTTGCCGTGCCCTTCGTGGTTGACCCAGACCGAAGCCTTCACATTGGTCAGGTTGGAGCCGGTGAGGTCGGCCGAGCCGCCCAGCAGTTCCGGCAAGGCCGGCGCCAGCGCCTCCAGGCAGAACTGCGAGGCCTTGCGCGTGGCGATCCTGCCCTGCAGTGCCGAGGGCGCGTCCAGCAGCGCCATCAGTGCCGCATCGAAGCCTTCCGGTAGCTGGCCTTTGATGCGGCGCAGGAATTCCCCGGCCAGTTCGGGATGCGCGGCGCTATAGGCGGCGAAGCGCGCCTCCCATTCAGCCTCCCTCGCCGCGCCCTGGACGCTTGCGTCCCAGGCGTCGGCCACGTCCGCCGGTACGGTGAAGGGCTCGGCCTCCCAGCCCAGCGCCTCGCGCATGGCTGCGATCTCCGCCGCGCCCAGCGGTGCGCCATGCACATCGTGCCCGCCCGCCTTGGCCGGGGCGCCCTGGCCGATCACGGTGCGGCAACAGATCAGCGTGGGCCGGTCGCGCTCCGCCCTGGCCGCGTGCAGCGCCGCGTCGACGGCGTGCGCATCATGCCCGTCCACGCCGGCGATCACGTGCCACCCGTACGCGGCAAAGCGCTTCGGCGTGTCATCGGCAAACCAGCCGGCGACGTCGCCGTCGATGGAGATGCCGTTGTCGTCGTACAGGCAGACCAGCTTGCCCAGCCCGAGCGTGCCCGCCAGCGAGCAGGCCTCGTGGCTGAGGCCCTCCATCAGGCAGCCATCGCCGAGGAAGACATAGGTGTGATGGTCGACGATGTCGAAGCCGGGGCGGTTGAAGGTGGCGGCCAGCAGCTTCTCCGCCAGCGCCATGCCGACGGCATTGGCCAGGCCCTGGCCCAGCGGCCCGGTGGTGGTCTCCACGCCCGGCGTCACGTCGACTTCCGGATGCCCCGGCGTGGCCGCGTGCAGCTGGCGGAACTGGCGCAGCTGCGACATGGGCAGGTCGTACCCGGTCAGGTGCAGCAGCGCGTACTGCAGCATGGAAGCATGGCCGTTGGACAGCACGAAGCGGTCGCGGTCCGGCCAGGCCGGGTTGGCAGGGTTGTGGCGCAGGTGGCGCCGCCACAGCGCCTCGGCCATCTCGGCCATGCCCATGGGCGCGCCGGGGTGGCCCGACCTGGCCTGTTCCACCGCGTCGGCGGCCAGGAAGCGCAGCGCGTTGGCGCAGCGGGCCGCGGAGTCGATGCGTTCGGGTGCGTTCATGTTTCTTGTCCTCGCAGCTCAGCGGTTGTTACAGGGCGGCGCGCTTGCGGCGCTCCATCATGCGCAGCACGAAAGGCGTGAAGATCAGCTGCATGGCCAGTTCCATCTTCCCGCCCGGCACCACGATGGTGTTGGCGCGCGACATGAACGAGTCGTGGATCATGCTCAGCAGGTACTGGAAGTCGATGCCTTTCGGGTTGGCGAAGCGGATCACCACCATGCTTTCATCCGGCGCCGGGATCTCGCGCGAGATAAAGGGGTTGGAGGTATCCACGCACGGCACGCGCTGGAAGTTCACATGGGTGCGCGAAAACTGCGGGCAGATGTAGTTCACGTAGTCCGGCATGCGGCGCAGGATGGTGTCGGTCACCGCCTCGGTGGAGTAGCCGCGCTGCTTCTTGTCGCGCCAGAGTTTCTGGATCCATTCCAGGTTGATGACCGGCACCACGCCGATCAGCAGGTTGGGATATTGGGCGACATTGATTTCGTCGGTGACCACGCCGCCGTGCAGGCCCTCGTAGAACAGCAGGTCGGTGTCGGCGGGCAACGGCTCCCACTCGGTGAAGGTGCCCGGCTCCTGCCCGAAAGGGGCGGCCTCCTCCGCGCTGTGCAGGTAGTGCCGGTGCATGCCGGTGCCGGTTTCCGCATAGGAGCGGAACAGGTTTTCCAGGTCGGCGAACAGGTTGTTCTCCGGGCCGAAATGGCTGAAGTTCATGTTGCCGGTGCGCTCGGCCTCGGCCATCTTGACCTTCATCTCGGCACGGTTATAGCGGTGGAAGCTGTCGCCTTCGATCACGACTGACTTCACGCCTTCGCGGCGGAAGATATTCTCGAAGGTACGGGTCACCGACGTGGTGCCGGCGCCGGAGGAGCCGGTGATGGCAATGATGGGATAGCGTTCTGACATGGCCGTGCACCTCAGGCAGACGCGCGAAACAGGCTGCGCTCGTTGAACAGGGGATTGGGAAGGTCGGGATCCGACTGGTTGGCGTGGTAGTCCTCGATCCGCTCCACTTCATTGCGCGAACCGAAGATCACGCCGATGCGCTGGTGCAGCCCGCCCGGCGCCACCGCCATCAGCGGCTGCCGGCCGGTGCTGGCGCGCCCGCCGGCCTGCTCCATCAGGAAGGCGATCGGGTTGGCCTCGTAGAGCAGGCGCAGGCGGCCCGGCTTGGCGGGATCCTTGGTATCGCGGGGGTACATGAAGACACCGCCACGCATCAGGATGCGGTGCGCCTCGGCCACCATCGACGCAATCCAGCGCATATTGAAATCCTTGCCGCGCGGGCCGCTCTTGCCGGCCATGCACTCGGAGATATAGCGCTGCACCGGCGCCTCCCAGAAGCGGCTGTTGGAGGCGTTGATGGCGAATTCCTGGGTCTCGGCGGGCACGCGCAGGCCGGGGTGCGTCAGGAAGAATTCACCCAGGTTCGGATCGAGGGTGAAGCCGTTGACGCCGTTGCCCACGGTCAGCACCAGCATGGTGGTGGGGCCGTAAAGCGCATAGCCGGCAGCCACCTGGGCCGTTCCGGGCTGCAGGAAGTCCTGCTCCGTCACGGCGTCCGCGCCTTCGGGCGCGCGCAGCACCGAGAAGATGCTGCCCACCGAAACGTTGACATCGATGTTCGAGGAACCGTCGAGCGGGTCGAACACCAGCAGGTACTTGCCGCGCGGGTAGCACGCGGGGATCTGGTATGGCGCCTCCATTTCCTCCGAGGCCATGCCGGCCAGGTAGCCGCCCCACTCGTTGACGCGCAGGAAGGCCTCGTTGCTCAGCACATCCAGCTTCTGCTGGATCTCGCCCTGCACGTTAATGGCCGACTCGTTACCTTCCGCACTACCGGCGCGGCCGTGCAGGCCGCCCAGCGCGCCGAAGGCCACCGCGCGCGCGATCTCCTTGCAGGCCATGGCCACGTTAAGGATCAGGCCGTTGAAGCCGCCGCCGGCATCCGGGTAGCGGCGGCGCTCCTCGATCAGGAACTGCGTCAGGGTCATCCTCTGGACTTCGGGCATGACAGGTCTCCTCTTCATTTGCTATGTGTTCTTGTCTGGCGCCGGCGCGGGCTAGGTGAGCGTCGCGGCCTCGCGCAGTCGGCGCAGGATGCCGCGGTAGCCGCCGCCGGCGTCCGGCGCGCCAAACACGGCGCTGCCTGCAACGAAGGTGTCGGCGCCCGCGCGGGCGATCTCCGCAATGTTGTCGGCCTTGACGCCGCCATCGATTTCCAGCCAGACCGCTCGCCCGCCGGCCTCCACCTGCCGGTCGATGCGCGCGCGCACCTGGCGCAGCTTGTCCAGCACGCCGGGGATGAACGCCTGGCCGCCGAAGCCGGGATTCACGCTCATCAGCAGCACCAGGTCGAGCTGGCCGAGCGTGTGGTCGAGCCAGCCCAGCGGCGTGGCCGGGTTCAGCACCAGGCCGGCCTTGCAGCCGTGCTCGCGGATCAGCGCGATGGTGCGATCCACATGGCGGCTTGCCTCGGGATGGAAGCTGATGATGCTTGCGCCCGCCTTGGCGAACATGGGGATCAGCGCGTCGACCGGCTCCACCATCAGGTGCACATCGATAGGGATGGACACATGCGGCCGGATCGCCTCGCACACCAGCGGCCCGATGGTCAGGTTCGGCACGTAGTGGTTGTCCATCACGTCGAAGTGCACCAGGTCCGCGCCCGCTGCCTCGATCGCGCGCACCTCTTCGCCCAGCCGCGCAAAATCCGCCGACAGGATGGACGGCGCGAGGCGGACGGCATGTTGGTCGTTGGCATGCATGTCAGGCTGCCTCGAACAGGGTGCCGCGATGCCAGTTGCGCAGTGCGCCCAGGTCAGCCCAGCGCTGCGCCGCGCCGGGCAGCTGCTGCGGCAGCGGCTGCCCCGGATCGCCCAGGTGCGGCAGCACCAGCAGCGCGCCGTCGAAGCGTTCGTGCGCGGTGTAGGCGCTGGGCGTGACCAGGGTGGCAATGCCGGCCGCCTGCGCGGCGCGCAGCCCGTTCTCCGAATCCTCGATCGCCAGGCAATCCCCGGCTTCCAGGCCGAGGCGTTCCAGCACGGCCAGGTACACATCCGGGGCCGGCTTCTTGATGGCGGTGGTGCCGGCGTCGCCGATGGCGGCGAAGCGCTCGCGCCAGCGCTGGCCCAGCGGCACCTGCAGCAGCGCATCGAGATTGGCCGGCGTGGTGGTGGTGGCGATGGCGATGGGCACGCCGGCACTGCCGGCCTCGTCGATCAGCCGGGCAATGCCCGGGCGCAGCGGCAGCTGGCCGCTGCCGACGCGCTCGGCGTAGTGGCGTGTCTTGATGGCATGCACGGCGTCGATAGTCTCCCTGACCTTGCAGCCGCGGGCCTCTTCCGGATCGACCATCCCCCAGTAGTGCAGCAGCCGCTCCTTGCCGCCGGCCACCTTGAGCAGGCGCGTGTAGAGCGCCTCATCCCAGCACCAGTCGAGGCCGACCTCGGCAAAGGCGGCGTTGAAGGCCTGCAGGTGGGCGGTCTCGGTATCGGCAAGCGTGCCGTCGACATCGAAGATCAGGGCTTTCATGGCTTACTCCGCGGCCGAAGGCTGCGAGAACACGCGGCTGGCGCGCAGGTCCCCGGCCGTGATGGTGGTCAGGGCACGGTCATCGACCACCGTGCCGGGATCGTCGAGCAGCCGCGACGCATGGCGCAGGCGCGCGCGGTCCAGCGCGTTGCGCACGCTGCGGGCATTGGCGAAATGCGGCTGCGCCATGCGCCGGGCCAGGTAATCGGCAAATACGGCGCGGCTCTCGTCGTCGAAGTGGTATTGCATCTCCGCCAGCATCAGGTCGGCGATCCGGCGCAGTTCCTCGAGCTGGTAGTCGGGGAAGTCGATATGGTGGGCAACGCGCGACGACATGCCCGGGTTCGATTCGAAGAACCGGTCCATGCGGTCCTTGTAGCCGGCCAGGATCACCACCAGGTCTTCGCGGTTGTTCTCCATCACCTGCAGCAGGATCTCGATGGCCTCCTGGCCATAGTCGCGCTCGTTCTCCGGGCGGTAGAGGTAATAAGCCTCGTCGATGAAGAGCACGCCGCCCATGGCCTTCTTCAGGATCTCCTTGGTCTTGGGCGCGGTATGGCCGATGTACTGGCCGACCAGGTCGTCGCGGGTCACGGCCACCAGGTGGCCGCGGCGCACGTAGCCGAGCTGGTGCAGGATCTGCGCCATGCGCAGGGCCACCGTGGTCTTGCCCGTGCCGGGATTGCCGGTGAAGCACATATGCAGGCTGGGCGCCCCCGCGCTGAAGCCGCGCGCGGCGCGCAGCTTGTCCACCAGCAGCAAGGCGGCAATGTCGCGGATGCGCGCTTTCACCGGCTTCAGCCCGATCAGCTCGCGGTCGAGCTGGGCCAGCAGCTCGGTGATGCCGGAGCTGGCCAGCGACTCGGCCAGCGAACCAGGCAAGGCAGCGGGGTGCTGCAGTGGTGCGGTCGTTTCAGGTGCGGACATGGCAGGCTCCGTAGGTTTCATCGAATCCGGGGCGCAGCTTCCCCCCGCGCGCTGCCTGACCGCGGCGCGCCCGTGGGACTGCACAGTGAGGGAATCGCCGGCGGGCAGTGCGTGGCTGCGCTACGCGCCGGTGCGGCCGCTGCCGTTCAGTAGCGGCAGCCTTCGGGCCGCGCCTGCACGGCGTAGCTCTCGATCGAGTAGCGCAGCGTGCGGCCGGGCTCTTCCTGCCGCACCAGGCGGAAGCCGGGTTCGTCGGCCGGCCGGTTGACGATGAACGACATCACCACCGACTCCACCGTATGCGTCGAATCGAAGGCCGTGACGCGGATGTAGTGGTTCGGGAAGGTGTTCCGCGCGTTGTTGATTTCCATCAGGATGCCGGCGGCATCGCGCAGGTCGAACATCGGCAGCCCGAACATCTCCCAGTACGTATTGCGCGGGTGCGGGTCGTCGGTGTATTCGATGCCGACCGCCCAGCCCTTGTTCAGGCAGTATTCGAGCTGCCTGGTGATCTGCTCGTCGGTGAGGTCGGGCAGGAAGGAGAAAGTGCCTTGAGTGATGCGCATGATGTCCTCTCGTTCTGTGGTGTTCAGGGGCTCGGGGGCTCAGGCCACCGACGCGGTGGGCACGAAGTCCGAGGTATCGGTCGGCGTGTAGTTGAAGGTGATGTCGCCCCAGGTATCGAGCGCCGCCCGCAGCGGTGCGCACCAGCGCGCCGCGTCGCGCAGGATCTCCGGCCCTTCGTTGAGGATGTCGCGTCCTTCGTTGCGCGCCAGCACCATCGCTTCCAGCGCCACGCGGTTGGCCGTGGCACCGGCCTGGATCCCCTGCGGGTGGCCGATCGTGCCGCCGCCGAACTGCAGCACCACGTCGTCGCCGAAGAGGTGGATCAGCTGGTGCATCTGGCCCGCGTGGATGCCGCCCGAGGCCACCGGCATCACCTTGCGCAGCGAGGCCCAGTCCTGGTCGAAGAACAGCCCGCGCGTCAGGTCGGTCTGGGTATAGGCATCGCGGCAGACGTTGTAGTAGCCCTGCACGGTGAGCGGATCGCCTTCCAGCTTGCCCACCGCGGTGCCGGTGTGCATGTGGTCGACGCCGGCCAGGCGCAGCCATTTGGCGATCACGCGGAACGACACGCCATGGTTCTTCTGGCGGGTGTAGGTGCCGTGGCCCGCGCGGTGCAGGTGCAGGACCATATCGTTCTGGCGGCACCAGTTGCTCATCGACTGGATGCAGGTCCAGCCCACGATCAGGTCGACCATGATGATGACCGAGCCCAGCGACTTGGCGAACTCCGCGCGCCGGTACATCTCTTCCATGGTGCCGGCGGTCACGTTCAGGTAGCTGCCCTTGACCTCGCCGGTGGCGGCCGAGGCCTTGTTTACCGCGTCCATCACGAAGAGAAAGCGGTCGCGCCAGTGCATGAAGGGCTGCGAGTTGATGTTCTCGTCGTCCTTCATGAAGTCCAGCCCGCCCTTCAGGCCCTCGTACACCACCCGGCCGTAGTTGCGGCCCGACAGGCCCAGCTTGGGCTTGGTGGTGGCGCCCAGCAGCGGGCGGCCGAACTTGTCCAGGCGCTCACGCTCGACGATGATGCCGGTCGACGGGCCGGCGAAGGTCTTCACGTAGGCCACCGGGAAGCGCATGTCTTCCAGGCGCGCCGCCTTGATCGGCTTGAAGCTGAACACGTTGCCGATGATCGAGGCGGTCAGGTTGGCGATCGAGCCTTCCTCGAACAGCGACAGGTCATAGGCCACGTAGCAGAAGAACTGCTCGGGGTTGTTGGGTACCGGATCGACCCGGTAGGCCTTGGCGCGATACATGTCGCACGCGGTCAGGCGGTCGGTCCACACCACCGTCCAGGTGGCCGTCGACGATTCGCCGGCCACCGCGGCGGCGGCCTCGACCGGATCGACGCCGTCCTGCGGCGTGATGCGGAACAGCGCCAGGACATCGGTGTCCTTGGGCACGTAGTCGCCGTCCCAGTACCCCATTTCCTTGTACTTCATCACGCCGGCGTCATAGCGCTTGCGCGGCTTGCTTTGGATCGTTTCAGGTGCGTTCATGCTGGTCTCCCTTCCGTGGTTTGGCGGCGTGACTGCTCGTTGGAAAGAAAGATATCCGGCCACCAACATAAGGTAAATTCAGATATTCTTAGCCCCTGTATAAGCCATCCTTTAAGTGAGGCGCGGGCCGCACACCCGGGCCTCAGATCAAAGGACAAACCCCAAGCCGCCCCCACTGCCCATGTCCTCCTTCCTGCGCGCCCTCACGCTTCGCCAGCTCCAGATCTTTGTCACGGTGGCCCGCCACGCCAGCTTCGTGCGCGCGGCCGAGGAGCTGCACCTGACGCAGCCGGCCGTCTCGATGCAGGTCAAGCAGCTGGAATCCGTGGTGGGGCTGGCCCTGTTCGAGCGGATCCGGGGCCAGCTCACGCTGACCGAGCCCGGCGACCGGCTGCTGCACCATGCCTCGCGCATCCTTGGCGAGATCAAGGATGCGGAGGAAGGCCTGCAGGCGGTCAAGGATGTCGAGCAGGGCTCGATCACGATCGGGCTGATCAGTACGGCCAAGTACTTCGCGCCCAAGCTGCTGGCGGGGTTTACGGCGCAGCATCCCGGCATCGACCTGCGCATTGCCGAGGGCAACCGCGAAACGCTGCTGCAGCTGCTGCAGGACAATGCCATCGACCTGGCCCTGATGGGCCGTCCGCCACGCGAGCTGGACGCGGTGTCAGAACCGATCGCCGCGCATCCGTACGTGGTGGTGGCCTCGCCGCGGCATCCGCTGCGCGGCGAGAAGCGCTTCGACCTGCAGGAACTGCGTCACGAGACGATCCTGCTGCGCGAGCCCGGATCCGGTACCCGCACCGTGGCGGAGTTCATGTTCCGCGACCACCTGTTCACACCGGCCAAGGTGATCACGCTGGGCAGCAATGAAACCATCAAGCAGGCGGTGATGGCGGGCATGGGGATCAGCCTGCTGTCGCTGCATACGCTGTCACTGGAACTGCGTACGGGAGAAATCGCGTTGCTGGATGTGACGGGTACGCCGATCGAGCGCGTCTGGCATGTGGCGCATATGGCAAGCAAGCGCCTGTCTCCGGCCAGCGAGAGCTGCCGGGGCTATCTGCTTGAGCACACTGCGGAGTTCCTGGGGAAGGAATATGCGGGGCTGCTGCCTGGGCGGCGCGTGGCGTGATGAAACAAGGGGACGCCGGGATTTGCAGGTGATCGGCGGAAGCCGACAGGCGCAGGATTCAGTGGATGGGCTGTCGCACCCGCATGAACGGCTGTCGCCAGATAATCAATCCGGTTGTTCGTCGTCCGTCGGTGCTTGAAGCAGGTGCCCGTACGCGTGCTCGGCATTCGCCTCGTCGACCCCGACGCGCGTCACGGTGCAAACCTTGGAGATCATGTATCCCACACCGGCGATCCGGTGCTGGTGGCGGGGCGCGAAGGCGTTCAGGTGCGCGGTGATGCAACGGTCGATGGCCTGGCAAGCCGCAGCGTCATCGAACTCTGGCAGGAATGCAATCGAGATACCGGGTAGCTGGTAGTCGAGCAAGCGCGCCTCTGCCAGACGGGTGTACAGATTGCCGTTGCG
Organism: Cupriavidus sp. IK-TO18; assembly: GCF_015549295.1. Classification (NCBI taxonomy): domain Bacteria; kingdom Pseudomonadati; phylum Pseudomonadota; class Betaproteobacteria; order Burkholderiales; family Burkholderiaceae; genus Cupriavidus; species Cupriavidus sp. IK-TO18. The sequence goes on from NZ_JADGMP010000003.1 coordinate 12,817, forward strand.
GAAGTCCGCCGGGATGTCGTCCCATTCCGGCAGCAGTTTCATGGTGCTGCACTGCACGTCGCCATCGGTAATGCTGTCCACTTCGGCGCGCGAGAGCGAATAAGTCATGCTGGTTACATCCTTCCAAGAACATCGCGACACGAGACATGCCGGCAACGCGCCCAGGCTGGACACGCGTTGATTTCGGTCATGACCTACATGGCATAGCCTAACGGCGCCAGCGGGCCGCCCGCCATGCAAAGGATGCCAACGACTTTGCATTACATGCCACTGTGTCGGATTGGTGCCCCATAGGGCACACCAAAACGCGGCATAACGTGTTTGGCGAGGATGGAGCCCCCTCCGCGTACCCTGCTTACAGTCGAGTCACAGGCCGAACCCGCCTGGACTATGCTGGAGTGGTTCCGGGCTGAGGCATTGCCGGCAGTCCGCTTTATCGGCAGCGGCAGCAGAACGAGCCCATAGCGATTGGAACGGTCCGACTTTGCCTCGCTCGGCATTGCGGGTCGTGCCATGTTCGGTGCTGGTGGCGCGTGATTATCTGGCAGACCTACTTCGACGTGAGATCGGTATGCTCTATCAGATTGTGGAGTATCAGAGGGCAACAATGGCGGCCTTGGCGATACAAGCGAGCCGCGCGTTTATCCACCCCATGAGTCCGTTTTCTTATGTGCCTGGCGCAAGCGACTTTGCCGCTTGCTGGGAAATGCTCAGTCGCGTCGGCTCGCCCTGCGATGAGCCCTCGTTCAGCATTACAGCGATTCAGCTTCGTGGCTGCGTTGTCCCGGTGGAGGAGACTGTCCTTTTAGAAAACCCGTTTTGCCGCCTGCTGCGCTTCACGACTGGCTCCGCCAAACATGAGGCTGGACAACCGTCTTCATCAATACTTCTGTGCGCACCGTTGGCGGGTCACCATGCCGTCATGCTCCGCGAGGTCGTGGAGTCGTTGCTGCACGAACATATCGTCTATGTCACAGATTGGAGCAATGCGCGCAACGTGCCTGTGAGTGATGGCCCCTTCCATCTGGACGACTATGTGCTTTTCATCAAACGCCTTATTCGTCAGATCGAAGCGGAATCGCTCCATGTCCTCGCCATCTGCCAGGCCACTGTGCCGACGTTGGCCGCCGTTGCGCTGCTGGCGAGCGAGGATGAGCCAACACCGCAAACCTTGACTCTGATTGGCGGTCCGATCGATGCGCGTCGCAGCCCGACCGCGATCGGGGATCTCGCCGCTCGTCATTCCCTGCAGTGGTTTCAACGCAATCTGATTCACGCGGTGCCTGAGCCGTACATGGGCGTCGGACGCCAGGTTTGCCCAAGCTTCGTGCAAGTCGCCGGCCTGGCCGCGGCGGAGTCATCTTCATTGACGACCCTGTATCGGGACTTCTGCCTCAGTCTTGCGCGCGGCGACGCCGATCTTGCGCAGAGGCATGGGCAAGCATTGGACGCCTATAACGCCGTGCTCGACATGGCGGCAGAGTTCTACCTGGATACCATCAGCACAGTGTTTCAGGACTTCCGGCTGCCGCGCGGAACATGGCAGGTGCAAGGACATGCGGTGCGACCACAAGACATCCGTACGACCGCATTACTCACCATTGAAGGCGAGTGCGACGAAATCTCTGGCCGGGGACAGACCCATGCGGCTCATGATCTGTGCCAAGGCATTGCCCTGCGCGGCAAGCGGCTCGTTACGGTGCCGCGCTGCGGCCATTATGACCTTTTCTCTGGCCCTTGCTGGCATAGGGAAGTCTTTCCCACGATATGCGATATGACGCGACGCGGCATTGACGCCCGGGCGAGCATGGGAAGCGTTTGACATGGCGCCGGCTAACGTGGGCGGCTGCGTATCCCCGCCTGCATCAGCGCCTCGCCCGGCGGTGCCACCTGCAGCGTCGCCAGCAGCAAGCCCATGCCGGCCAGGATGCGGTACTGGCTGGCCAGCTGGGTGTACTGGCCGGTCACGTACGCCGTGCGCGCGCTGAAGTACTCATTCTCGGCATTGAGCAGGTCGAGCAGGCTGCGTTGCCCGATGCGGAACTGCCTGCCGTAGCTGACGCGGGTGGCGTCGCTAGCCTGCACATATTGCTCCAGGCTTGCCAGCCGGTCCTGCGCGGTGCGATAGGCGTTATACGCCAGCGACACGCTTTCCTGCACCTGACGGCGCAGCCGCTCCAGGTTCTGCTCCGCTTCCTGGATCTGGTAGCCGGCCTCGTTGATCCGTGCCTTGTCGGCATTGCCGCGGAACAGGTTGTAGCGCACCCGCAGCATTACACTGCGCTCATCCGTGGTGCCGAGCACCCGGTCGCGGTCGCGCGCCGCGCCCACCTCCAGGTCCAGCCGCGGCCACATGGCCGAGCGGGCCAGCGAGCGCGCGGCCTCGGCTTCGGCGATATCGGCCTGCCCCGCGCCCAGCGCCGGATGGCTGGCGCCGGCCACCAGCATCGCCTCGCGCTCGGTGGCGGGCAGCACGGCCGCCAGCGATTCCGGCCGGGACAAGCCTTGCGGCGGCGCGCCGACCACGCGCAGGAACGCCGTCACGGCCTCCTGCAGCGCGCCCTGCTCGGCGCGCAGGTTAGCCTGTGCCAGCGCCAGCCGGCTTTCGGCCTGGTAGAGATCGGCGCGGCGCAACACGCCGTTGTCGGCACCGAGCCGGATCTGGTCGTAGATGTGCTGGTGCGCTTCAAGGTTGGCCATCCCGATGGCCACCGTTTCCTGCCGGCGCAGCACCTCCACATAGACGCCCACCGTGCGCAGCGCGATGTCTTCGGCGGTGGCGCCCACCCGGTAGGCCGCGCCTTCGATGCGCGCGCCCTGCCGCTCCACGTCGCTGCTGACGCCAAAGCCGTCAAACAGCATCTGTGTAATCGTCACGCCGGCCAGGTGGCTGGCATAGGAGGAATCAGCCAGTCCCATCGCACGCGTGCTGTGGCTGTCCAGGCGCACGCGGCCGGTGGCGGCATTGACGTCGACCCGCGGCAGGTAACCGGCGCGCGCCTGCTTCAGCCCCTCGTCGGCGGCCAGGCGGCGGCTGCCCGCCGCCAGCACTTCGGGATTGGTGTGCACGGCCTGCTCCACCGCCTGCTGCAGCGCCTGGGCGGCCGCGTGCGGCGGCGCCGCCATGGCTGCCCATAGCAGTACGGATGCCAGCCGGCACCATGCTGTCGTCATGCTTCCCCCAGATCGGGTACACCGCGCTCGCCGTGCCAGTGCGTGCGCAACGCGGTGCCCTGCCCGTTTATTATGGTTTTCTACTGCGCCGGCAGCGGTGCCGCCGGTCCTGCCTTGCCCAGCTTGCTGCTTGCGCCTGATGCTTGCCTTTGACGCCAGCGGTGAAGTGATATGAAATCAGCGGTATGAATCAAGCGGTATGAATATTGCCGTTGCTCAGCAGCGTATTCAGGTCGAGCCCGACCACGCCCTGCAGCACCGCCACGTCCTGGAAGGCCGCGCCCGAACCACCGCCATCCCGGTCAAGGCTGACCACGGTATTGCCATCAATCTCGGCGAGCCGCACGAATTGCGCCGCGTTCGCGGTGGTGACACTGGCGCCGGACAGCAGGTCGGACAGGTCCAGCACATCGCCACCTGCCGCCGCGGGCGTGACATCGAAATCGGAGATCGTGTCGACCGAGGCCGCATCGGCGCGCAGGAAGCGGTAGGTATCGCTGCCGCCGCCGCCGCTCAGCTGGTCGGCCCCGGCCCCGCCCACGAGCAGGTCGTTGCCGCCGCCCCCTGCGAGCTGGTCGTTGCCCGCGCCCCCACGCAGCACGTCGTCGCCGCCCGAGCCGGTAATCGTATCGTTGAAGGCCGACCCGATCACCCCTTCCATGTTCCGGTAGCTGTCGATGCCCAGGCCGGACGCCGTCCCCAGATCGACGGTTGTCGTCGCGCTGCCTTGCGTCAGCGTGAAGACAACCGAGCTCATCGCATCGGCAAAGTCCAGCAGGTCGAGGCCTTCGCGGCCGTCGATGATGTCATTGCCGGCGCCAGCGCGAATGATGTCGTTGGCCAGGCTGCCCGTCAGGGTGTCGCCAAAGCGCGAGCCGATCACACCCTCCATATTCTGGTAGGTGTCGGTACCGAGTCCGGTCCCCGAGCCCGTGTTGAACTGGGTGGCGACGTTGCCCTGCGTCAGCGTGAACGTCAGCGACGCGCCTGCGTCGGAGAAATCCAGCAAGTCGATCCCTGCGCCACCGTCGATGGTGTCGTTGCCGGCGGCACCGCGCAGTACGTCGTCGCCGGCACCACCGTTGAGCGAGTCGGTACCCGATCCGCCAATGAAGACGTCGGCAATGCCGGCGCCGGTCAGCGTGTCGTTCTGGGAGCCGCCATCGAGATAGGAAGCCTGGTATTCCAGTCCCTCAAGGGACACCTTGGCACCGTTCTCGGTGAGCATGACATTGACCGAGACAGTTGCGGTACTGGTGCCGCCGGCGGCGTCCGAAACGGTATAGGTGAAGCTGCCGGAGGTCTTGTCGACGTCGAAGCGGATGTAGCTGCCGTTGGTATCCGCGACGAAAGCCAGGTTGCTGACGCCCCCGTTCGCGGAGCCCAGCCCCGTGACCGACAGCGCCATGCCATCGACATCGCCATCGTTGGCAAGCAGTGCGCTGACCGGAATCAGGATGGTGCTGCGGCTGTTGCCATTGCTGTCGTTGGAGACATAGACCAGGTCGGATGCCGCCACCGGTGCATCGTTGACAGCACTGAGCGTGATGGCAACGGCGCTGGTGTCGGCTGAGATGCCGTCGCTTGCCTGCATCTGCACCGACGCCGTGCCGGCATAGTCCTTGTCGCCGACGAACGTCATCCCGTCCAGCGCGGCATTGATCGCCGCGTCGGTGCCCGTAAACGTCATGGTGCCGTCCGCGGTGCCATCTCCCGCCAGGAACTGCAGGCCGGCAATGCCGTTCAGCGTGATCGTGCCGGCTGCCGCCGTCAGCGTCACGGTATGGCTTGCGTTGTCCACATCCGCGATGCTGAGCGCATTGCCCGTGGCCGAACTGAAAACCAGCGGTGTGTCTTCCCGGCCCGCCTGCACCGTTGGCACGGTGTTCACAACGGTATCGTTTTCACCGGTGATATTGACCGTGATGACCTGGCTGGCGCTGAGATCCGACGATTGCACGGTCAGCGTGTCGGTCACGTGCTGCCCCGCTGCCAGCGCGTCCGCCTTGCCCTGGTCAAGCGTGTAGGTCCACGCGCCCGTGTCGCTGTCGAAGGAAAAATTCCCGTACTGGCCGACCAGGCTGTCCGGCGCCACGGCGGCAAAGTGCGACTGCCCGGCATCGCCATCGCTAACGGTCAGCATGCCGCTTGCGAATGCGTCGCCCGTGGTGCCGTTGGCCACGCCACCCGCCTCGGTCACCGAGGTCTCGTCGCCGGCCGATGCGGTGATGATGGCCTGATCGTTGGTGCCGGTGATATTGACACTAATCGTTTGCCGGGCGGTCTGGTCCGCTGACACCACGGTCAGCGAATCGCTGGCCTGCTGGCCTGCGGTCAGCGATTCGGCCTTGATGTTGTCAAGCGTGTAGGTCCAGGCGCCGGTATTGCTGTCGAAGGTGAAGGTGCCATAGTTTCCGGAAAGGCTGTCCGTCGGCACAGCGGCGAAATGCGCTTCACCGGTATCGGCATCAGTGACCGTCAGCGTTCCGCCGGCCGAAGGATCACCGGCAATGGCGTTGGCCAGCCCTCCGGCCTCCGTCGCCAACGTATCTTCGCTGGTCGATGCCGTGATGGTGGCGTGGTCGTTGGCGCCGGTGATATTGACGGTGATGGTCCGCTGGGCGGTCTGGTCCAGTGACACCACTGTCAGCGAATCGGTGACCTGCTGGCCTGCGGTCAGCGATTCGGCTTTGCTGTCGTCAAGAGCGTAGGTCCAGGCGCCGGTGTTGCTGTCGAAGGTGAAGGTGCCATACTGCCCGACCAGGCTTTCCGCCTGCACGGCGGCGAATTTCGCTTCACCGGTATCGACATCGCTGACGGTGAGCCTCCCACTGGCCGAAGGATCACCCGCAACGGCATTGGCCACCCCGCCAGCCTCTGTCGCCAACGTATCTTCGCTGGCTGACGCATGGATGGTGGCCACATCGTTGGCACCGTCGACCCGGATGGTCAGCACCGACGATGCCGACGCCTGCCCATCGGTCACGCTGTAGCTGAAAGTCTCATCGACATGGTCGCCACGCCGCAGTGCCTGCACCTGCGCATTGCTGTTGTCCAGCGTGTAGCTGTAGCTGCCGTCGGCGTTGATCTGCAGCGTGCCGTACTGGCCGACATAGATGCCGGGACTGGCCACCGCCAGCACGTTGCCGGCGTCGATATCGCTGTCATTGGACAGCACATTGCCGGTAATCGGATTCGGATGATTGTCTTCGGCCATGCCATGGGTGTCGGCGGCGGCCGTGGGCGCATGATTGTCGTAGCCGGCAAAATCGCTCCTGGCGAGTTCATGCAGGCCGTTGAGCTGGATGACCATCTCCGCTGTGGCGGGATTGCCATCGACATCCACATAGACATAGGTATTGCCGCCCGATTGCCCGAACCAGGCGCCATGAGCCGTCGGCGTGCGGCCTCCCCATTCGAAGCCGGTCTGTCCCAGCACCGGCCGCAGGTCGAGACGGTCGGTGCCGCGCTGGAAGTCGGTGATGACATCCATGCCGCCCGCAGAAGAATCCATCACGGCGCTGTAGACGAACACATCGCGGCCTGCACCGCCACTCAGCAGATCGCCGCCACCGCCGCCGCCGATGGTGTCGTTGCCACCTTCGCCATAGACGGTGTCCTTGCCGTTGCCGCCGGCAATGATGTCGTCGCCGCCCACGACGGCGTTGTTGCCGTTGTCGCCGTAGATCAGGTCATCGCCATTGCCGCCAGCGATGCGGTCGTTTCCAGGCTGGGCCGACTCATGGCCGCGCCCAAGCTGGTAATCGGCGTAGCTGTCGAAGCCGTCGCCATAGATGGTATCGCCGCCGTTGTCGCCGGTGTAGAGCGCAGAGCTCGCATCGAGGCTGCCGATTACATCGTCGCCGCTGCCGCCATAGACCGCATCGGCCCCGTTGCCGCCCGCCAGGCTGTCGCTGCCGCGCCCGCCGAATACCCGGTCCTTGCCATTCGCACCCAGCAGGGTGTCGTCGCCGTCGCCGCCTTCGACGATATCGTCGCCGTTGCCCGCGTCGACGTAGTCATTGCCATCGCCGGCGCTGACATAGTCGTTGCCGTTGCCGCTCAGGATGGTGTCGCTGGAAGTGGTGCCGCTGATATTGTCGATGCCATTGCCGCCGGTCAGTGTTGCCATGGTTCCCCCGTCCTGAATGCCGGCCTGGTGGCCGTGCCTTGCTGGTTGTGATTGTGCGCGGGCTGCGCGCGTGCCTTTTTTGTTGCGCTTACCGTTCCCGGAACGCCAGCTCCCGGGTCTTGATGATGGGCTTGAGCAGGTAGTGGAGCACCGTCTTCTGGCCAGTCAGCACATCGACCGTGGCCACCATGCCGGGCAGGATGGGCACCTGCACGGCGCTGCCGCCGGGCCGGTTGTCGCGAGTGCGCACGCGTACCAGGTAGTAGCTCTCCGGCCGCTCGCCCGGGCGTTCCGGCGTCAGCGTATCGGCGCTGATATGTTCGACCGTGCCGGGAAAACCGCCATAGATCGAGAAGTCATAGGCCGACAGCTTGACCACCGCCGGCTGCCCCGGGCGCAGGAAGGCGATATCGGCCGGGCGCACGCGCGCTTCCACCAGCAGCGTGTCTTCCAGCGGCACGATTTCCACCAGGTCCATGCCGGGCTGCACCACCCCACCGACGGTATTGACCTTGAGTTGCTTGACGATGCCGGCGAGCGGCGCGCGCACCAGGGTGCGATCGACACGGTCCTGCAGCGCGGTGTTGGTGGCGCTCTGCGCCGCCTGCTCGGCCTTGGCCTGGTTCAGTTCGCGCATGGCCTCCGCGCGGAAATGCGTGGCCGTCTCGTCCAGCTTCTGCTGGCTCTCGCGCAAGGCCGCTTCCAGGCGTGGCATGGCCAGCCGCGTGGCGTCGAGCTCGCCCTTCAGGTCGTTGGTCTGCCGCTCCAGCCGCAGCACGTCGACGTCGGACACGACGCCCTGCGCCACCATTGGCCGCATCATCGCCAGCTCCTGCGCCACCAGGCGATGGCTCTGCCGCAGCTGCTGCTCGCGCGAGCGCTTCTCGGTCAGTTCCTGGCGGCGCTGCTCGGACTGCTGGCGCAACACTGACAGATTGGCTTCGAGCGCGCGCTTGCGTGATTCGAACAGCGCGTGTTCCTCGGCCAGGAACCGGCGGTTGTCTGCATCGCCGGCCGCGCTGGCGACGAACGCCGTGCCGGCAGACTCGGCACTCAGGCGCGCAATACGCGCCACCAGCGCATCGTCCCTGGTGCGGCCTTCCTGGTACGAGGCGGTAAAGCGGGTATCGTCGATACGCATCAGCGCCTGGTCCTTGTTCACGACCTGCCCCGGGCGCACCATGATCTCGGCGACGATGCCGCCTTCGAGGTTCTGCACCACCTGCACCTGGCTGGACGGGATCACCTTGCCCTCGCCCACCGTCACTTCATCCACGCGCGCCAGCGCGGCCCATGCCAGCGCCACCAACACGAACAGCAGCGTGCACAACAGGATCCAGTGCGTGAACCAGCGCGGCCCCGCCACCGCTGCGGCCTCGCGCTCGCCCATGAACACGGTGTCATCCGCGTGCGGCCGCAGCGCTGCGGCCAGGCGGCGCAGGCGATTCCGGGTCTCATGCAGACGCGACATGGAGCTTCCTTCCTGCAAGCGCGTTCAGCACATCGGCCTTCGGCCCGTCGGCGACAATGCGGCCCTGGTCCATTACGATCAGGCGGTCGACCAGGCTCAGCAGCGAGCCCCGGTGCGTCACCAGCAGCAGCGTGCGCCCACCCAGCGCCGCGGACAACCGCGACTTGAACTGCTCCTCGGTGCGGTTGTCCATCGCGCTGCTGGGTTCATCCAGCAGCAGCACCGGCGGTTGCAGCAAGTCGGCGCGGGCGATCGCGATCGCCTGGCGCTGCCCGCCCGACAGCCCTTCGCCGCGCTCGCCAAGCCGCAGGTCATAGCCATCCGGCAGGCGATCGATAAAGTCGCTGACGCCACCCAGCCGCGCCGCGCGCAGCACCGCCTCATCGTCGGCATACGGTGCGCCCATCACGATGTTCTCGCGCACGGTGCCGCTGAACAGCATCACCTCCTGCGGCACATAGCCGATATCGCGCCGCAGCGCCGCGGGGTCTAGCTGGCGCACATCCGCGCCATCGACCAGCACCGAGCCAGTCTCCGGTGCGTAAAGGCCCAGGATGAGCTTCTCGATGGTGGTCTTGCCCGAGCCGATGCGGCCGATCAGGCCAACGCGCTCGCCGCTGGCAATGCGGAAGGACACGTCGTCCAGGACGGCGCCGTCGCGGCCCGGATAGCGAAAGCTCACCTGCCGGAATTCGATCTCGCCCCGCAACGGCGGACGGTGCACGAAATGCCTGCCGGGCGGGCGCTCGACTGGCAATGCCATCATCCGGTCAATGCCGGCCAGCGCGGTGCGTGCCTGGTGGTAGCGCGTGGTCAGCCCTGCCATCTGCGACAGCGGCGCCAGCGCGCGCCCGGCCAGGATGGTGCAGGCAATCAGGCCGCCCATGGTGAGCCGGTCTTCGGCGATCAGGTAGACGCCGATAACCACCACCACCAGCGTGGCGGCCTGCTGTGCGAACAGCGACACGTTGATCACGCACGCTGACAGCAACCGTGCCCGCAAGCCCAGCCTTGCCATCTGCCCGACCACCTGTTCCCAGTTGCGCTGTGCGGCACCGTCGGCGCCGACCGTCTTGATGGTCTCGAGCCCGACCAGGGTTTCCACCAGCGCGGCTTGCCGCTGCGCCGCGCAGGCACTGCTGGCGCGCACCGCGCGCGACAGCGGTCCCTGCAATGCCAGGCTGACACCCAGCACCAGCGGCACCGTCAGCAGCGGCACCCAGGCAAGCGGGCCGCCGACCCAGAACATCGCGACGATGAAGACCGCGGCAAACGGCAGGTCGATCAGCGTGGTGATGGTGGCGGAGGTCAGGAAGTCGCGCACCGATTCGAACTCGTGCAGCTGGCTGCTAAGGCTGCCCGCCGACGCGGGCCGCGACTTCATCTCGATGCCCAGCACTTTGCCGAACACCGTTGCGGAGACGGTCACGTCGATGCGCCTGCCCGCCACGTCGACAAAATAGCCACGCAGCGTTCGCATCGCCAGCTCGAACAGCAGCACCAGGCCAACCCCGACAGCCAGCGCCCATAGTGTCTCCAGCGCATGGTTCGGCACCACGCGGTCGTAGACGTTCATGGTGAACAGCGGCATGGCCAGCGCGAACAGGCTCAGCAGCAGCGAGGCGACCATTACCTCGCCATAAACCGGCCAGGACTGGCGCATCACACCCCAGAACCATTCATGGGGCGCAGCCGGCGCGCCATCGTGCGCCGCCGCATCCGTGCGATGCGCGGGCCGGGCAAAGATGGCATGGCCGGAGTAGCGCGCCAGCAGTTCTTCTGCGGGCACAACCTGCTCGCCGTTCCCGCATTCGGGCAGCGCCAGCACCACGGTGCCCGCCTCGCCCCGGCGCAGCAGCACGCAGGCCTGTCCCTGGTCAAGCAGCAGGATCGCGGGCAAGACCAGGTCAGGAATCCCTTCCAGCTTGCGCCGCACCAGCCGCGCCGACATGCCGGCCCTGGCCGCCGCCCGCGCGAACAGCGCCGGGGTCAGGCGATGCGAGGCAAGCGGCAGGCCGGCAAGCAGCGCCTCTGCTGACGCCGGCTGGTGGAAGTGGCGGGCCAGCCAGAGCAGGCAATCCAGCAACGGATCGTCCGGACGCGCCTCGCGGCATGCCGGGTCCGGCAGGTTCCAGCCGGTATCCCCGGCCTCCCGGGCAGGGATGGCGGCAGCATGCATGGCCATTGCCCTCGCGCTTCAGCGTGCGCGCGCGCCACGCCGCCGCGGCGCGGCATGGCATGCCGCCAGCAGCCTGGCGCGGCCTGCCGCCGCCTCACGCCATGCACGCCGTGCACAAGGCGTGCGTCGATTGCATCCATCCATGTTTTCCCCGGTCCCATTTGTTATGACGTTTTTTGCAAGCGTATGCGGCGGAGGTCTGTGCGCCCATCCTGCAAATGGCGCAACCGGGCCATCGGAGACGCTCGAAGCAATCATCCGTATGGCGTTTCATACATGCAACATCCGGGAAAGAGCGCCAAGAATCAGGGACCGCGCGGGCCACCAAATATCAAGGCATGATGTATTCGCGCCACGCCCTACTTAAGTGGTGTATATCCCTCGGGCGGGCACATAAGACAATACAAAGACAATATAAGACAGTGATAGTGCGCCAGCCCGCTCTGGCAGGGTGCGCTTGTTTTTCTTGTCACAACTACGGCGGGGTCATCCAGATGCCTACGCGAATCTTTCGCGTTGTTCCGGCAGTTCAAGGCTGGGCCCTTGAAATTGAAGGTCTTGCGGAAAAGCCCCTGCTTTATACCTCTCTTGAAGCTGCGATAACCGCGGGATGGCACCGGGCGAAGCATGATAACGCCGAGCTTCACATCCACCGCCAGGATGGAACCGTCCGCCTGCTGACCGCTCTCGCAGCCGATTCAGGCGGCAACAAGGAGTGAAGGCTTTCTGGCAGGCTGCACCGCGGATAATCCGGCGTGTGACGCCATCTTCACCAGGTGTAGGACGCCGCCCGATAGCTACGCGATTGCCGCTGATCTATCACAAAGGCATGAGCACAGGCTTCCGCATGGAGATCATCATGCAACCCGGATTAGAGGCGCGATGCATAGAGCAGGATCTGCAAGACCTGGACGACACGGATCTGGCCATCCTGCGGGCCGAGAAACGTATCGCCGCGCAGGAGCTACGGATCGCTCAGTTGAACCGGGATGGTATCGATAGCGCCAGTGCGCAGGCAATGCTGACCAACATGCGTGAAGGTCTCAAGGAACTCATCATGCACCGTGCGCTAATCGTGCATGGCATCACCTATCGCGAACCCTAGGCAAACCCGGCACGGCCTATGGCACCTCCTCAACCGCAGCAGCGGAATCCGACGAAGAGGTCGCTGCGGTGCGGCAGGTAGAAGTTGCGGTAGCGGGGATGCTTCATGCGTGCATGGGTAGCGAACGATCCGCCGCGAACCGAGCGATGCGTGTGAAACCAGGGGGCGGAATATTCCTGGTACGGGTCGGGCGAGAATCCTGCGTAGGGTACGAACGGATCAGCCGTCCATTCCCACACGGCCCTCCCCCAGCGGATCAGGTCATGCGTTGCCGCATACTCCCATTCCGCTTCCGTGGGCAAGCGCTTGCCGGCCCAGCGGCAATAGGCTTCCGCCTCGTAGGCATTGATATGACACACGGGCTGTTCGGGCGGCAGCGGCACCCATTGCCCGAACCAGCGCAACGCCCATTGCCCGGGGGGGCCGCCGGCTGGCCGGCGCCAGCGACCCGGATGCGCCAGCCCGCCCTGCTGCAGCCATGCGCGTCCGTCGCCGGACCACCACTGCGGATCGCGGTAGCCGCCGGCGGCCACGAAGTCCGCAAACTCGGCATTGCTGACACAAGTGCGATCGATGCGGAAAGGGGCGAGGTGGACGGGGTGGGCCCACTTCTCGTTGTCGAAGACAAAGCCGTCGCCCCCTGCTGGCGCCCCCATCAGGAACGTGTCGCCGCCTGCGGCTGCCGAGCCGGCGCCTGGCGCAATGGAAGGCATGCCAAGCGGGGCATGCAGCGGATAATCGAGCGTCTGGCGCATATAGGTCAGCGCCTCCGCGTGCATGTCTTCGTGGAACAAGGCGAGCCGGAAAAAATAGAGCGCCTGGTCGGTATCATCCGCCACGGCGAGGCTGGCCCGGACACGCTCCAGCACCGCCGCCACGTAGCCGCGTACTTCCCGCAGCGGGGGCAAGGCGAGCTTCCAGCGATCCGTGTGAGGAACGAGCGAGGAATCGAAGAAGCGGTCGGCATTATCGAGCATCGACGGCAGGCTCGCGACCAGGCGGCCGCCCGCGCCCGGACGCGGATCCCGCAGCACCCAGTGCTCGGTGAACCACGCGACATGCGCGTATTCCCACAAGGGTGGATTGATCCCCGGGTCGTAGCGAACCTGCCACTGGGACGGCGACAGATCCTGCAGGATGGCCCAGGTGCGCCGATGCGCATCGGTAAAAGCCGCATCGAGCCCGAATTTGTTTATCCTTCTGGCTGCACCCCCTTCAGAGCCGATCGTCATGCGTCCTCCCAAGGCCACTGTCGCGATTATCAGCCCGGCACTCCGCAAAGCCAATAACGGCAACTGGCAGACCGCACATCGCTGGTCGCACTTCCTGCAGGCAGATTACGGTGTGACCGTGGCCGCGGAGTGGCCGCCGGGCCACTCAGGCGGTGCGGTCCCGGCGTGCCTGATCGCGCTGCACGCCCGGCGCTCGGCAGATTCCATCGCCAGGTTTGCCGAAGCCTGCCCCGGCCGTCCACTGGTGGTGGTGCTGACCGGGACGGACCTGTACCGCGATATCCGCAGCGACGCATCCGCCCGGCGCTCCCTGGAGCTTGCCACCCACCTGGTGGTGCTGCAGGACGAAGGGCCCGCCGAACTGGCCCCCGGGCATCGTGCCAAGTGCCGGGTCATCTACCAGTCCGCCCCGGCAATCGTGCCGGCAGCGACCAGCCACGATGCGTTTGACGTCGTCCTGGTGGGTCATATGCGGGCGGAAAAAGACCCGGCGACGCCCATGCTGGCCGTGATGCTGCTTGCTGAGGATTCGCGCGTGCGCCTGACCCATATCGGCGCCGCCCTGGACGAGAGCTACCGGGAGTCAGCCGAGGCGCTGCAAGCGCAGCGCTGGCCAGGGCTCCAGCGCTATGTCTGGCTGGCAAACCTGCCTCACACCGAGACGCGGCTGCGCATCGGCCAGGCGCAGGCGCTGGTCGTATCGAGCGTGATAGAAGGCGGCGCCAACGTGATCATCGAAGCCGTTACCAGTGGCGTACCGGTGCTCGCCAGCCGCATCCCCGGCAACATCGGCATGCTGGGCCGCGACTACGAGGGCTATTTCCCGCCGGGCAATGCCGCGCATCTGGCGGAGCTGCTGGAACGCGCCAGCCGCGACGCCGCCTTCCTGGCGCGCCTGCGGCAGCAATGCGCACAGCGGGCGCCGCTGTTCGCACCGGAGCGCGAACGCGCCGAAGTCATTGGGCTTGTCGCCGAAGCCCTGAAGCCGGATTAACCTAGCCGGATTGACCAGGAGAGGCCTTGCCCGGATTGCGGTAGCATAGGCGCCCCTTTGGATAGTCCATCACCATCACCGCCGTTCTTCGACCACGCCCGATCATGATCCCGACCATATTCCCGCGTATCGCGAAACGCCTTGCCGCGCTTGCCCTGTTTGGCCTTGCCGGCCTGTCCGGTGCCCAGGCGGCACAGACCGTGCTGAAGGTGTCGGCCATCCCCGACGAGGCACCGACCGAACTGCAGCGCAAGTTCGCGCCGCTCGGCAAATACCTGGAGAAGGAAACCGGCATGAAGGTGGAGTTCGTGCCAGTGACGGATTACGCCGCCGTGGTCGAGTCCCTGGCGACGGGCAAGCTCGACATGGCATGGCTGGGCGGTTTCACCTACGTGCAAAGCAAGATCGTGACGCAGGGCGCCACCATCCCCATCGTCCAGCGACAGGAAGATGCCGCGTTTACCAGCAAGTTCATCACGGCCGACAGCAGTATCAAGACCCTGGCCGACCTCAAGGGCAAGACCTTCGCCTTCGGCTCGCCGTCCTCGACTTCCGGACACCTGATGCCGCGCAGTTTCCTGCAGCAGGCCGGCATCGATCCGGACCGGGACTTCAAGACTGTCGCCTACTCGGGCGCCCATGATGCAACGGTCGCCTTCGTCCAGGCCGGCAAGGCCGACGCCGGCGTGCTCAACGCCTCGGTCTGGGACAAGCTGGTGGAGCAGCACAAGGTGGACCCCGGCAAGGTCCGGGTGTTTGCCGTCACGCCGCCCTACTTCGACTACAACTGGACCGTGCGCGGCGGGCTCGACCCGGCCTTGGCCAAGAAGCTGACCGAAGCGTTCCTGCGCCTTGACCCGGCCAATCCCGAGCACAGGGAGATCATGGCACTGCAAAGGACCGTCAAGTACATCCCCACCCGGCCGGAGAACTACGCCGGCATCGAGGCCGCGGCCCGCGCCGCGGGCCTGGTCAAGTGAGTTTCAGTCTCGACGCAGCCAGCGTCACCTACCCCAACGGGCAGCGCGCGCTGAGCCGGATCGCCTTGTCGGCGGGCAGCGGCGAGCGCATCGCCGTCATCGGTCCCTCGGGCGCCGGCAAGACCTCGCTGCTGCGCCTGCTGGCAACGTCGCTGCGGCCCGGCGAAGGCCGCGTCGAGATCCTGGGGCAAATTCCCTGGGCACTGAGCGCCGCGCGCCTGCGGCGCCTGCGCTGCCGCATCGGCATGGTGCACCAGGCACCGCCCATGCCTCCGCGCCAGCGCGTGATCACCGCCATCCTTGCCGGCCGCCTCGGTATCTGGCCCGGCTGGAAATCCATGCTCTCGCTGGTCTATCCGGCGGATATTGCCGGTGCCAGCGAACAGCTGGCGCGACTGGAGCTGGCCGACCGCCTGTTCGATCGCTGCGACCAGTTGTCGGGCGGCCAGTTGCAGCGTGTCGGGGTGGCCCGCGTGCTCTACCAGCGCCCGGAACTGATCCTGGCCGACGAGCCGGTCTCGGCGATGGATCCCGTGCTTGCCAACCTGACCCTGGGCGAGTTGCGCAAGGAAGCCGATACGCGTGCGGTGACGCTGGTCGCCAGCCTGCACGCGGTAGATCTGGCGCTGCGCTGGTTTCCCCGCATCATCGGCCTGAAGTCGGGCGAGATCGCCTTCGACCTGCCGGCCGGGCACGTCACTGACGCCCTGCTGCGCGAACTCTACGCCTCCGAGAGCGAATCGCCACCCGTGCAGGGCAGCCGGTCCGTGGCCATCGCCGCCACTGCCGGCAGCGTTGACCCACGCAGGGCGGCATGCCGATGACCACGCATCCACGCGACCCGCAGGCGCTGCGGCGGGCCAGCGGCCTGCTGCTGGCGCTGCTGCTGCTCTGGCCCCTGCTGCGGCTGTCCCGGTTCAGCCCGTCGGCGCTGTTCGACGCGGCAAACCTCAAGGTGATGGGCGGCTTCCTGCGCAACTTCCTGCCCCCCGAGGTCTCGGTCGAATTTCTTGGCTACGTGGCCAAGGCAACGCTGGAAACGCTGGCTATCGCGACCGCAGGCGTCGCGCTGGCCTTTGTCATTGCTGCGCCGCTGGCTGTGGCAATGTCCAGGAGCCTTTCCATCTCGCGTATCGGCCCGGGCCCGGGAAAGCGGGTGCGGGCAGCGTCGCGCACCGCCGTGCGGGCGCTGGTGCTGCTGCTGCGTGGCGTACCGGAGCTGGTCTGGGCGCTGGTCTTCGTGCGCGCCCTGGGCCTTGGCGCGGCGGCGGGCGTGCTGGCGCTGGCGGTCACCTATGGCGGCATGCTGGCGAAGGTCTACGCGGAAATCCTCGAATCGAGCGACCAGCGCGCGGCGCAGGCCCTGCTCACCGGCGGCAGCGGGCGCCTGGCGGCGCTGTCCTACGGATTGCTGCCGAATGCCGCGCAGGAGCTGGTCTCGTACACGGTGTATCGCTGGGAATGCGCCATCCGGGCGTCGGTGGTGATGGGCTTCGTCGGCGCCGGCGGGCTTGGCCAGCTGATGGACCAGGCCATGAAGCTGCTCAATGGCGGCGAAGCCGCGACCATCCTGCTTGTATTCCTGCTGCTGGTCCTGCTGGCCGACGCGCTCAGCGCCCGGCTGCGCAAGATGCTGGAATGAACCATGGCGACGAACACGCCCACGGCCGCCCAACTCTGCCTGAAGTGCCTGCTTACGCTGCTCGCCGTGGCCATAGCGGTTGCGGCAAGTTTCGCCTGGCTCTCGCTTGACCTGGGCCAGCTCATTTCCCGGGACGCTGCAGCCGGGATGCTGCGCTTCCTGCTGACGTTCTTCCCGCCGGAGCTGTCGCCGGCGTTTCTTGCCAGAACCGGTGTCAGCATGCTCGAAACGCTCGCGATTTCCGCCGTGGGCACGCTGTGTGCGGCGGTGCTGGGTTTTGGCCTGGCACTACCGGCTTCCGGGCTCTACGGCGATGCGCTGCGCACCTTGTCACGCTTGCTGCTGAACCTGCTGCGCTCGATTCCCGAGCTGGTATGGGCTGGCCTGACCGTGCTCGCGGTCGGCCTTGGACCGTTTGCCGGCACCCTTGCCCTGGCACTGCACACGGCGGGCGTGCTCGGCCGCCTCTTCGCCGAGGCGCTGGAGAATGCGCCGCGCACACCCGCCCGCGCGCTGGCGGAAAAAGGCGCCCCCGCCGCACTGGTCTTCATGTATGGGACGCTGCCCTGCGTATGGCCCCAGTTCCTGTCCTACACCCTGTACCGCTGGGAAACCAATATCCGCGCGGCGGCGATCCTTGGCTTTGTCGGCGCCGGCGGGCTTGGGCAGATGCTGTATTTCGAGCTGTCCCTGTTCCATATGCCCCAGGCTTGCACGGTGATCATCGCCATGCTTGTCCTGGCGGCCGTGGTCGACACGGCCAGCGCGATCATGAGGGTTGACCGGCCATCCTGAAATTACGAGGTTACGGGGCAATCCCTTCTAGCGCGACAATCCTTGTCGTCGCACATTTTTGACGGATCGCCTTAAGACGAGCGTACTCTGGTGACTCATACCAGGCCATCAAGGAGTCCATGCTCGGGAACTCGACGATGACGAGACGATGTGGCTGCCAGTCGCCTTCGAGAACTTTGGTCAGACCACCACGGCCCAAATATTTTCCGCCGTAGCGGAACTCAGTGGCAGGTACTTCTCGCTTGTACTCGTCGAAAATGGCAGGGTCCGTTACATCGACATCAGCAATCAGGTATGCAGCCATGGCGCGATCCTTTCCTGCGGCAATCCCACCGCCCACTGTTGTTGCTTGATTGTAGGCGCTGCCGCCGGTCGAGCCTGGCCGTACTACAAGTAAAAACTTGCCGTTTGCGTATGGAGCCATGCGCTTCCGCGGACGGTGAGGTGCGGCGTTATGCGCTTCGCCACATCAATTGCGAAGCTGGCGCGCGCGGCGGACTGACGCGGTACGCAGGCAGTAATATGAGCATTCCGCCCCTCAATTGGAAATACCGCGATGCAAGTACTGGTTGACGCAGACGCCTGCCCGGTTGTCGTCAAGGAAATGTTGTATCGGGCCGCGCAGCGTGTCGGAGTGTGCGTCACGCTGGTGGCGAACAAGTATATGCGCACGCCGCCTTCCCGCTTTATCAAGGCACTGCAAGTGCCGGCGGGCTTCGACGCCGCCGATGACCGTATCGTCGAATTGGTCAGCAACGGTGACCTCGTGATTACGGCGGACATACCCCTTGCCGCCGCTGCCCTCGGCAAGGGCGCTTTCGTGCTCGACCCACGAGGAATCTGGTTTAGCCGAGAGAATATCCAGGAGCGCCTGACGATGCGCGAGGTGATGGACCAGCTCCGCGGCTCGGGCGTCGATACCGGCGGTCCGGCACCGTACGCCTCACAGGATAGCAAGGCGTTCGCTGGCCAATTGGACCGATTCCTGGCACGCCATGCGCCGCCAGGTGCGGTCGCCTGAAGCGTGCTACCCACAGCAACGCAATAGTGGACCGGCTCTGATAAACGTGGCTCCCGCCAGTCGCTTGCCGGCCATCTACGGGCGTTGGCTTATGCCGTGACGCCGACGTTCAAGCGTCAGTTCCACCCAGCTATCGGACGCCGGTGCGGAAGCGCACATATTGTGGCGAAACTTTTCCATACCGTCTTCAACGTTGAAAGCGCGCATCGCGGCAATGCACCGGAGACGATTTTGGCATCACTACTTTATGGTGCCGGTTGGGCCGGCGGGCTGGTGTTGGCGGTCGCAATATTCACAAGTATCCTGATCGCCCTGGAGCTCGGCCGGCTGGTGTGGCAATGGCAGGTTGCCTCCGGTCGCGAACCGGAGACAACGGGCGTCAGCGCGGTCGCAAGCGCGATATTCGCACTGCTTGGGCTATTGATCGCCTTCACCTTTTCCGGCGCGGCAAGCCGCTTTGATATGCGGCGTACGCTGATCGTCCAGGAAGCCAACGATATCGGCACTGCTTACCTGCGTCTGGATCTGCTGCCGCAACCAGCACGTGGTGAGTTGCAGGAGATACTCCGGCAATATCTCGATACCCGGCTTGGCGCCTATCGAGCCGTCCCTGACCGCAAACGCGTCGAGGCTTTCTTGGTACGTTCGGACGTACTGCGTGAACACCTCTGGACAAGATCCGTAACGGAGTCCCAGCGATCCGCTAGTACGGCGGCCACCATGCTTCTGTTACCAGCGCTCAATGCAGCATTCGACACGGCATCGACCCGACTCGCCGCAACAAAGGAACATCCGCCCGGCGTCATCTTCGGCATGCTTTTCGCGCTTTGCTGGGTTGGGGCATTGTTTGCGGGCTATGGCATGGCCAGCCGCAGTCCTCGAAACTGGTTGCATGCGCTTTTCTTCGTGGCCTCGCTGACGGTGACACTCTATGTCATCGTCGACTTGGAGTTTCCGCGGTTAGGCCTGATCCGCGTTGACGCTTTCGATGAGGTGTTGCAGGAAGTCCGCAATGGAATGCGATGAACCAACAGGTGCAGCAGCGCGCCAGCGGCAAGAGACAGGTTGAGTGACGTCTGGATGCGCTCGAGAGTCCTGAGCTGACGGTACACCAAGTTAACGAGCGGAGTAAAGCAATCCACCCAGCCCCCCCGACTCCGCCGACCACGACAAATGCCAGTGGCGACGATGCGGCTTGTCAGGGCCACCCAATCGCGGCTATCGCTGTCCGGACGACGTCATCAGCCGCACTGTGCGCTGGGCAGATCCCAGAAAGTATGTGCGGAATTGAGCAGTGGCCGCTGTACTCTGAAAGTGGCCGTCGCGGCGTCTTGTGCTCGAAGGGCAGCAGTGGGTCGGGAAGCGCCTGCTGGCAAGTGGCTGGCAGAGGTCGCTTGCCGATCTCTATCTGGCCGCAGGCAGAAACGGAATCCCATTGGTGGCGCCTCCATTGATTTAAGGCGTGGCGACATCGCTGCCCCGTGAGCACTCGAGAAGGCGGTCAAGGTCATTCGCGCACCATCTGCGGACGACCGCAGTTCGGCCGACGCGGCCGTCCAAGGTCTGGGAGGTGTTTTTCATACGCTCCTGGCCACTTGGTATCCTTGTTGCTGCCAATACCCCGCCCTCGCTCAGCGGCTGCCCTCGAATTCTGCCACGATGGCCTCGATCATCGCCCGCACCCGGGCGGTGTGGCGCAGGTCCTGATGGGTGACCAACCATACCTCGTAGGGCTGCGCGCGCTCGCGTTTGGGCCAGATCCGCACCAACCCGTCGCGCTCGGCCAGGTGCACTGGCACTTCGCCGATGGCAATGCCGGCCTGGATCGTCGCGCGCAGCATCAGGCTGGAGTTGACCGCCGACACGAGCCGGCCCGCGTGGGTCGGCTCGCCCACCAGCGTCGGAAGGCGGCTGCCGCTGGTATGGGGCTGGTAGATGACGAGGTCGTGCCCGGCGAAGCCGGTGCCGACGGCCGGCTCGCCGTGCCGCTTCAGGTATGCCCTCGATGCGTAGAGTCCCACCGCCCAGCGGGCCAGCAGGCGGGCCGCCAGGTCGGGGTTCTCGGGCTTGATCGTGCGCACCGCGATATCCGCCTCGCGTCGTGCCAGGTTCATCATCTGGGTGGACGTGTTGAGCTGCACGCGCACGTCCGGGTGCTCGGCGTGCAGCCGCTCGATGGCCGGGATCAGGAACCCCAGCGCCAGCGTGTCGGTGGTGGTCACTCGCACCTCGCCTTCCAACCGGGTATCGACGCCTTGTGCCTGCCGGGCCAGCTCGTGGGCCGACTGCTCCATCTTCTCGGCGGACCTGAGCGCGTTCTCGCCCGCGTTGGTCAGCACGTATCCATCGGAGGTGCGCAGGAACAGCGTGGCGCTCAGCGCGTGTTCTAGCGCGGCGATACGCCGGCCCACGGTGGCCTGGTCCATGTTGACTACCTTGGCCGCGCGCCGCAGAGTGCCCTCGCGCTGCACGGCCAGGAATACACGGGTGTCGTCCCAGTTCATATCGGATCCTTCCGAGGAGGCGGATGAGGTGATGCAAAAATGCATTGCTGACCTGGAATATATCAGCATGACTGCATCGCCGCGCCGACCTACATTGAGGCCCTGGCACAGAAACCGGGCCGCGTATGGCTGATCTGCCCATCGGCCTCCGGCCCATCCACTAAGGACATTCCCATGAAAGCCATCGACTTCCAGGACTTCGGCGACGCCGACGTCCTGCAACTGCAAGATCTGCCCGTGCCCGAACTGCGCCCGCAGGACCTGCTGGTGCGCACTCACGCCGCCGGCGTGAACCGCGCCGACATCATCCACCGCCGCGGCGGCTATGGCCGCGCCAGCTTTGGCGATTCCACGGTGATGGGCCTGGAAATCGCCGGCGAGGTGATCGCAGCCGGCGCCGAGGTGGCTGGCTTTGCGACTGGCGACCGCGTAATGGGCATAGTGGGCGGCGGCGGCTATGCCGAGGTGGCGCGCATCGACTACCGGCAGGCCATGCACATCCCCGACCGGCTTGACTACGTGCATGCCGCCGCGATTCCCGAGGTGTTCGTCACGGCGCACGAGGCGCTGCTGCACCTGGGTCGTCTGCAGGCTGGCGACAAGGTGCTGATCCACGCGGGCGCCAGCGGCGTGGGTTCGGCCGCCGTGCAATTGGCGCATGCCACTGGCGCGCGGGTCTTCGCCACGGCCAATGGCGGCAAGCTGGCGCGCGTTCGCGGCTTCGGCGCGGACGTGCTGATCGACTACAAGGCCGAGGACTTCGGCGAGGTGGTGAGGCGCGAAACCGATGGCAACGGCCTAGACGTGATCGTTGATTTCATCGGCGGTTCCTACCTGGAGCGAAACGTTCTTTCGCTGGCCAATGGCGGCCGGCTGGTGCAGGTCGGCCTGCTTGGCGGCGCAGAGGGTGCGAATCTACCGCTGGAGCGGCTGCTTTACCGCCATCTGCAGATCATCGGCACGGTGATGAAATCGCGTACGCCGGAGGTCAAGCGGCAGATGGTAGCGCGCTTCTCGCAGCGCTGGCTACCGGGCTTTACTGAGAGCGGACTGGTGCCGGTGGTAGACAGCGTGTACCCGCTGGCCCGGGCCGCCGATGCGCACCGGCGCATGGAGTCGAACCAAAACGTGGGCAAGATAATTCTGTCGACCGGGGCATAGCGGGATCACTACGTTGCCGGCAGGCGGAAAACGACGGTGGATTCAATCCGCCCTGACCTCGCTCAGGCCGCCTGCCAGTTGGCGCTTGCCAACCCGCTCAAGCGTGGTTTCCCTGGCCTGCCCCGCCCGCAGTCGACGCGAGCGCGTGCCTATCATGCAAGCCATCGTTGCTACCAAGCTGGTCGAGCGGCAGTAGTGGGGGAGGAAGGCAATCAGGTAGCGGAGGGCCGAGGTCCCTTCCCGGCCATAAGCGGCCTTTGACCTCGACGAAGCGAAGGACCGTTCTAAATCCACTTGCAGCCATTTGCCCAGGTAGCGTTTCGGGAAACCCCTACGTTGTCGATGGCCTTCAACTGAGCCTTGGTCGACCGCGGGCGTCGCGCCAGTCCCCACACTTTGCACGCCTCACGCCTTTCATGACGGCGGCCATGGGCCGGCGGCGCACAGCACCTTCCACGACCCAGGTGCACACGGCCCGGTGGGGACATTCAACTACCCGATCTGCGACCAGCCCGGAAAAGCCGGTGGGTGCGGGCCCATCCCGATCCGACCAAGACCCGTCTGGCGGTCATGGCCCTCTGCTACGAATCGAGGCGGGATGTTGCCACAGCATACGCCGCGGTATCCGCACCTCCGTTTTGCCCGAGTTGAAGCCATATACCTAGACAACGCCTTCTTGTCCGCGGAGAACCAAGCACGGCCGAGCTCTCGTCACGATTACACGGACGGCAAACTCGACGATTCTCCAAGAATCCCGATGCTCGCACTTTAACACAACGAGTGTTGTCTTAAATCGAATTGCGAGCTATTGTTCATGCATCGCGCCGGCCAGCGTCCATCACCGAGGAATGAAGGAGACTTATCATGCTTACCACCCAATCCCAACGAGAGGCGTTTCGCGAGGACGGCGCCGTACTTATAAAGAACTGCCTCGACCCTGTGCAGCTAGCCCGGTGCTATGAGGCTTTCAAGTGGAACGTCGCCAACCCGGGCCCATATCACTTCCGCTCGCTGGACGGCACCAGCCTGCAGACCCATATCGACAACGCCAATCCGGTGGTTAAGCAAAAGCTTGACGACCTGGTCACGACGCTGCCGTTCGGAATGGTGTTCCAGGAGTTATGGGGCTCGGAGCATGTTTGGTATTTCGCCGAGGAGGTGTTCGCCAAGGAAGGCGGCAACAGCGGCCGCGGACCGTGGCATCAGGACACCGCGAACCTGCCGTGGGCCGGCCAGCATTGGGGCAACGCGTGGATTACCTTCCAGGCCATTCCAAAGAAGAATTCGCTGGAGATCATTCGCGGCTCCCACCTCGGCATCCAGTACGACGGGGCCAGCTTCGCAAATGCCGCTGACCCGACCGATCCGCTGTACGGCGACGGCACCCTGCCCCGCCTGCCGCATATCGACAAGGAGCTCGCCGAAGACCCCAATTCCTGGGACGTGCTCTCCTGGGAGGTGACCCCTGGCGATGTCGTGTTCCTGCATCCACGTTCGCTTCACGGAGGAGCCGCCGTCGATGCCGCCTGCCCGACCCGCCACACGCTGGTGCTGCGCTTCTTCGGTGACGACGCCACGTTCCGCGCCCTGCCAATGTCGAACCCGCGCTATGCCCGCAACGGGCCGCTCTTCCGGGAAGAAATGGCCAGGCTCAATGAAGGCGAACCGTTCCGCTCGCCTGTCTTCCGCCAACTCGCCTGATATCGCCTTGCACGGAGCAGCAGCCATGAAACGACAAATGATCAATCCCGGCCTCACGCAGGCAAGGCACTACGACCAGCTTCACTTCTCTTCGGCGACCCGTGTCGGCGACATGATCTGGGTGTCCGGTCAGGTGGGCTTCGATCTGGTGACGGCCACGGTGGGCCAGGGAATGGAAGCGCAGGCCCGGCTGGCGTTTGAAAACCTGAAGGCGGTGCTCGAAGCCGCAGGAGCCGGCCTTGCCGACGTCGTGGAAATCATGACTTTCCACACCGACCTGCGCGGCGACATCCAGGCATTCGTGAAGGTCAAGGATGAATACCTCCCCGACCGCTATCCCTCCTGGACCGGCGTGGGCGTAAGCCAATTGGCCCGGCCCGAGTTCCTGGTCGAGATACGCGCGATTGCGGTCGCCGGCTGCGGCGCCGGCTGACAGCAGAGGCCGTGCCCCGTTTGCACACCGGGGCCGCGGCACGACATCCTAAAAGAACAGCGACAAAGCTGATGGAGACATAAACATGAAGCGTCCGAATGCGGTCGTCAGACCGGACAAGCCATCCAGCATTCTTGCGCGGCTTGACCGCCTGCCGGTAATGGCTTCCCACTACGTCTGGGCCGCGCTGCTCGCGGCCAACCTGATGCTGGAGTACTACGACAACGCCATCTTTGCCTATGCCAGTCCCACGATCAAGGCCCACACCAATCTGAGCACCGAGCAGATCGGCGTCATCAGCAGCGCGTTCTTCATCGGGATGATCATCGGGGCTCTGGTGGGAGGAAGACTGTCTGACCAATGGGGACGACGTTCGGTGCTCGTATGGACCACCGTCCTGTACTCGCTGGGAGCGTTGGCGACGGCATTCGCACCTACCTACGAGACCATACTGGCCTCCCGCGTCATCACCGGTATCGGCGTGCAGGCCGCCACATCGGTGCTGCTTGTCTATATCGCCGAAATGTTTCCCGGCAGGGCACGTGGCCGCTTCGTCTCCATAGTGACGATCGGGTTCGTGGTCTCCGGCATCGGTGCTGCCGCGCTGGCGATGTTCTATCTCCCACACGGCAGTAGTGATGCCTGGCGCAACCTGTTCCTGGGCGGCAGCGTCGGCCTGCTGATTGCGCCCCTGGCACGCTTCATCCTGCCGGAATCGGTGCGCTGGTGTGTCTCGCGCGGTCGATTCGACCGCGCCGAACGCATCGTAAGCGAGCTGGAAGCGCGCGCGCTGCGCCGCGGTCCGCTCGACGAACCCGCAATTGCCACCGTTCAACCGACCGCCGCAGCGCCCACGCTACGCGACCTCTTCAACGACAAGGCCTTGCTGCGAACCATAGCCGTGCTCACGCTCGGCTACTTTGGCGCCAGCCTGGCCTATTACCTGTTCGGCCAATGGGGCGTCTACTCGCTCGTATACAGCCTCAGGTACTCCGAGGAACATGCGTATTTCATCCAGTTCCTGTGGAACGTGATCTATGGCGCCACGCCGTTAGTCGCCATGCTGTTTCTCGACCGGTATGAACGCAAGTCCACCATCCTTGTCGTGTCCGTGCTAAGTGCACTGCCGTTGGCCGTGCTCGGCATCTCGGCCACCAGTTGGGCAGTGATCGGGGCAGGAGGACTCGCCGCCATCATCACGGGGCTCGTCGTCAACGCCTACTACACCTACATCCCGGAGACGATACCGACGCAGCTGCGCGCCCTCGGCAGCGGGATCGTGATGTCTGGCGGGCGGTTCGGCGGAGCGGCAGCCGGCGTCCTGGGCGCCGCGCTGTTCTCCGCAAGCGGCATGGCTGGCGTCATGCTAGCGGCGGCAGCCTGCTACATCGTCTTCTCCATCCCCGTCGCGCTGTTCGGCCCGCGCACGACCAACCGCGCGCTGGAAGCCGTTGCCGGCGACGAGTCGGGCGCTGCCAACGGAGCGCGCCAATGCCCGGACACGTCCATGGCCGCCTGACACGGCATTTGCGTCTAGCGCGGATTGTTCCCGCCCGCATGGATCACCAGACAAAGGAAAGCGGCAACGTGACTGAAGACTTCAAGACATATCGAACGCTGGGCGGCTGGATAGAAAGGCCGGCTGACCTGCAGCCATCGCTCGAGGGCCATACCAACGCCGATGTGGTCATCGTCGGCGCCGGCTTTGCCGGGCTATGCGCGGCGCTGGAGCTCGCCCGGCAGCGCGTGAAGGTGGTCGTGCTCGAACGCGAGTTCTGTGGCTATGGAGCGAGCAGCCGCAACGCGGGCTATCTCGCCGGCGGGCAGGGACTCAAGTACGACCGCTTCCTCAAGCGGGCAGGCCATGAGAAAGCGAAGCAGATCGTCCGCTTCTACCAGGAAGGCGTTAGCTTCGCCGAAGGCAAGTTCGCGGAGCATGGGATCGACTGCGACTACAACCGGTCGGGATTGATCCGTGCCGGCATCGACCCGTCGCAGGAAGCCAGGGTGCGCGAGGATATGCGGATTGGCGCCGAACTCGGATGCCCATCGGAGTACCTGGACCAGGCCGAGATGCGAGCACGCGGCATCCCGCCAGCGTTCCTGTTTGGCAGCTACGTGCCGACCGGCGGCACGCTCGATCCCGGCAAGTACGTCCTGGGACTGCGGCGCGCGGCCCTGCGGGCAGGCGTGACGATCCACGAAAACACGCCGTTGCTGTCCTTCACCGAAGGACCAACCGTCAGGGTGCAGACACCTCGCGGCAGCGTCAGCGCGCCGGTCATGATCCTGGCCACCAACGCCTATACGCCCCAGCTCGGCCCGCTCGCGGACAAGGTGGTGCCGTTGCGGCTTTCGGCCCTGGAGACCGAACCGCTTTCCTCTGTACAGCTGGCGGCGCTTGGATGGCACCGCCGCGAAGGCATCACAACCATGCACCGGGTCATGGAGAGCCATCGCCTGACGGCGCGCAACACGCTGGTCTTGACGACCAAGCGCCTGCGCTACCCGTTCGGCTCGCGGACGCCCGAAGTGCCCGAGCACGACCAGTATCGAGCGCTGCGGATGGCCCTGCATTACCGCTTCCCGCCCTTGAGGGGCATCGCCATCCGGCGCTGCTGGAGCGGCTACATCAGCTACGCCGACGACGGCCTGCCGGTCATAGGCCGCACAGGAGCAGACAGGAACATTTACTACGCGGCGGGATGTTCCGGTCACGGCGTCGGCACACAGGGCATGGTCGGACACATGCTGGCGGAAGACATCCAAGGCATCGGCAACCCGCTGCTTGTCATGCTGACGCAACACGCGTCACCCGCGACGCTGCCGGAACCCCTGCGCTGGCTGGCCCTCAACGGCGCCCTGAAAGTCGCAAGCGGTCTCGATGAACGTTCGAACCGCAAGGCGCGCCGGGCATGAGGCAGCGTGAGAGGCGGACTCGCAATTGCCGGGAGCATCCTTTCCCGCCCACGTATCACCTGAAACTCAAACGGAAATTCCCATGACAGATCTGTACGATGTTGCCGTGATTGGCGCTGGCTTCGCAGGCGTGACCGCTGCGCGGGACCTCAGCATGGCAGACCACTCTGTGGTACTGCTTGAAGCGCGTGACCGCATCGGCGGTCGGACTTGGTCGAGCACGGCGCTTGGCCTGGAGCTTGAACTGGGCGGCACCTACGTGCACTGGACGCAGGCGCATGTGTGGCGCGAACTCAAGCGATATGGCATCGGCCTGGCGACACCGATGCCGGTGACCAGGGCCTATTGGTACGCCGACGGCGTTGTACACGCCGGGACGTGGGAACAACTCAACCAACTGGCCACGCCGCTGGTCGCCCGCTTCTTTGCCGATGCGCGGATGCACTTTCCCCAGGTGGATGACCTGGCAGCCGCCGACGTCGGCACGATCGACAGGCAAACCATCGGCGACCGGCTTGACGCGCTTGAACTCTCGGCGCACGACCGCGACGTGCTGGTCAACGCGATGTCCATCCTGGTTTGCTCCGAACGCGAGCAAGGGCTCGCACAACTGCTGTTCTGGTGCGCGATCTGCTTCGGCAACTGGAGCGCGTTCAAGGAAATCGCCGGGCACTGGCCGATCGAGGGCGGCACCGGTCGCCTGATTGGCGCCATGAGCGCCGAATCGAAAGCCGAACTGCGCCTCTCGACGCCAGTGGCCGCTGTCGATGACAACGGGCACGAGGTCATTGTGACCACACGCGATGGACAGCGTATCCGGTCCCGGCGAGCCGTGGTGGCATTGCCGCTGAACATGCTGAGCGAGTTTTCCGTCACGCCTGCGCTGCCGCGCCCCGTGCGCGCCATGATCGAGCAAAAAAACCCGATCATGCCCAGCAAGATCTGGGTACGGGTCAAGGGCGAGATCGAGCCCTTCGTGATCTATGCACCAGCGGGCAAGCATCCCATCAACACCGCCCATGCCGAGCGGCGCGCCGATGGCGATACGCTGGTGGTGTGCTTCTGTTCCGACAGCTCGGCGCTGGACGGCAATGACCGCGAGGCAGTACAGGAGGCGCTGCGGGATTTCATTCCGGACATCGAAGTGTTGGACACGGTCTGCCAGGACTGGGCGAACGACCCGTTCTCCAAAGGAGGATGGATGCATCACCGCCCCGGCAATCTGACGCAGGCCGCGCCCTTGATGCGGCAGACCCACGGCCGCATCCATTTCGCGGGCGCGGACATAGCGCCCATCGGGGTCGGCGGCATCGACGGTGCCATCGAGACCGGCGCC
Source organism: Cupriavidus sp. IK-TO18 (assembly GCF_015549295.1). Lineage (NCBI taxonomy): Bacteria > Pseudomonadati > Pseudomonadota > Betaproteobacteria > Burkholderiales > Burkholderiaceae > Cupriavidus > Cupriavidus sp. IK-TO18. Next base: position 41,596 of record NZ_JADGMP010000003.1, read on the forward strand.
AAAGCCGCCATTGACGTCGCTTGCGCCCTGCGTGGCGACCACCGGTTGTGATCCCGTGCTACGCGCGCGCCGCCCGTCCGCCGGACTTCTGCTCGCCCGGCACGGGCGCAACCAGCACCGCCAGGGCATCGATGAGCGCCCGCATTCGCTTGGGCGTGAAGCGCTTGGGTTCGATCGGGTACATCATCATCCATCCATCCCCCATGGCAACGAGCTGGTCGGTGAGGATGTCGGCCGGAATATCGTTGCGGACCGCCCCCCGTTCCTGCGCGTCCTTGACAATGGCGGCGAGCAGGCGACGATAGCGCGCGTAGCGCCTGCTGATGACTTCCGCAAACGCAGGCTCGTGTCGTCCCTGCGCCAGCAATTCCGATGTCGCCGGCCAGAACCTGGTGCTGCGGTCGGTCAGCCTGATCCAGCTTTCGAACGGCGCGAGGATGTCACCGCTTTCCCGAGCGGACTCCAGCATCGCGTCGAAACGATCGAATGCGCTTTCCATCAGCGCCACGACCAGCTCTTCCTTGTTTGCGAAGTAATAGGTCACCGCGCCGGTGGTGTAGCCCGCATGCTTCGCAACCTTGCGCAGCGATGCGTTGGCATAGCCCTCCTGTGCGATCACCGTTGATGCCGCGCGCAGCAACTCCTTGCGCTTCGCTTCGCGGTCGCCGACCGGACGACCCCGGGTTGAGACCTGCTCGATATCGTCGTCGCTTTCCATTGTCTTGTTCTGTCTCTTGAGCATTACGATCACTGGCTGCCAGCCTGGTTAGCCGCCAGATACGTGATTTTACAGAATCATCGTTATGTTTTGATTCCACGTGGCCCCTCTCCGGCTAGCTCCTCTCGGGCAAGGCCTATGCGCAGTCTGTTCCACCCAGGTAGTGTGCCGGCGTCCGCACGCCCCCACGTAGCCACACCTCTGCTCGCTCATGGTACCGCCCAGGCAGGGAATACCCGGCCTTTTTATTTAACATCACGCTCGTTATTCTAATTCACGATTTGCGCGAATCGCCGACAGATTCAGGACGAGTGCGCGGCCGATGCGCTGCATGCGGCCGCCAGGCAACTGACAAACAAGGAGATCGTTGATGGATGCATTCAGGCGCTATGCCTCTAACAAGGATGGGGCTGTGGTCACGGCGGTGCCGTGCAAACTGGCACGCGACTGGGGCAAGACGCCTGCCGTCGCACTTGCAGCATTTGGTGTCTTCGCAGGCGCGGCGCACGCCCAGTCATCCGTCACGTTGTACGGTACGCTCGACACCAACCTGGAGTTCAACACCAACTTCAAGAGCGCCGGCAGCGGCTCGGCCAATCGATACGCGCTGAACGGCGAAGGTCTGTCGGGTTCGCGTTGGGGCCTGCGCGGCGTGGAAGACCTCGGCAACGGACTGAGCAGCGTCTTCGTGCTGGAAAGCGGCATCGGCGCAGACGATGGCACCATGCAGCAAGGCGGTCGCCTGTTTGGCCGGCAGGCGTTTGTCGGCCTGCAGAGCGCCACCTACGGCAAGATCACCTTCGGTCGCCAATACACCTCTATGCTGGAGGCACTGGCCAACTTCTCGCCAGCGGCGATGTCGAGCCTGTATGACCCCGTGATCGCCCAGATCGGACCGGTGTACCGCGAGGACAACACCGTCAAATATTCGGGCACCTTTGGTCCGGTCAGCGTCGGGGCACACTGGAGCTTTGGCACCGGCGGGAGCAGCGGCACCGTGGACCTGAGCCGCCTGGGTGGCTCGGGCGAGGTTCCGGGCCAGTTTCGCCGCGATACCGGCTTTGGCGCCCGGGCGTCCTATGCGGCGGGGCCATTCAGTGCCACCGTCACCTACGACCAGGTGAACCCGAGCATCGTCGGCAATGGCGGCTTCGCCGGTACCGGCACATTCAAAAAGGCCGCCGCAGCAGCCAGCTACGCCGTCGGTCCGGCGATCTTCATGACTGGATACCGCTGGGGCATGTCGACTGCGCCGGGGCAGACACTGACGCGCGATAACTTGTACTGGGCCGGCGTCTACTACGAGATGACGTCTGCGCTGAGCCTGACGCTGGACTACTACTACCAGACGTTCCGGTCCTCGACCTTGCCGGTGCTAAGGCCTGTCGGCAATCCGAGACAGTGGATGCTAATCGCCGACTACCGCCTCTCCAAGCGTACGGACCTGTACCTGACTACCGCTTACGCAAAGAATGCCGGCCTGTGCCTGGACACCGCTTCCATTGCGTTCAACAACGGCTATCAGCCCGCTGCTGGCAAGGACAGCATGTTCGGCGTCGCGCTGGGCATCCGCCACAACTTCTGAGCGCGACGGAAATCGTCAGACCGATGCAATCCCGATGCGGGCAGCTTCAGCAATCCGCATCGGGACATGATGCAAGGGCGGCCACTACCGAAGTGGTCCTCCCGGGTATCTCATCCCACCCGGTAGACGCCGTCTTTGTTCACCTCAACCCGCCCGTCCGCCAGCAGTTCTGCCAGATGCTGGGAAATCGTACGGGTCTCGGCATCGACTACCCATGAGCCTTGAAAGCCCGGCGGATACAGCAGCCGCAGGTCGACCAGCTGTGCCAGTGTCTTTGGCGATTCGCGCAGCAAGGTCAGCAGGCGCTGTTCGCGTTGGTCCAGCTTGGCCGCATAGGCAGCGAGATCGCGCAGGAAGTGCTCACGATCGGTATAGACGCCCCGATGATGGGAGGTAACCCACACCTTGGCCGGAACCTCGGCCAACCGTGCCAGGCTACGACGGAAGTCCCCCAGGCTGGACCCTGCATCGCCATAGTAGGGCCCGAATCCGGTCAGGTCGATGTCGCCCGTGAAAGCCACCCCCTCCGGTTCCACAAGGAGAACGGTATGGCCCGCGGTGTGCCCTGGCAGGTGGAAAGCCCGAATGCCGGTCTGCCCTAGATCCCAGCACGCACCGTCCACGTAGCCCTGCGCATCGGGCCGCGGCGCATAAAAGAATTCGCGCTGAAACCTGAGCAGGGTCTCCGATGCATACGCCGCATTACCGAAAGCGGCGACCATGCCATCCCAGCTCCTTGCCGCCGGTAAATCGCCTTCGTGCACATAGACCGATGCATCCGGTAGACGATGCAACCCAGCCATATGGTCCTCATGCACATGGCCCATCACCACCAGCTCGGTGGCGTCAAACTCGGGACCGATGTAGTTCGCGACAAGCGGCGTGTCGAAAGCCGCGCGGGTTTCGGAGCCCCGTATCAATACCTGGTTGCCGTCGGGATACTTGCCGCTCTTCTCGCCAAAGAAGACCGAGACGCGCCCGAAATCCACGCGCTGGATATGTCGATTCGTGCCGGAGTGGCCGAACGCTGTGCTCATGTCGATCATCCTCGCTGGGCAGTCTTAGCGATTTCCGCAGCCGGGGCGTTCCGGTAGCGATCAGGTCAGGCTGCGCAGCTTTGTTCTCTGTCTATTTATAGTAACACCAGTCATCAAAATAAAGATGCCCGCAAACGCGGCACAGACAGAACGTGGGATGTCGTTATAGACGTAGACGCCTTCACGCCAGGCGTCAGGGTTATGCTTCGACCGCCTTGAACATGTCCTCGACCACCTTCTTGGCGTCGCCGAACACCATCATGGT
>NZ_JADGMP010000030.1:0-311027 GCF_015549295.1 Cupriavidus sp. IK-TO18
ATGCTGGCCGTGATGGAAGTGCTGTACACCGAATTCGCCGATCCGAAGTACCGTCCGGCAATGCTGATGCGCGAGATGGTGGCTGCCGGCTACCTGGGCCGCAAGACCGGCCGCGGCGTCTACGTCTACAGCAAGTAATTCAGGCGGCATTTACTGCACCTGACGCGTTGCGCCGTATTGGCGTGACGCTGGCCGTACCACCGTGGGGCCGCCGCGTGCGGCCCCTTGTCATGCCCGGATCGGCCACCTCTTGGCCAAATCCCGCTTACACCTCGTTATAAATGGAAACACTCCGCCGCATCCAGTAACAGGAATGCCGGGTACAGTGCACCCATTCCAATTACGACAAAACATCCAATGCTGCCTCCGGTTCTTGTTGCCGCCCTGCTGGCGGGCGCGATGTCGCTGCTTGCCGCCCGTTCCGCCATGGCCCATGTCGATGTCGGCGTGCAGATCGGCGCGCCGGTCTATGTTGCTCCTGCGCCGGTCTACGTGGCGCCGCCGCCGCCGGTGGTCTATGCGCCGCGCTATCACGGCTGGCATGGCGACCGCTACTGGGACGGGCGCCGCTGGTATGGGCGACATGAGTGGCATGGGCACCGCCATCATCGCCACGGTCATGGCCACCGCCATGGGCACGGCCACGGCCACGGCCACGGCCACGGTCATGGCCACCACGGCCATCGCCACTGAGCGCCCGCGGGGGTGAGGTGCCGCCGCTCAGCGCAGCAGCACCAGCCGCGGCACCGCGTCGGCGCCGCTCCACACCACCGCGTTCTGCCCGTATTTCCCGCCCAGCGAGCGCGCCCCCTCAAGCGACAGGCCCGGCACCAGGAAGCTGGGCTCGGCCGGCCAGCCGTTGGCGGGATGCTCGCCGGCGGCCTCGATCGCACGCAATCCCATTTGCGCCAAGTCCTGCGCCAGCGCCTGCTGGCGCGCCGCGTTGGCGTTGTCGTCGCAACGCTGGCTGAAGGGGTTGGCCGCCGTAATGAAGCCGCTGCACGCTACGCCAAGCGCCTGGTGCAGCGTTGCCAGCGGCGCACTGGCCTGGTCTACCCGCAAGGTCATCGGCGTGCCGCCCAGCACGCGATAGTGCGTTTCGCGATAGGCCTGCAGCGTGGCCGCGTCGATGACCGTGGCCACTGCTACTCCCCGTACTGCCGCAACCCGTCCAGGTCCAGCACTTCGATCACGCCGTAGTCCACCCGCACCAGCTTCTGTTGCTCCAGCACCTTGAGCGCCTGGTTGGCGCGCTGGCGCGAGATGCCGGCGAGCAGGCCGATCTCTTCCTGCGAGATTTCCAGCGTCTTGCCGATGCCAGGGTACAGGTGCTCGTTGAACAGCGACGACACCGCGCGCGCCACGCGTGAATCGATATCGAGCGAGCGTTCGTATTCCACCGCGGCGATGAACTGGCCCAGGCGCTCGTTGAGCTGCGTCAACAGGAAGCGCGTGAACGGCAGGCTGGTGTCCAGCAGCCACTGAAAAGTCTCGAGCGGCAGGAAGGCGATGGTCGAGCGGCGCAGCGCCATCACGTCGTACTTGCGGATCTCCGACTTGAGCACCGCGCCTTCGCCGAACCAGCCGCCGGTGGGCACGCCGGTAAAGGTCACCGACTTGCCCGAGGGCGAGACCGTGGTGATCTTGACGATGCCCTCCAGCACGCCCATCCAGTGCTCGGCCCTGTCGCCCTTGTGGCAGACGTAATCGCCCTGGCTGTATTCATGCACGCACATCGCGCGGCGCACGCGTTCGCGCTGCTCGGGGCTCAGGTCTGCTGCCCACACGCAGCGGTCGACAAAATCGTTCAGCATGGCCTGCAGAAGCTCCGGTAGGGATTAACCCGGAATTGTCACCGGCGTGACAACCCGGGTGGTTGGCATGGGCTATCGTACGATCACAACGGAACCGCGGGTGCCAGAGAGGGCACGCCGGGAAGGCAGAAGGCGCTTCCCCCGGCCCCTCCAGACCAGGCACAGACGGGCTTGATGCGATGCGGCAGATGCCGCCGGGCAAAGCAAGCCAAGTATAACGACCGGACCGGCGCTTGACACCGGGCGTGGACCCCCACGCCGGAGGGACAGGAGACAGCGATGCAGGAATCGTCGGCGACGACCTTCCCGCGATGGCTGCTGGCACACGCCCAGCAGCGGCCGGAGCATCCGGCCTATCGCGAGAAGGATCTCGGCATCTGGCAGACATACAGCTGGGCCCAGGCGGCACAGCAGGTGAGGGCGCTGGCATGTGGTCTGGCCGCGCTCGGATTCAGGCGCGGCATGAACCTGGCGGTGGTGGGCGACAACCGCCCCCGCCTGTACTGGGCGATGACCGCGGCGCAGGCGCTGGGCGGCGTGCCGGTGCCGCTGTACCAGGACGCCATCGCCAATGAGATGGTGTACGTGCTCAACGATGCGGAGATCGATTTCGCCATCGTCGAGGACCAGGAGCAGGTCGACAAGCTGCTGGAGGTCGAGGCGCAGCTGGCCGAGTCCGGCCGCACCGTGCGCCATGTCATTTACGAAGACCCGCGCGGCCTGCGCGACTACGAGCATCCCTCGCTGATGTCGTACGAGCGGCTGCAGGAGCTGGGCCGCGAATACGACCAGGCGCATCCGGGCTTCTATGACGAAGCGATTGCCGCGGGCCAGCCTGACGACACCGCGATCATCCTCTACACCTCCGGCACCACCGGCAAGCCCAAGGGCGTGTGCCACTCGCACGCGGGCCTGATCGGCTCGGCGCGCAACGGCTGCGCGTTCGACGGCCTAACCGCGAAGGACGACGTGCTGTCGTACCTGCCGATGGCGTGGGTGGGCGACAACCTGTTCTCCTACGCGCAGGCGATGGTGGCGGGCTTCACGGTAAATTGCCCGGAATCGCGCGAGACCGTGATGACCGACCTGCGCGAGATCGGCCCGACCTATTACTTCGCACCGCCGCGCATCTATGAAGGCCTGCTGACGCAGGTGATGATCCGCATGGAAGATGCGGGCTGGATCAAGCGCAAGCTGTTCCACTGGGCCATGGACGTGGCGCGCCGCTGCGGCGCCGATATCCTCGACGGGCGCCCGGTGTCCGTCATGGAGCGCGCGCGCTATGCGCTGGGCGAAGCGCTGGTCTACGGTCCGCTGCGCAACGTGCTCGGCATGAGCCGCATCCGTGTGGGCTATACCGCCGGCGAGGCCATCGGGCCGGACCTGTTCCGCTTCTACCGCTCCATCGGCGTGAACCTGAAGCAGTTCTACGGCCAGACCGAAACCTGCGCCTACGTTTGCCTGCAGCCCGACGGGCAGGTCAAGTTCGATTCCGTGGGGCCGGCCGCGCCGGGCATGGAGATCCGCATCGCCGATAACGGCGAGGTGCTGGTGCGCGGCGTGGGCCTGCTCAAGTCCTACTACAAGCGCGACGACGCCACGCGCGAGGCCATCAACGACGAGGGCTACTTCATGACCGGCGATGCCGGCGTGATCGACGCCGACGGCCACCTGAAGATCATCGACCGCGCCAAGGACGTGGGCAAGCTGGCCGACGGCGCGATGTTCGCGCCCAAGTACATCGAGAACAAGCTCAAGTTCTTCCCGTACATCAAGGAAGCCGTGGCCTTCGGCAATGGCCGCGACCAGGTCTGCGCCTTCATCAACATCGATTTCGAGGCAGTGGGCAACTGGGCCGAGCGCCGCCACCTGCCGTATGCGGGCTATGTCGACCTGGCCGCGCAGCCGGACGTGATCGAGATGATCGGCGAATGCGTGAACCAGGTGAATGCCGACCTTGCCAACGATCCCATGCTGGCCGGCTCGCAGGTCGCGCGCTTCCTGATCCTGCACAAGGAACTGGACCCCGACGACGACGAGCTGACGCGCACGCGCAAGGTGCGCCGCGGCTACATCGCCGAGAAATACGGCGTGCTGGTGGATGCGCTCTATGCGGGCAAGTCCGAGCAGTTCATCGAGACGCGCGTCAAGTTCGAAGACGGGCGCGAGGGCAGCGTGTCGGCCACGCTGAAGCTGGTCGATGCGAAGCGGCTGCCCACGGCGGCGCGCGCGGCATAAGAGCATAGGGCGGAGGCATCAACATGACGCAAGTGGCCTGGCAAGGCGGCGGCAAGCCGGAATGGACCGGCACCGCACGTACCGACGCAAGTGCGGCCGGCGGCAGCGGCGCGATGGCGCCCGCGGGCCCGCTGTCCCCGGCGGGACTGGCGGACGACAGCGGCGCGCAACCCGGCACGCAGCACGCGCAGCGCACCGGCGAGCACGCCCGCACCGGCGGCGAGGTGATCCTGGACCTGCAGCATATCTCGCTGTCGTTCGGCGGCGTGAAGGCGCTGACCGATATCTCGTTCGATGTCTGCGAGCACGAGATCCGCGCCATCATCGGCCCCAACGGCGCCGGCAAGAGTTCGATGCTGAACGTGATCAACGGTGTGTACCACCCGCAGCAGGGGCGCATCGTGTTCCGCGGCGAGGAGCGCAAGCAGATGCACCCGACCGCCGCCGCGCGGCAGGGCATCGCGCGCACGTTCCAGAACATCGCGCTGTTCAAGGGCATGACGGTGCTGGACAACATCATGACCGGGCGCAACACGCAGTTCCGCACCGGGCTGTTCGCGCATGCGCTGTGGTGGGGGCCGGCACGCAATGAAGAGATGCGCCACCGCCAGAAGGTGGAGGAGGTGATCGACTTCCTGGAGATCCAGTCGATCCGCAAGACCCCGGTGGGACGCCTGCCGTATGGCCTGCAGAAGCGCGTGGAGCTGGCGCGCGCGCTGGCCGCCGAGCCGTCGATGCTGCTGCTCGACGAACCGATGGCCGGCATGAACGTGGAAGAGAAGCAGGACATGTGCCGCTTCATCCTCGATGTGAACCGGCAGTTCGGCACCACCATCGTGCTGATCGAGCACGACATGGGCGTGGTAATGGATATCTCCGACCGCGTGGTGGTGCTCGACTACGGCAAGAAGATCGGCGACGGCACGCCCGAGGAGGTCAAGGGCAATCCGGACGTGATCAAGGCGTACCTGGGCACATCGCACTGAGGGGTTTTCCACCATGACGTTCTTCTTTGAAATCCTGCTTGGCGGCCTGCTGTCCGGCCTGATGTACTCGCTGGTGGCGCTCGGCTTCGTGCTGATCTACAAGGCCTCGGGCGTGTTCAACTTCGCGCAGGGCGCGATGGTCTACTTTGCCGCGCTGGCGGTGGTGGGGCTGATGGACAAGGGCATGCCGATGTGGGCGGCGGTAATCGGCGCCTTTGTCGTGATGATCCTGGTCGGCATGAGCACCGAGCGCTTCGTGCTGCGCAAGCTGGTCAACCAGCCGCCGATCACGCTGTTCATGGCGACCATCGGGCTGTCGTTCTTCCTGGAAGGGCTGGGGCCGCTCCTGTTCGGCAATGAAGTGCGCCCGATCAACCTGGGCATCGTCGACGAGCCGATCGAATCGATCCTGACCACTTTCAACATCGTCATCTCCAAGTTCGACCTCGCGGCAGCCGCCATTGCCGGCCTGCTGGTGGGATCGCTGGCGCTGTTCTTCCAGTACACCAAGGTCGGCCGCGCGCTGCGCGCGGTGGCGGACGACCACCAGGCCGCGCTGTCGCTGGGCATCCCGCTGCAGAACATCTGGGCGATCGTGTGGGGCGTGGCCGGCTTCGTCGCGCTGGTGGCGGGCATGCTGTGGGGCTCGCGCAATGGCGTGCAGTTCGCGCTGACGCTGACCGCGCTGAAGGCGCTGCCGGTGCTGATCCTGGGTGGCTTCACCTCGGTGCCCGGTGCCATCGTCGGCGGGCTGATCATCGGCGCGTCGGAGAAGCTGGCCGAGATCTACATCCCGCCGGTGTTCCAGTCGGTGTTCGGCGGCAATTTCGGCGGCATCGAAGGGTGGTTCCCGTATGTCTTTGCCTTGTTGTTCCTGCTGGTGCGGCCCGAAGGGCTGTTCGGCGAGAAACATATCGACCGCGTCTGACCGACTTCGCACAGGAGACTTGCCATGTTTTATCGTGAAGCCGGCCAGTTCAAGACCAGCTACGTTGCCGACAGCCAGATCTTCCCGATCCGCCAGGACCGCATCGGCTTTGCCGTGCTGATGGCCGTGGCCTTCGTGGCGATCCCGTTCGTTGGATCGGAATACTGGTTCTCGGCCATCCTGATCCCGTTCCTGATCTTTTCGCTGGCGGCGCTGGGGCTCAATATCCTGACCGGCTATGCCGGGCAGCTGTCGCTCGGCACCGCGGCCTTCATGGCGGTGGGGGCCTACGCGGCCTACAACTTCCAGTTGCGCATCGAAGGCATTCCGGTGCTGCTGTCGTTCCTGCTGGCCGGGCTGTCGGCGGCGCTGGTGGGCGTGGCGTTCGGCCTGCCGTCGCTGCGCATCAAGGGGTTCTACCTGGCGGTGGCGACGCTGGCGGCGCAGTTCTTCGTGGTGTGGGCGCTGACCAAGTTCCCCTGGTTCTCCAACAACAGCTCGTCGGGCGTGATTACGGCGCAGCGGCTGGACCTATTCGGCATCGCCATCGATACGCCGGTGAAGAAGTACCTGTTCGTGCTAGCCATCGTCACCGTGCTGGCGCTGGTGGCCAAGAACCTGGTGCGCTCGGCGACGGGCCGCGCCTGGATGTCGGTGCGCGACATGGACGTGGCGGCGGAGGTGATCGGCATCCCGCTGATGCGCACCAAGCTGATGGCGTTCGCGGTCAGCTCGTTCTACTGCGGCGTGGCCGGCGCGCTGTATGCGTTCTGCTACCTGGGCTCGGTCGAGCCGGACGGCTTCTCGCTGGACCTGTCGTTCCGCGTGCTGTTCATGATCATCATCGGCGGCGTGGGCAGCATCCTGGGCTCGTTCCTGGGCGCGGCGTTCATCCTGCTGCTGCCGATCTTCCTGGACAACGTGCTGCCGCCGCTGGCGTCGCTGCTGCACCTTCCCTTTACCAACGCCACCGTGTCGCACATCCAGCTGATGGTATTCGGCGGGCTGATCATCTTCTTCCTGATCGTGGAGCCGCACGGGCTGGCCCGGCTGTGGCAGATCGCCAAGGAGAAGCTGAGGCTGTGGCCGTTCCCGCACTGACGGAGCGGGGTCTTATTGTCTGAACGCAGGTCCTGAGTGAAGTACTGAAGCCTACGCATAACGAAACGCCCCACCGAGGGCGAAGGAGACTGTCATGACCAACCTGATCCGTAACGTGCAACGCGCCGCCCTGGTGGTCAGCGCCGCGGCTGCACTGCTGGCGCCGGCGGTGCCGGCACTGGCGCAAAGCAACGAGCAGTTCGTCGCGCTGCCGAGCTATCGCGTGGGGCCATATGGCGCCAACGGTCAGTCGTGGTATGGCGGCTTCATCGACTACCTCAACTACGTCAACCTGAAGGACGGCGGCGTCAACGGCGTCAAGCTGAGCTGGGAAGAGTGCGAGACCGAGTACAACAACGCCAAGGGCGTGGAGTGCTATGAACGCCTGAAGGCCAAGAACGCGACCACCAAGGGCACCGCGTACCACGCCATGTCCACCGGCATTTCCTACGCGCTGGTCGACAAGACCGCCGCCGACAAGGTGCCGCTGGTGATGATGGGCTATGGCCGCACCGACGCCGTGGATGGCTCGGTGTTCCCGTATGCGTTCCCGCTGGTGACCACGTACCAGATGCAGGTCTCGGCCATCGTCAAGTACCTGGCGAGCAAGAGCGGAGGCTCGCTGGCCGGCAAGAAGATCGTCTACCTGTACCACGACTCGGCCTATGGCAAGGAGCCGATCGTGGCGCTGCAGGCCGAGGCCAGGCTCAACAAGTTCAACCTCGTCGAGATCCCGGTGGCGCACCCGGGCAACGAGCAGGGCGCGCAGTGGCTGAAGATCCGCCAGGAGAATCCCGACTACGTGATCTTCTGGGGCTGGGGCGTGATGAACCAGACCGCGCTGAAGGCCGCTCAGAAGGTGGGCTTCTCGCGCGAGAAGATGATCGGCTCGTGGTGGGCGGGCTCCGAGGAAGACACGGTGCCGGCGGGCGATGCCTCCAAGGGCTACATGAGCGCGACCTGGAACGTCGCGGGCAAGAGCGTGCCGCTGATTTCCGACATCGAGAAGGTCGTGTACGGCGCCGGCAAGGGGAACATGCAGGACAAGAGCAAGATCGGTTCGGTGCTGTACAACCGCGGCGTTTCCGCGGCGGTGGTAACGGTGGAAGCGGTGCGCGTGGCGCAGGCCAAGTTCGGCAAGGGCAAGCCCATGACCGGCGAGCAGATGCGCTGGGCGTTCGAGAACCTGAACCTGACCAACGCGCGCCTGCAGCAACTGGGTGCCACCGGCCTGCTGCCCGAGATCAAGACCAGCTGCGAAAACCACGAGGGTTCGGGCAAGGTAAAGATCCAGCAATGGGACGGCAGCAAGTGGGTGGTGGTGTCGGACTGGATCGAGGGCAACAAGGGACTGATCCACCCGCTGTTCAAGGCCACGGCGGCGCAGTACGCGAAGGAGAAGGGGATTACGCCGGGGTGCTCGAAGTCTTGATGCCCTTTGAATCCTGAAGGTTTGCTCCCCTCTCCCAAATGGAGAGGGGGGTAAGCCGACACGGATGTGAAATCCGGAGCTACCGCAACACCAACCCGAGCCGCACCATGAGCCTCCTGTCCATCAACAACATCGAAGTCATCTACGATCACGTGATCCTGGTGCTCAAGGGCGTTTCGCTCGAAGTGCCGGAAGGCAAGATCGTGGCGCTGCTCGGCGCCAACGGCGCGGGCAAGACCACCACGCTGAAGGCGATCTCCAACCTGCTGCACGCCGAGCGCGGCGACGTCACCAAGGGCACCATCGAGTATCGCGGCGACCGCGTCGACCAGCTCACCCCCAACGACCTGGTGCGCCGCGGCGTGATCCAGGTGATGGAAGGGCGCCACTGCTTCGCGCACCTGACCATCGAGGAAAACCTGCTCACCGGCGCGTATACGCGCGGCCTGTCGCGCTCGCAGACGCGCGACGAGCTGGAGAAGATCTACAACTACTTCCCGCGCCTGAAGACGCGCCGCAAGTCGCAGGCGGGCTATACCTCGGGCGGCGAGCAGCAGATGTGCGCGATCGGCCGGGCCATGATGGCCAAGCCCGCGATGATCCTGCTCGATGAGCCGTCGATGGGCCTGGCGCCGCAGATCGTCGAGGAGATCTTCGAGATCGTGCGAGACCTGAATTCGCGCGAGAAGGTCAGCTTCCTGCTGGCCGAGCAGAACACCATGGTGGCGCTGCGCTATGCCGACTACGGCTACATCCTGGAAAACGGCCGCGTGGTGATGGACGGCGACGCCGAGTCGCTGCGCACCAACGAGGACGTGAAGGAGTTCTACCTGGGCGTGGCCGCCAACGACGCGGATGGTGGCGCGCGCAAGTCCTTCCGCGACGTGAAGAGTTATCGCCGGCGCAAGCGCTGGCTGGCATAGCGCCGCGCGGTTTATCCCTGGCTTTGCCGACGCGCCGTGGCGGGCTGCCACCGGCGCGGCGGCAATCCGCATCCTTCCCTGACGCAACAGCACCATGCCCGAATACTTCGATTCGCTCGAAACCCGCGCGCCGGCAGTCCGCGAGCAGGCGCTTCTTGCCGCCCTGGCACGACAGGTGGCCCACGCGCGCGACAATGCGCCGTATTTCGCCGAACTGCTGCGCGACGTGGACCCGCGCTCGCTGACCTCGCGCGAGGCGCTGGCGGCGTTGCCGGTGACGCGCAAGTCCGACCTGACCGCACGCCAGCGCGCGCTGCCGCCGCTGGGCGGCCTCAATGCGGCGCCGCTGGGCAGGCTGCGCCATGTGTTCCAGTCACCGGGCCCGATCCACGAGCCCGACGGCCACGACGCCGACTGGTGGCGCACGGCGCGCGCCATGCACGCCGCGGGCTTCCGTGCCGGCGACCTGGTCTACAACACCTTTTCCTACCACTTCACGCCGGCCGGCATGATGATGGAGACCGGCGCGCACAAGCTGGGCTGCTGCGTGTTCCCGGCGGGCGTCGGCCAGACCGAGTCGCAGGTGCAGGCGCTGGCCAGCCTGCAGCCTGCGGCCTACGCTGGCACGCCATCGTTCCTGAAGCTGCTGCTGGAACGGGGCGACGAGATGAGACTTCCCTGCACCAGCCTGACGAAGGCGCTGGTCTCCGGCGAGGCGCTGCCGCCGTCATTGCGCGCGTGGTTCCAGCAACGCGGGGTGCGCGTTCAGCAGATGTACGGCAGCGCGGATCTCGGGCTGATCGCCTACGAGACCGAGGGCGGCGACGGCTGGGTGGTGGACGAGGGCGTGCTGGTCGAGATCGTCGAGCCGGGCGGCACGCGGCCCATGCCTGAAGGCGAGACCGGCGAGGTGGTGGTGACGGTGCTGGGCAACGGCGACTATCCGCTGATCCGCTTCGGCACCGGCGACCTGTCGGCGGTGGTGGCGGAGTCCTCGCAGCGGCCGAGCCCGTGCGGGCGCACCAATATCCGGCTCAAGGGCTGGCTGGGACGCGCGGACCAGGCGACCAAGGTCAAGGGCATGTTCGTGCATCCGGGGCAGGTGGCCGACGTATTGCGCCGCCATCCGGAAATCCGCGCCGCGCGGCTGGTGGTGACCGGCGATCCCGGCGCGGACGTGATGACGTTGCGCTGCGAGGCAGCGCGCGAGGATGCGGAACTGCAGCGCGCGGTGGCCGAGTCGCTGCGCGAGGTGATGCGCCTGCGCGGGGAGGTGGCGTTCGTGGCGGCGGGGTCGTTGCCGCAGGACGGGAAGGTGATTGAGGATGCGCGGCGGTATGAGTGAAGGGCTTGCCTTGCGAGGGTCTGACTTCGTTGAAGCGCTGGCCGGCGCGTCAACGGGGTGATAGGCGTCGACAGACCAAACGCCTCAAGACTTTCCCCCCTCCGCAGGCCGCGTCGGCAACCGGACCATCCACACGCTCACCCCCACCGCACAAGCCAGCAAGGCGGCCGACGCAACCGGCCGCCCGCGCAGCAGCCATGCCGTCGTTCCCATCGACACCCACATCATCGACAGCGCCAGGCATTTCGCCTTGAACGGAATGCTCCGATACCGCTGCCAGTCGTTGACCAGCGGCCCGAAGCGCGGATGCCCCATCAGCCAGCCGTGGAAGCGCTGCGAACCGCGCGCGAAGCACGCCGCGGCCAGCAGCACGAACGGCGTGGTCGGCAGTACCGGCAGGAAGATCCCGATCACGCCCAGCAGCAGGAAGAGCCCGCCCAGCGCCACCCAGACGGCGCGCAGCACGCGCTGGCGGTGGCTCAGCACGGCTTCAGGATCGGGCGAAAGGTCAGGGGCGGAAGGGGGCAATGGTCGAACAAAGGGCCGCTAAGCGGCCCCGGTGATGGATCGGTCAGCGCGAAATCCCGAGTCGCGCCTTGGCCGCATCGTACTCCGCTTTCATGCGCGCGACGATTTCGCCAGCGCTGGGGATGTCGTGGATCTGGCCCACGCCCTGGCCGGCGCCCCAGATGTCCTTCCATGCCTTGGCCTTGGAGCTGCCGCTGGAGAAGTCCATCTTGGTCTTGTCGGCCACCGGCAGGTTGTCAGGGTCCAGGCCCGCGTTGCTGATGCTCTCGCGGATGTAGTTGCCGTGCACGCCGGTGAACAGGTTGGTGTAGACGATATCGGCGGCGGCCGAGCTGGTGATCGACCGCTTGTACGTCTCGGCCGCGTGCGCCTCCTGCGAGGCGATGAAGCGCGTGCCCACGTAGGCGAAGTCGGCGCCCATGGCCTGCGCCGCGAGTACTGCCTCGCCGGTGGCGATCGAGCCCGACAGCGCGATCGGGCCATCGAAGATCTTGCGCACCTCGCCCACCAGCGCGAACGGCGACAGCATGCCGGCATGGCCGCCGGCGCCGGCCGCGACCAGGATCAGGCCGTCGACACCGGATTCGATCGCCTTTTCGGCATGGCGCAGGCTGATGACGTCGTGCAGCACGATGCCGCCGTAGCTATGCACCGCGTCGATCAGCTCCTTGGGGGGCGCGCGCAGCGAGGTGATGAAGATCGGCACCTTGTGCTCGACGCAGACCTTGATGTCATGCTCGAGCCGCGCGTTGGACCCGTGCACGATCTGGTTGACCGCGACCGGTCCCACCGGCGCGCCGGGGTTGGCGGCCCTGAAGGCGGCCAGCTCCTGCTCGATCTGCGTCAGCCACTCGTCGAGCAGCTCCGCCGGGCGCGCATTGAGCGCGGGGAACGAACCGACGATGCCGGCCTTGCACTGCGCCAGCACCAACTCGGGATAGCTGACGATGAACATGGGCGAGGCAATCACGGGCAGGGCCAGGTTCTGCAGGGCCTGGGGCAGTTGCTTGGCGGCGGGCATGGTGTCTCCTGAACCACTGGTGGGCACGCTGGTCGTGCCCTAAATGAACGGTCGTTCGATTATAGGGAGTTTCTGGCGTGCGTCGCTAGAAGCCCAAGTCTATGCCGATCCTGCGCGCCATGGCAGGCGGGTCAGCCGGCGGGCAGCGTCAGTTCGGCCAGCGCGCCGCCGCCCGGCCGGTTGGCCAGCATCACGCTGCCATGATGCAGCGCCGCCACCTCGCGCGCAAAGCACAGGCCCAGGCCGGTGCTCTTGTCGGCGCCCTGCGGGCGCGGCAGCGAGTAGAAGCGCTCGAACACGCGCGGCAGGGCGTATTCGGGGATGCCGGGGCCATGATCGGCCACGGTGATCGCCAGCTGCGCGCCGCGCCGTTCCAGCGCTACCGCGATGGCGCTGTCCCGGGGGGCGAAGTCGATGGCGTTTTCCAGCAGGTTGGCGACGGCCTGGCGCAGCAGGAACGGGTCGCCCGCCGCCACGTCGGGACCCGGCGGCGACTCCAGCCGCAGCACCACGCCGCGCTGCCGCGCGCGCGGTTCCAGCTCGGCGCACAGCTGGGCCAGCAGCTCGCCCAATCGCACCGGCTCGCGGGTTTCCAGCCGTTGCCGTTGTTCCACCTCCGCCAGCGCCAGCAGCTTGCGGATCATGGTTTCCAGCCGGCCCGATTGCGCGCGGATATTGGCGACGAAGCGCTCGCGGTCCGTTGCCGGCATGTCTTCCTGCAGCAGCTCGGCGGCGCCGCCGATCGCCGCCAGCGGGCTCTTCATCTCGTGCGCCAGCGTGTGGATGTAGTGCTCGACATACTGCTTGTCTTCCAGCCGCTCGCGCATGCCCTGCACCGCGCGGCCCAGTTCGGCCAGCTCGCTGGTGCCGTGCAGCGGCATCTCGGCGCGCTCGCCGGCGGCCACCGCGCGCGCATAGCCGCGCAACCGGCGCAGGCCATGCACCAGCCACAGCGTGCAGGCCAGGCCGATCACGCACGCGGTCCCGATCAGCAGCCCGCCGTACAGCAGGATGCGGTGCTGGCTGCGCGCGATGAAGGGCGCCATCGCGGCATTGGGCTTGGCCACGGTGAGCGCGCCGACGATGCGGTCCCCGTCGCGGATGGGAGCGGCCACGTACATCACGGTGCTGGCCTCGTCCTCCGGATCGCTGCGCGTGCTGCGCGCGCCGTACTGGCCGCGCAGCGTCAGGTAGACATCGTTCCAGCGCGAGTAGTCGCGGCCCACGTCGGTGCCGGTGGAGTCGTAGCGGACGATGCCGCCGGCGTCGGTGACATAGACGCGGTAGCCGATGCTGTCCTTGTGCAGGCCCCATACGTCGGCATTGACCGGCGCCTGGCGCAGCGCCGCCATGCGCCGCGCGAAGTCGCCGTCGGCGATGTGGCCGGCCTTCATGTCGTCAGCGGCCAGCGCGGCCAGCACGTGGGCGGTGTCGATCAGCGTGTCTTCCATCGCCTGCCGCACGCCGGGCTTGACCTCCTGCACGAACACGCGCAGCGTCAGCACCGTCGCCAGGCCGACGATGAAGAAGAAGCCAAAGAAGATGCGCAGGCCGATCCGCATGCGCGCTCAGGCCTGCACGGGATCGAGCGAATAGCCCATGCCGCGGTGGGTGCGGATGCGCTCCGCGCCTTCGCCTTGCGGAGTGGCGTCGCGCAGCTTGGCGCGCAGCGTCTTGACATGGGTGTCGACGGTGCGGTCGCTCGTGTCGAGCGCGTCCTGCCAGACCAGTTCCATCAGCTGGGCGCGGGTGTAGATGCGGCCCGGGTGTGCCACCAGCAGTGCCAGCAGCAGGTATTCGTAGCGGGTCAGGTCCAGCCAGCGGCCGCGGTAGGCCAGCCGTGCGCCGTCGGCGTCGTGGGTGAAGCCGGAATCGGCGGCAGCGGGTGCGGCCACGCCGCGCGCGCGGCGCAGGATGGCGCGCACGCGCGCGGCCAGCTCGCGCGGCGAGAACGGCTTGACCACGTAGTCGTCGGCGCCGATTTCCAGACCGACGATGCGGTCGATCTCCTCGTGGCGCGCGGTCAGGAAGATCACCGGCGCATCGCAGAACGTGCGCAGCGTGCGGCAGACCTCGAAGCCGTTCACATCGGGCAGGCCCACGTCCAGGATCACCAGGTCGGCCGCATCGGCGCGCATCCGCGCCAGCGCGGCGCTGCCCAGCGTGCAGTGCTCGGCCTGCATGCCATCGGTGCGCAGGGCGTAGAGGATGGTATCGGCGATGGCTTGCTCGTCTTCCACCACCAGGATGCGCGGTTGTCCCATGCCCGGCATTCTAGTCCACGTCAGAGGCTGGGCACGGTGCGCGGCGGCGGCGCGGCCTGGTCGCCGCCGCGCTTGTGGAAGTAGATCTGCTCGGCGGCCCAGCGCAGCGGCGGTGAATACAGCATCAGGTCGAAGGGCCAGTCGCACTGGAAGCGGTCGAACATCCAGCGCAGCGCGCGCTTGCCGCGAAAGCGTGGCGCGCTGCCGGTGGCGACGGCTTCCGGCGCCGGGCCGTTGTGCAGCAGGTGTTCGGCGATGGCTTTGCCAACGGATTCGCCATGGGCGAAGGCGTAGTGGATGCCGCCGGCGGTCAGCGGCGAGACGATGCCGGCCGCGTCGCCGGTCAGGATCACGCCGTCGCGCGCGAGTGGCATGGCGGGACCGCCGCACGGGATCAGGCCGGCGCGCGTGGCGGCGGGCTGCGTCAGTTCAGGCAGTCCGGCGCGGGCGCGTACATGGGCGAGCAGGCCGTCGAGGTCGGGAGCGCGGCCGTGACGGGGCAAGTAGCGCAGCGCCAGGCCGGCCTGGACGCCGGTGGGATTCTGTGCGATCCAGCCTATGTAGCCGGGCGCGAAGCGGCGGGTGATGAAGCAATGGAGCATGACGGGATCGGGCAGGGATATTCCCGGGAATTCGTATTCGATGCCATACAGGAAATCGTGGGTGCGGCCGAGACCTGCGCATTGCGCCACGCGCGATTTGGCGCCGTCGGCACCGACCAGGTAGCGGGTGGTGCCGACGCCGGTCACGTGCCAGCCGCCATGGCGTGGCGTAGCGCGGACGAACGACTGGCCCAGGCGCAGCGTGGCGCCGTGGCGCACCAGCTCGTTGGCCAGCCAGCGCATCAGGTTGGGGGTATCGGTGGTGTGGAAGTAGTAGCCTGGGGCGGCCAGGTCGAGGCTGCGCAAGCGTGGAGAATAGAGTCGCACGCGTTCAACGCGGTGTATGCAGTCGGCGGGGGGCGCGGCCCAGCCAGGTTTGTTCGATGGCTTCCTTGACGAGGATGCCGGTGGTGTGGAGTTTTTCGCCGGGGTCGGGTTTGCGTTCGAGGACCAGGACGCGCAGGCCGGCGCGGGCGGCCGCCAGGGCGCAGGCTGCGCCGGCGAAGCTGGCGCCGGATACTACTAGGTCGTAGTCGAAGGATGGCATCTTTGGAGGTGCTTCTGGATGAAGGGTTCTCCAGTGTTGTCCTGCTGGGTGAGGGGAATGTGGGGTGGTTGTGAAGTCGTTGGCGTTATTGGGGGCGGTGGCTTGCTGTTGGTGACATGCTGGCGGCTGTTTAAGCGTCCGCTGTCGCTGTTGATGACATGCTGTGGCCGTTGAACCGCCTGGTTCCGCCCTGCTGGGCGGGTCACTTTTTGTCCGAGCGACAAAAAGTAACCAAAAAACGCGTCGCCTGAGCGGCTGGCTATCAATTTGGCGGCGTGGGTGGGTCGGGCGGTGGTGATTTCCGTTCGATGTGGCTGGTGGTTCGGACCTGCTACGCCAGGTGAGTCTGGGATAGTGGCTGCGTCGACCCACTATTGGACAATCCCCATGCCGGGCGTAGGCCGCCTGCTGCCGGCGTCAACACAGGAACGCCTTCGGCTGCGCTGCGCGCCGGCAGTACCTGTGATTTAGGGCTCGGGCACGGAGTGCGTCGCTGCGCTCGCACAGCGCCGTCGTGAATGACGCCGGGCCCGAAGCCCGGGCGAGGACGTGGGGCGGCGGCCTTGCCCTTAGGGCCGGCGCGCAGCGCAGCCGAAGGCGTTCCTACCATGCCGCCCGCAGCAGGGGCCACGCCCAGCTCTGGGCTCGTTCAAACATCGCTGCTATCCCGAGCCATCGTGGCGCACCAGGGCGTCAGGCAGTCCTGCCCTGCAACGAAGCAAAGCCCCGTACGAAAACCGCCGCATACTACGATAAGAGTGGCCGCCCGCAGGGCCGTAAACGCGCTTTTTGGTTACTTTTTGTCGCTCGGACAAAAAGTGACCCGCCCAGGAGGGCGGAACCAGGCGGTTCAACCGCCGACAGCATGTCATCAACAGCGACATGCACCTAATAAGCCCACAAAAAAACGCCCCGCATAAACCGCGGGGCCATCAATTACCACGAAGACTGATACAGCCGGCAGGGCACCTGCCAATGCCACAACCGCCCACGAAGCATAGAAAACCAATGTGACGCCCACATGGCAACAAGGTGAACAGCCAATGACAAGCCAACATCAAAGCCCATACCGCTTGATCTTGTCATACAGCGTAGCCTTGCCAACCTGCAGCAAATCAGCAGCCTGACTGACAGCACCCCCCGTCCGCGCCAGCGCATCGGCAATCACCGCCCGCTCATACCGCTCCATCCTCTCCCGCAGCGGCGCGGTCTCGTCCGCAGTCGCCGCATGCGCACCCGCTTGCCCGCCCTCAGGCACCCCCAGCACCAGCCGGTCCGCCGCATTCCGCAACTCCCGCACATTCCCAGGCCAAGGCCGCTGCTGCAGCCCCTGCCGCTGCGCCTCCGACAAAATCGGCGCCGGCCGCTGATAACGTACCGCCGCCACCAGCATGAAATGCTCGAACAACGCCACGATATCCTCGCGCCGTTCCCGCAGCGGAGGCAGCGCAATCGTGACCACATTCAGCCGGTAATAGAGGTCCTCACGAAACGAACCTTGCGCCACCAGCGCATCCATATCCCCCTTAGCCGCCGCCACGATCCGCACATCGATCTTCACCGACGCATTCGACCCCAGCCGCTCCAGCGTTCCTTCCTGCAGCACCCGCAACAGCTTGACCTGCAGCGCCAGCGGCATGCTCTCGATCTCGTCGAGGAAGAGCGTGCCGCCCGAAGCATGCTCCAGCTTGCCGATACGTCGCTTGCCTGCGCCGGTGAAGGCACCAGCTTCATGTCCGAACATCTCGCTCTCGAAGATGGCCTCAGGCACCGCCCCGCAGTTCAGCGCGATAAAAGGCCCCTCGGCGCGGCCGGACAGCGCATGCAGGCTGCGTGCCACCAGCTCCTTGCCGGTGCCGGTCTCGCCGTTGATCATCACCGGCACGTCGGTCGGGGCCACGTTGGCAACCAGAGCCCGCACCTGCTCGATCGCCGGCGAACGCCCGATGATCCGCGTACCGGCCGCGGGACCAGCCAGCTCGCGCCGCAACGCCTGGTTCTCCAGTTCGAGCGCGCGCCGCTCGAGTGCGCGACGGACGGTGTCGGTCAGCCGGTCGGCTCCGAACGGCTTCTCGATAAAGTCATAGGCGCCTTCACGCATCGCCTGCACGGCCATCGTGATATCGCCATGCCCCGTCACCAGCACCACCGGCACGCCTGGCGCCGCATTGCGGCAGTGCTGCAGCAGGTCAAGCCCGCTGGCGCCGGGCAAGCGCACGTCGGTCACCACGACGCCGGGAAAGCCCGCATGCAGATGCGGCATGGCGGCTTCTGCCGAAGGCAGCGCCAGCACGGTAAAGCCCGCAAGCTCCAGGCTTTGCGCGGTAGCCTGCCGCACCAGCGGCTCGTCTTCGACAAACAGGACACGCAGACCGTCTTGCATGGCAATGCTCATTGGGGAGTGGAAACCGGCAGCGCCTCGTTCGCGCCGGAGCTGGCCGGCGCGCCTGCCAGCACCAGCGTGAATTGCGCGCCGCCGCCGGGCATGTTGGCCACGCTGAGCTGGCCGCCGAACTCGCGCACGATCGATGACGAGATCGCCAGCCCCAGCCCCAGGCCCTGCCCGGTTTCCTTGGTGGTGAAGAAGGGCTCGAACAGGCGCGGCAGCGCTTCCGGCGCGATGCCGGTGCCGTTGTCGCGCACGGCGAGGGTGATGGTGCCGCTGTTGGTGCCGCCGTTGGTGCCGGCATTGGTCTGCACCTCGATGTCGATGCGGCCTTGCGCGGGCGCCGCCGAGGCGATGGCGTCGAGCGCATTGCCGATCAGGTTCAGCAGCACCTGCTCAAGCTTGAGTTCGTCGGCACGCACGGACAGGCCGGGCTGTTCGTCGAGGCCGGCCACGTTGACCTTCACCGCACCCAGCCGCGGCGCCAGCAGCGCCAGCACGTGGTCGAGCGCCGTGCGCACCACCACCGGCCGCCGCACCGGGCGCGCCTTGCCGGCGAACAGCTTGAGCTGGCTGGTGATCTTGCCCATGCGCTCGGTCAGGTCGGCGATGGCAGCCAGGTTGCCTTCTGCCGCGGCCAGCTGGCCGCGCTCCAGCAGCACGCGGGTGTTGTCCGAGAAGGTGCGCAGCGCCGCCAGCGGCTGGTTCAGCTCGTGCGTGATGCCGGCCGCCATCTGTCCCAGCGCGGCCAGCTTGCTGGCTTGCACCAGTTCGTCCTGCGCCGCGCGCAGCTCGCTTTCGGCGCGGGTGCGCTCGGCAACCTGTTCCTCGAGCTTCTCGTTGATCGCCATCAGGTCGGCGGTACGCGCTTCCACGCGGCGCTCCAGTTCGTCGTAGGCCGCTTCCAGCAGCCGGCGGCTGTACTGCACGTCGCGCGCGCGCTGGCGGCGCTGGCGCCAGTTGACCAGCAGCAGGCAGATGCAGGCATAGGCCAGCGCCGCGGCCACGGTGGCGTTGCGCGCGTTGGCCAGCACCGGCTCCAGCGGCGCCATCACCTGCATGGTCCAGTCGGCCGGGCCCACGGTGCGGCCCAGTTCGAGGTAGCGGTCGGCGCGCGCGGTGGCGTCGGGGGTAAAAGTGGTGCGGGCGGCGGGCGAGTCGTCACGCACGCGCACCAGCCGCGCGTTGGCGCCCAGCGTGGTCTGCGCGAGCCAGCGCGTGACGAGCGAGTCGAGCGGCTCCAGCGGCAGCGGCGTGACGGCGCGGCCGTGGTACTGGCGCGTGTTTTCCATCTCGGCCTGCAATGCCGGCGGCAGCGGTTGCAGCGTGCGGTACTGCCAGGCCGGCACCGATGACAGGAAGATCACGCCGTGGTCGTCGCTGACCATCAGCGGCTCGGCGCCGCTGCCGGCACGCTGGAACCACTCCAGGTTGAGCTTGACCACGGTGACGCCGACGACCTTGCCATTGGATTCCACCGGTTGCGCGAGGTAATAGCCGGGTTCGTCGCTGGTGATGCCGATGGCGTAGAAGCGGCCCATCCTGCCGCCCGCGGCGATCTGGAAGTAGGGACGGAAGCGGTAGTCGGTGCCGACGAAGCTGCCGGGCTGGCCATGGTTGCTGGCGGCCAGCGCGATGCCGTTGGCCGCGATCACGTACGTGGCCGAAGCATGTGCGCGCCGGTTGACCTCTTCCAGGTACTGGTTGGCGGCGGCGACGCGCGTCGGGTCGTTTGGGGATTCGAGCAGCCCGCGCACGAAGGGGTGCAGCGACACCAGCGCGGGCAGGAATTCGTAGCGGTCGAGGGTGCTTTCGAGGGTGGCGGCGTAGCGGTCGGCACGCGTCGCGGTGCTCTGCTGCAGCGCGGCCAGGCCGCGCTGGAACGACACCAGCCAGGTCAGCCCGCACAACAGCAGCAGCCCGGCCGCCAGTGCGGCGGCGAAGACCCACCACCGGCTGCTGCCGGTGTCCGGCGCATGCACCGCGCGGGTGGCGGCAGGATCATGCACGGCTAGGAAATCGTCGGAATGGGGCATCGGCGCGCGCAAGGGCTGTCGTGCCGATGATACCCGCTGGCGGGCGGCCGGGGCAGACGCCGATGCAGCCGCCCGCGCAGCGGTGTACTTAGCGGGCGCCCTGGCCGGCCTGGGCCAGATCGCCGGCATCGCCGCCGCCCTGCAGCACCTGCGCCAGGCGCTTGCGGTCAAGCTCGCGTTCCCACGCCGACACCACCACCGTGGCCACGCCGTTGCCGATGATGTTGGTCAGCGCGCGGCACTCGCTCATGAAGCGGTCGATGCCCAGGATCAGCACCATGCCGGCCACCGGGATGGTCGGCACCACCGCCAGCGTCGCGGCCAGCGTGATGAAGCCCGATCCGGTCACGCCGCTGGCGCCCTTGGAGGTGATCATCGCCACCGCCAGGATGGTCAGCTGCTGCATCCACGTCAGTTCGATGCCGGTCGCCTGCGCGATGAAGATCACCGCCATCGTCATGTAGATGTTGGTGCCGTCCAGGTTGAACGAATAGCCGGTAGGCACCACCAGGCCCACCACCGACTTGGAGCAGCCCAGCTTCTCCAGCTTCTCCATCATGTGCGGCAGCGCGGCCTCGGACGAGCTGGTGCCAAGCACGATCAGCAGCTCTTCCTTGATGTACGAGATAAAGCGCACGATGCTGAAGCCGGTCATGCGCGCGATCGTGCCCAGCACCACCAGCACGAAGATGATGGCCGTGAAGTAGAAGGTGCCGATCAGCTTGAGCAGCGGCACCAGCGAACCCAGGCCGTACTTGCCGATGGTGAACGCCATCGCGCCGAAGGCGCCGATCGGGGCCACCTTGGTGATCACGTGCACGATGTGGAAGAACACCTTGGAGACCTGCTCGATCAGCTGCACCACGAAGCGGGCGCGTTCGCCGAGCGTGGCCAGCGCGGCGCCGAAGAACAGCGACACCAGCAGGATCTGCAGGATGTCGCCGTTGGCGAAGGCGCTGAAGACCGTTTCCGGGATGATGTGCATGAAGAACTCGACCGTGCTCTGGCCGTGCGCCTTCGACACGTATTGCGCGATCGCCTTGGTGTCCAGCGTCGACGGGTCGATGTTGAAGCCCACGCCCGGCTTGAGCAGGTGCGCGGCGCCCAGGCCGATCAGCAGCGCGAAGGTCGACACCACTTCAAAGTAGAGCAGCGCCTTGCCGCCGACGCGGCCGACCTTCTTCATGTCGCTCATGCCGGCCATGCCGGTCACCACGGTACAGAAGATGATCGGGCCGATGATCATCTTGATCAGCTTGATGAAGCCATCGCCCAGCGGCTTCATGGCCACGCCCGTATCGGGCCAGTAGTGGCCCAGCAGGATGCCGACCAGGATGGCGAACAGCACCTGCACATACAGGATCTTGTAGAAGGGTTTCTTCATGGTGTCGTCCTCGGTGTTGACCGTACCCGGGGCGATGGCGCCGCGGGCGCGCGCCGTCACGGTTGCGGCGCGTTCAGGGACGGGAATTTGCAACCGGCATGCCAGTCCAACCGGTATCGTTAACTGATTGATTCACAAGGAAACGCGGGTCTTGCCAAGACGCGGGGCCTCCGGGATTCCGGAAATCCGGAATCCCGGCTTCCGGGGATTCGGAATGCCGGCGCGGGCAAAGGTGGCCGAGGCGCCACCTGCGCGGCCGGCATGCGCGGTCAATGGCGTTGCGCGGGTGCCGGAAGGCGCGGGCGTGCCGCCGTGACGCCGTATAATTCCGAGCTTCCGTTCAACGTCCCGCGGTCGTGCCGCCGCGCGGGCCCGCCCTCCTTGTCACCGCATCGCATGAGCAGCTACTACCAGCACCACGTCTTCTTCTGCCTGAACCAGCGCGAGGCCGGCGAGAACTGCTGCGCCAATTTCAACGCCAAGGCCATGCAGGAATACGCCAAGAAGCGCTGCAAGGAACTCGGCATCGCCGGCGGCGAAGGCCGCGTGCGCATCAACAAGGCGGGCTGCCTGAACCGGTGTGAACTCGGGCCGGTGCTGGTGGTCTACCCCGAGGCAATTTGGTACACGTATGTGGACGAGCACGACATCGATGAAATCATCGACAGCCACCTGCTCAACGGCAAGCCGGTCGAGCGGCTGATGGTGGACCGCTGAACGGGAACGAAGCCCAAGGCGCTGCCGATGCCGCAGCGCCGATGCCAGACCCCGCCGCCCGCACGCCGGACGGTTTTTTCATTTCTTGCCCCGGGATTTCCGGGTAGAGCCAGCCGGCGTATCACCATCCTGAAGCGCCATCCTGACCGCCTCCTGATTGCCTCCTGATTGCCCTGACCGTCCTATGAACGCGCATACCCAGGTACTTTCCATCGCCGGCCCCGTCGGCGCGATCGACGTTTCGGTGGACCTGCCGCAAGGCGAGCCACGGGGCCTGGCGCTGGTTGCCCACCCGCATCCGCTGTTCGGCGGCACCAAGGACAACAAGGTCGCGCAGACGCTGGCGCGCGCCTTCGTGCAGCTGGGCTATGCCACCGTGCGCCCCAACTTCCGCGGCGTCGGCGCGACCGCCGGCGAGCATGACAATGGCGTCGGCGAGCAGGACGACCTGCTGGCAGTCGTCGCCTGGATGCGCGAGCAGACCGCGTGGTCGGCGCAGGCCGCGACGCTGCCGCTGGCGCTGGGCGGCTTCTCCTTCGGCAGCTTTGTCAGCACGCACGTGGCCCGGCGCCTGGCCGAGGCCGGCACGCCGGCGCAGCGCCTGGTGCTGGTCGGCACCGCAGCGAGCCGCTGGCAGGTGGCCGAGGTGCCCGCCGACACCATCGTCATACACGGCGAGCAGGATGACACCGTGCCGCTCGCCAGCGTATTCGACTGGGCGCGCCCGCAGGAGCTGCCGGTGATCGTCATCCCCGGCGCCGACCATTTCTTTCACCGCAAGCTGCACCTGATCAAGCAGCTCGTCGTCAACGCGTGGGACCGGTGAGCGGCGCAGCTTCGTCACCGCGCCATCCCGTCCCGCACGATCCCTTTCTTGTCGGAAACAGAAACAATGCTGAATAGAGCCACGACACGCCTTTCCTCCGCCTTTGCACCCGCCGCCATCGTCGCTGCCGTCGCCACGGCCACGCTGGCCGCCGCGCCCGCCGCCGTCCTTGCGCAGGGCGTGCCGATGCCGCAGGTCGCCGCCAAGTCGTGGATGCTGTATGACGTGACCAGCGGCCAGGCGCTGGCCTCGCAGAATGCCGACCAGCGCATCGAGCCGGCCTCGCTGACCAAGCTGATGACCGCCTACCTGGCGTTCGAGGCACTCAAGGAAAAGCGCCTGACGCTGGAACAGACCGTGGTGCCGACCAACCTCGTGCTCAAGGTCAAAAGCGACGAGTCACGCATGTTCATCGAGCCCAACAAGCCGGTCAGCGTGCAGGACCTGCTGCTGGGCCTGATCGTGCAGTCGGGCAACGATGCCGCGCTGGCGCTGGCCGAGGCCGTGGGCGGCTCGGAAGAGGGCTTCGTCGCGATGATGAACCGCGAGGCCCAGCGCATGGGCATGAAGAGCACCCACTTCACCAACACCGACGGCATTCCCGACCCGAACCACTACACCACCGCGGTGGACCTGGCGACGCTGACCACGCACCTGATCAAGGACTTCCCCGAGTACTACGCCATGTACTCGCAGAAGGAGTTCACCTATAACAAGATCAGGCAGCCCAACCGCAACCGCCTGCTGTACATCGACCCGACCGTGGACGGCGTCAAGACCGGCCACACCAAGTCCGCCGGCTATTGCCTGATCTCGTCGGCCCAGCGTCCGCTGGCCAACGTGCCCAACGGCCAGCGCCGCCTGATCTCGATCGTGATCGGCACCACCACCGAACAGGTGCGCACGCAGGAAAGCCTGAAGATCCTCAACTACGGCTTCCAGTTCTTCGACACGCTGCGCCTGTACGACAAGGGGCAGGTGCTGGCCACGCCCGAGATCTACAAGGGCAAGGCCGGCACGGTCAAGATCGGCGTGCAGCACGAGACCTTCGTCACCGTGCCCAAGGGCACCGGCGGTCGCCTGAAGCCGGTGCTGGAGCGCCAGGAACTGATGATCGCGCCGATCGCGGCGGGCCAGCAGGTGGGCATGGTCAAGCTGATGGACGGCGCCAACAAGGTGGCCGAGTTCCCCGTGGTGGCGCTGGAAGAAGTGCCCGAGGCCGGTTTCTTCGGCCGCCTGTGGGACACCATCCGCCTGTGGTTCAAGCGCAAGTGATTGGCACGCGCGGCCTGGAGATTTGCCGGGCCGCGCCGGAGAAAACGACATGACTTCCGACAACCAGGGCAGCGGCAACAAGCCCGGCGATATCCCGCCGGAGCAGTCGCTGATCGAATACCCGAGCCATTTCCCGATCAAGGTGATGGGCTCGATGCAGGACGGCTTTGCCGAGGCCATCGTCACGCTGGTGCAGGAGTTCGATCCGGACTTCCATGCGGGCAAGATGGAGATGCGGCCCTCGAGCAAGGGCAACTATCTCGGACTCACCGTGACGGTGTGGGTGACCAGCCGCGAGCAGCTGGACGACCTGTACCGGGCGCTGACTTCGCATCCGATGGTGAAGGTGGTGCTGTAACCGCTGACGTATCTTTCCTGATTGTTTGCTCCCCCCTCCCGCGCGCGGGAGAGGGGCCGGGGGAGAGGGCAGGCGCTGGCAATGCCGACGCCCGTCACTTTGTTGACACTCCCGCCCTCTCCCCCAACCCCTCTCCCGCAGGCGGGAGAGGGGAGCCGCACCGCAGGGAGCCAAACACCGCGGCTGCGGCACGCATCCTCCCCATACCGACATGAACACCATCACCCTGAAACCCGGCAAGGAAAAATCGCTGCTGCGCCGCCACCCGTGGATCTATGCCACCGGCATCGCCACCACCGAAGGCCGCTGCGAGCCGGGCTCGACCGTGACCGTGCGCGCCGCCGACGGCCGCTTCCTGGCCAAGGCCGCCTACAGCCCCGAATCGCAGATCCGTGCGCGCGTGTGGACCTTCGACGAAAACGAGCCGGTCGACCACGCGCTGTTCAAGCGCCGCGTGGCCGCGGCCATCGCCTACCGGCGCCAGTGGGTGAAGGACAGCGATGCGGTGCGCCTGATCTTCGGCGAATCGGACCGGCTGCCGGGGCTGATCGTCGACTACTACGGCAGTGGGGAAACGGGCCAGCTGGTGTGCCAGTTCAATGCGGCCGGCGTGGAGCACTGGAAGACCGCGATCGTGCAGGCGCTGGTCAAGGAGACTGGCTGCCCCAACGTCTATGAACGCTCCGACGCCGCCGTGCGCCAGCGCGAGGGGCTGGAGCTGGTGACCGGCGTGCTGGCCGGCGCGGAGCCCGATCCGGCGCTGTCGGTGACCGAGCATGGCGTGCGCTATTACGTCGACGTGCGCAACGGCCACAAGACCGGCTTCTACGTCGACCAGCGCGACAACCGCAAGCTGGTGGGCGACCTGGCCGAAGGGCGCGAGGTGCTGAACTGCTTCTGCTATACAGGCGGTTTCTCGCTGGCCGCGCTGCGCGGCGGGGCCAAGTCGGTGACGTCGATCGATTCGTCGGGCGAGGCGCTGAAGATTGCCGCGGGCAACGTCACCCTGAACGGGTTCGATCCGGAGCGCGCGACCTGGCTCGACGCTGACGTGTTCAAGACGCTGCGCGAATTCCGCGCCGAAGGGCGTCAGTTCGACCTGATCGTGCTGGACCCGCCCAAGTTCGCGCCGTCGGCGCAGCATATCGACCGTGCCGCGCGTGCGTACAAGGAGATCAACCTGGTCGGCACGCAGCTGCTGCGGCCAGGCGGTTTGCTGTTCACGTACTCGTGCTCGGGCGCGATCAGCATGGAGCTGTTCCAGAAGATCGTGGCGGGCGCAATGACCGATGCGCGGGCGGATGCGCGCATCCTGCGCAGGCTGTCGGCCGGCACCGATCACCCGATGCTGGCGGCGTTCCCGGAAGGGGAGTACCTGAAGGGGTTGCTGCTGGAGAAGGTGGGGTAACGCTGCGATCCGGAAGCGGCGACAGCCCTAGCGCGCCGCTTGTTTTCTCCCCTATCCCGCGCGCGGGAGAGGGGAGAAAAACGGCGCGACGAGACTACCGCCACATATTCCGCATCCGGCTGGCCAGGTCCACCGGCGCCAGCGCCGGCTTTGCCTTCCCCTCGCCCGGCATCGGCGGCGGCGGCCATGCCCGGCTGTGGAAATTCGGCATCACGCGATTCGGGATGAACCGCGTGCGCGACGCATACACATGCCGGTCGCCAAAGCCCACCTGCTGGTGCACGTAGAAGCGCTGCGGCACGACGACGTCCAGATGGTCCTTGGCGCGCGTCATCGCCACATACAGCAGCCGCCGTTCTTCCTCGATCTCTTCGGTCGTTCCCGTCGCCAGGTCACTCGGCATGCAGCCATCGACGGCATTGAGCACATATACTGCCTTCCACTCCTGCCCCTTGGCCGAGTGGATGGTCGACAGGATCAGGTAGTCCTCGTCGCGCGACGGCACGCCGGATTCATCGCTCGACGCACTGGGCGGGTCCAGCGTCAGCTCGGTCAGGAAGCGCTCGCGCGCGCCGTAGGTGGCGGCGATGCGTTCCAGCTGCTGCAGGTCGGCCTGGCGCGCGGCGGCGTCGTCGTGCAGGCGTTCGAGGTGCGGCGTGTACCAGGCCAGCACCTGCTCGAACTCCGACGGCCACGGCGAGGCCGGCGCCATCAGCGCGCGCGCCAGCGTCAGCAGGTCGGCCCACGCGGGGGCAGCGGCCGGCGGCGGCTCGAATTCCTGCAGCGAGAACAGCGGCTCGGTGGCCAGCGCCAGCGCGTCGAGCACACGTGCCGCGGTCTTGGGGCCGATGCCCGGCAGCAGCTGCAGCGTGCGGAAGCCTGCCATGCGGTCGCGCGGGTTTTCCAGCCAGCGCACCACGGCCAGCACGTCTTTCACGTGCGTCGATTCCAGGAACTTGAGCCCGCCGAACTTCACGAACGGGATATTGCGCCGCGCCAGCTCGATCTCCACCTGCGCGCTGTGGTCGGCGGCGCGGAACAGCACCGCCTGCGCCATCAGCGCCAGGCCGGCCTCGCGCCGCGCCAGCACCTGCTCGACCACGTAGCGCGCCTGGTCGGCCTCGTCGTTGACGACGATGATGCCGGGCTTCTCGGCCGACAGCCGCTCGGACCAGAGATCCTTGGTATAGCGCTCGGCCGCCAGTCCGATCACGGCGTTGGCGGCCTGCAGGATCGGCTGCGTCGAGCGGTAGTTCCGCGACAGCGTCACCTGCTGCGCGGGCGGCGTGAACTGCTGCGGGAAATCGAGGATATTGCGCACGGTCGCACCGCGGAACGCGTAGATCGACTGCGCATCGTCGCCGACCACGGTCAGGCCGCGGCCATCGGGCCGCATGGCCAGCAGGATCGACGCCTGCAGTGCGTTGGTGTCCTGGTATTCGTCGACCAGGACGTGGTCGAAGCGCGCGCCGATGTCCTGCGCGATGGCCGGCTCTGCCATGGCCTGCGCCCAGTACAGCAGCAGGTCGTCGTAGTCGAGCACGTGCTGCTTCTGCTTGGCCTCGACATAGCCGGCAAACAGCGTGCGCAGCGCATCGGCCCACATCGCGTAGCGCGGGAACTGCTGCTTGAGCACGTCCTCCAGCGGCGCCTGCGTGTTGACCACGCGCGAGTAGATCGACAGGCAGGTCTCTTTTTTGGGAAAGCGGCTCGCGGTCTCGGACAGGCCCAGGTCGTGGCGCACCACGTGCATCAGGTCGGCCGCATCGCCGCGGTCGCTGATGGTGAAGGCGGGCGACAGGCCCAGCGTCTCGGCGTACTCGCGCAGCAGGCGCGCGCCGATGGCGTGGAAGGTGCCCGACCACTGCAGCGCCGCGCGGCCCGCGCCGGTCTGCGTGCCCAGCGCCTGGTCGACGATGCGCTCGACGCGCCGGCCCATTTCGGCGGCGGCGCGGCGCGAGAAGGTCAGCAGCAGGATGCGGCGCGGATCGGCGCCGCCCAGCACCAGGTGCGCGACCCGGTGCGCCAGCGTGTTGGTCTTGCCCGAGCCCGCGCCGGCGATGATCAGCAGCGGCCCGTCGCTGCCGTGCTCGACCGCGGCGCGCTGCTCCGGGTTGAGCCTGGACAGGTAGGCGGGGCCTGCGTCGGCCGCATCGGGGGCAAGGGCGGATTCGAGGTCCGCGGCGGGGGCAAGGTCGAGTGACACAGGCAGGAAAGAGGAATGGGGCGGGCAAAAAAAGCTGGCGCTAACTGTATATCCATACAGCCCGGCAGTGCAAGCCGCTTTGCGCGGGATGGGGCACGAACCAATAAAAAAGGTGCTCGATGAGCACCTTTTCCTGAATGTTGCGGGCGGCGGCGGGTGACAGCGTTACGCAGACTTTGCCAGCGCGCCGTCCAGCAGCTTGTGCAGCGCATCCCACTCGGGCTCGCCGACATAACGCTTGAGGATGCGTCCGTCCTTGTCGACCACGAAGGTGGTCGGCGTCAGCTGCACATTGCCGAAGGCCCTGGCGGCGGACCCGTCCGAATCCATCGCGACCTTGAACGGCAGCCCGCGCGTCTTGGCGTAGTTCATCACGTACATCGGCGGGTCATAGTTCATCGCCACGGCGACGAACTCCAGCCCCTTGCCCTTGAACTGCTCGTAGGTCTTGACCATGTCGGGCATTTCCTTGACGCAGGTGGCGCAGCTGGTGGCCCAGAAATTGACCAGGTAGACCTTGCCCTTCAGGTCGGCGGTGCTGACCTTCTCGCCCGACAGCAGCGTGAACGTGGCGGCCGGCGCGGCGTTGGAGGGCGCCAGCGCGCGGTAGCCGAACCAGCCCAGCAGCGCCAGTACGACGACTGCGGCGACGATGGGCCAGGGCTTGCGGGAGGACTTGGCGGAAGTGGAAGTGGTCATGGGAGGCGGAGGAAGGCGAATTCTCTTCGGGCAACGACACATTCTAATGCCGCGGGCGCCGCGGTGTTGCGCGCGGTCTGCTTGCGTCAATCTGTCGCAATGCCGGCGCCACCGCGCGGTTCAGCGCCGTGTGGCGATGGCGGCGCGTGCCTGGTCCAGCGCCTGCTCCAGGTAGGCGCCGTAGAAATCGGGCTGCATGCCGCGCAGCGGACTGGCGGCGGCGCGGCCCTGGCGATCGAGGAACAGCACCGTCGGCGCCACCCGCACCTGGTGCGCCCGCGCCCAGTCGCGCGCGGTGGTCATGCTGCCGTCGGCATCGCGCAGCGGCGTGGCGGCGGTCAGGTCGAGCTCGCGCACCGCGATCTCGCCGGCGGCGGCCTGCGGGCCGAGGTAGTTGCGGCGCACCGCGTCGCAATAGCCGCATCCTGGCATCGACACCAGCAGCACCAGCGGCTCGCCACGTTGCGCGGCCTCGGCGCCATGCGCGGCCAGGTCGGTGGCGGCAGGCAGGTGCGCCGTGCCCGCGGCCAGCGCCGCGCCGGCGGCCGTTGCCAGCAGCGTGCAGGCGGCCAGTCGCGCCAGTTGCGCTAGTCGGAGCAGCGCGGACCGGGCTGGTACGGCGAGGCGGGGCAGGGCGGGAACAGGCATGCGGTCGGGAAACACTGTCAGGCGGCGCACCATGCACCGGGGCGCCACTTCCGCGATAATACCGGTTTCCGCCCGCAGGCGACGGCGGCCGCCAGAGCCGCTCCATGGCCTGCGCGCGCTGTCCGCCACACGCTTCCCCATGCGTCCTCTTTCGCCCCAGTCGTCGAGCCTGGCCGCCCTGGCCCGCAGTCCCATGCTGCGCCGCGCCGCCGTATGCGCGGCGCTGGCCCTCTGCGCCTGTTCGCCCCGCTATGACTGGCGCACGATCCAGTCCGGCGAGGGCGCCTACGCCGCGCTCTACCCCGGCAAGCCCAGCAGCGCCGCGCGCGACGTCACCATCGCCGGCCGCAAGCTGCCGATGACGATGGAGGCGGCGCGCGTCGACGACACGCTATTCGCCGTGGGCGTGGTCACGCTGCCTGCCGACGACGAAGCGCTGCGGCGCGAGGCGCTGGCGGCGATGCAGGCGGGCCTGCTGGCCAACCTGGGCACGTCGTCGGGCGAGCCGGCGCGTACGCGCCCGGTCACGATCACGACCGCCGACAAGCCGGGGCGGCCGCTGGCCGGCGTGGAAGTGCAGGCCAGCGGCGTGTCGCCGCAGGACCAGTCGCCGCGGCGGCTGACCGCGCGGCTGGTGGCGGTGGGCGCGCGCGCCTACCAGGCGGTGGTGCTGGAGTCCGGCGACGCCGCGCGCGACCAGCGCCAGGCCGAGCAGGTGGAGCAGTTCCTCGGCGGCTTCCACCCGTTCTGAGGTCCCGCAGGACGCCGCAGGAATACAGGGTTTGCGCCGGGCCGCGTCAGTGCGGCGGCGGCAGTTGTCGGGCAGTTGTCGTCTAGGAGAATCGAAATGCGTTGGGAAGTGTGGCTGGCTTATTTCGCGGCGTGCTGGGTGATTGCGGTGTCGCCGGGATCGGGGGCGGTGCTGTCGATGAGCCACGGCCTGTCGTATGGCCTGCGCAAGACCACCACCACGATCTTCGGCCTGCAGACGGGGTTGGTAATCGTGCTGCTGGTGGCCGGCGGCGGGCTGGGCGCGCTGCTGCTGGCCTCGGAGCAGGCCTTCATGGTGGTGAAGACCGTGGGCGCGCTGTATCTGATTTACCTGGGCTTGCAGCAGTGGCGCGCGAAGGTGCAAAGCAGCGAAGGCGCCAGCGAGGGTCCCGCCCGCGTGGCCGTGATGAGCCCACGCCGGCGCTTCGCCACCGGGCTGCTGACCAACGTGACCAATCCCAAGGGCATCATCTTCATGGTCGCGGTGCTACCGCAGTTTATCGACCCGAACCACCCGCTGGCGCCGCAGCTGGCCATCCTGGCGCTGACCATGTGCTGCGTCGACCTGGTGGTGATGCACGGCTACGCGCTGCTGGCCTCGCGCATGCAGGGCCTGTTCCGCAACGCGCGCGCGGTGCGCTGGCAGAACCGCTTCTTCGGCAGCGTGCTGATGGCGGTTGGCGCGGCGCTGTTCTTCGTGCGCCGGCAGCACGCCTGAGCGCCGGCACTGGCGCCAACCCTCGGGGTTTGCTTCAATGAGGGGAACCCCCCGGCCACGGAGAGCCCCAAATGCCAGCCTCGCCGATTCCCCGCGCCGGCGCGCGCATGCTGCCGCGCCACACCGTGCCTCCGGTGGAAGAACCGTCGCCGCCGGGCGTGCCTCCCGACTTGCCATTGCCGCCGGAAGAAGATCCGGTGCCGCCGCCGGTCGAGCCGCCGGTGGCGACGCCAATCGGAAAACGCGCGTAGGGATCGCCGCGGCCCGCCGGGGCCGCTTTAGGCCTTCCTCCCTTTCGTCGCTGCGGCGCGGCGCCCGGCATGGTTCGCCTGTCACGCTGGGGGCGCAAAGTATGGCGGTCCATGCCGCGGCATCGTGCCGGGCGCGCTGTGACCCGCGCCTGTGCCTGCGCCGGGGTGGGGGCCAGCGTGCTCACTGGCATGGTTCATGCGGCTTGCCGCGCGTGCCGGCCGGGCTCGCGCTGCCCGACCCACATCGCGCCGGTGTTCCCGGCAAGCAAGGAGCCCGCCATGCCTACCGCCCGTTCCGCGTTTTCAGCTTCCTCCTTCGGCACGCCCGATCCACGGCCGGTGGATCTTGTGATCTTCGGCGGCACCGGCGACCTGTCGGCCCGCAAGCTGCTGCCCTCGCTGTACATGTGCCATCGCGACGGCAACCTGCCCGAGGGCACGCGCATCATCGGCGTGGGCCGCCATGAATGGGATGCCGCAGCCTTCGCGCGTTTTGCCGACGAGCGCGCGCAGCCGTTCGTCGATGCGCGCTACCTCGATCCCGACAAGTGGCGCGCGTTCCTGCAGCGGCTCGACTTCGTCCGGGTCGATGCCTCGCAGCCCGGCCACTACGAGACGCTGGGGAAGGCGCTGCGCAGCGAAGCGCTGCGCATCTACTACATGGCGATGCCGCCGGGCCTGTTCGCCCAGACCTGCGACAACCTGGCCGGGCACGGCCTGATTGCCGACGACACCCGGCTGGTGCTGGAGAAGCCGCTGGGGGTCGACCTCGCCTCGGCCATTGCCATCAGCGAGGTAGTGACGCGCTACTTCAGCGAAGACCGCACCTACCGGATCGACCACTACCTCGGCAAGGAGACGGTGCAGAACCTGATGGCGCTGCGCTTCGGCAATTCGATTTTCGAGCCGCTGTGGCGCACGCCGTTCGTGTGCAGCGTGCAGATCACCGTGGCCGAGACGGTCGGCGTGGGCTCGCGCGGCGGCTTCTACGACGAGGCCGGCGCCATGCGCGACATGATCCAGAACCACCTGCTGCAACTGGTCAGCATCCTGGCCATGGAGCCGCCCGCATCGCTGAACTCGGACGCCGTGCGCGACGAGAAGCTCAAGGTGTTGCGCTCATTGCGCCCGATGTCGCCCGAGGACGTGCGCCGCAACACGGTGCGCGGCCAGTACACCGCGGGCGCCATCGGCGGCGAGCTGGTGCCCGGCTACCTGCAGGAAGACGGCATCCCGGCGGACAGCCGCACCGAGACCTTCGTCGCGATGCGCGCGGAGCTGGGTACCTGGCGCTGGAACAAGGTGCCGTTCTACCTGCGCACCGGCAAGCGCATGCAGGAACGGGTGACCGAGGTGGTGATCCAGTTTGCCGGGGTGCCGCACTCGATCTTCGATCCCGGCAGCACGCTGCGCGCCAACCGCATGGTGATCCGGCTGCAGCCGGAAGAGTCGGTGCGGCTGATGCTGATGGTCAAGCAGCCGGGCGAAGGCATGAAGCTCAAGCCGCTGAGCCTGGCGCTGAACCTGGACTCGGCCTTCACCACGCGCCGCGCCGAAGCCTACGAGCGGCTGTTGCTCGACGTGATCCGGGGCCGGCTGGCGCTGTTCGTGCGACGCGACGAGCTGCAGGCCGCGTGGACCTGGGTCGATCCGATCCTGGAAGCCTGGCGGCACCAGGACGAAGGCCCGCGGCCCTACACCGCCGGCACCTGGGGGCCGGCGGCGTCTTCGGCGTTCATGGCGCGCGAGGGCGTGCAGTGGTCGGAGGAAGCCTGACCGCCGCCGCCACCGCCAACTGCGGACCGGCGCGCCGGTCGTCCGGATCGAGGCTGTCCCCGCCGCTTCGCCGCGGCTGGCGCTAGCCGGCCATCCGCAGCGCCCGCCGGTACTGGATCGCCTCGCCCACGTGGCTGGCGGTCAGCACCTCGGCGCGATCGAGGTCGGCAACCGTGCGCGCCACCTTCAGCACGCGGAAGTACGAGCGCGCCGACCACGCCAGCCGAGTCATCGCGCCGCGCAGCAGCGCCTGTGCCTGCGGCTCCAGCACGCAGTGCTGCTCGATCTCGCGGCCGCCCAGTTCGCTGTTGGGCTTGCCTTGCCGCGACAGCTGCAGCGCCCGCGCCGCCAGCACGCGCTCGCGCACCGCGGCGCTGGGCTCGCCCGGCGGGCCGTCGAGCATCTCGCCCTGGTCCTGGGCGGGCACTTCGATCTGCAGGTCGATCCGGTCGAGCATCGGCCCGGAAATGCGCGACTGGTAGCGGCGCACCTGGTCGGGGGTGCAGCGGCATGGCCGGTCGGGATGCCCGAGGTAGCCGCACGGGCACGGGTTCATCGCCGCCACGAACTGGAAGCACGCGGGAAAGTCGGCGTGCCCATTGGCGCGCGCGATGGTGATGCGACCGGACTCCAGCGGCTCGCGCAGGACTTCGAGCACCCGGCGGTCGAATTCGGGCAATTCATCCAGGAACAGGACCCCGTGGTGCGCCAGCGAGATCTCGCCCGGCCGCGGGTTGCCGCCGCCGCCAACCATGGCCGGGCCCGACGCGGTGTGGTGCGGCGCGCGGCAGGGGCGCCGGCCCCACAGTTCGGTGCGGAAGCCGCCCGGCGTCAGGCTCATGACCGCCGCGGATTCCAGCGCCTCCTGCAGCGACATCGGCGGCAGCAGGCCCGGCAGCCGTTGCGCCAGCATCGACTTGCCGGTGCCTGGCGGGCCCACCAGCAAGGCCGAATGCTGTCCCGCGGCGGCGACTTCCATGGCCCGGCGCGCCTGCGCCTGGCCGCGCACGTCGCGCATGTCGGGTCCGCTGGCGCTCGACTTCGGCAGCGCGGCGGGGGCGGCGCGCGGCAGGCGCGCGTCCGGCTGGCCACCGAGGTGCTCGCATACCTCGCGCAGCGTGGCTGCGGCGTGGACGGCCAGGTCTTCGATCAATGCCGCTTCGGGGCCATTGTCGCGGGCCACCAGGAAAGCGCGTGGGGCGGCGCCGGCCGCGTGGCATGCGGCGTTGTCCTGCGCCAGGCACATCGCCATGGCCAGCGCGCCGCGCACCGGCCGCAGCTCGCCCGACAACGACAGCTCGGCGGCGAATTCGTGGGCGTCGAGCGCCTCGGACGGGATCTGGCCACTGGCGGCGAGGATGCCCAGCGCGATGGCCAGGTCGAAGCGCCCCGATTCCTTGGGCAGGTCGGCCGGGGCCAGGTTGACGGTGATGCGCCGGTTGGGAAATTCGTAGCCGCTGTTGAGGATGGCGGCGCGCACGCGCTCGCGGCTCTCGCGCACGCCGGTGTCGGCCAGGCCGACGATGGTGAACACCGGCAGGCCGTTGGCCAGGTGCGTTTCCACGCGCACCGGGGGCGCGGCGATGCCGGTCAGCGCGCGGCTGCGCAGGACGGCAAGACTCATGTCAGGCCCTCCATGTCATCGAATCGTTAACGAAAAAGGCCGCCAGGATTGGCGGCCTTCAGGCAGGCTGGTGTGGTCAGCGCGGACTGGCGGTCTCACGCGCCTCCGGTGGAGTCCACCGCACCGGCGCCGGGCGGGATGCCGGCGCGGCGCTCGAGTTCGGCCACGCGGGCTTCCAGCTCTTCCAGCCGGGCGCGGGTACGGGCCAGCACCTGCGATTGCACGTCGAATTCCTCGCGGGTGACCAGGTCGAGCCGGGCGAAGCCCTGCGTCATCATGCTGCGCACATTCTTCTCGATGTCCCTTGCCGGCGAATTGCGCAGCGCCTCGCTGACCTTGTTCTGCAGGTCGTTGAAGAGATCGGTCGGTTTCATGGTTTCTCCTTTGCGCACCTAACTGGTGCCAATCCCGGTAGGCATCTGGCGTATCGCGCGCTTTCGCACTGGTTTTGGGCGCCCTGAATGCGGGCGGAATTCCCTGGTGCGGGCGCACGCTGCCACCGTCAGGTCTCAATTATCGCCGGTGCGGCACGTGGGGGAAAGCTCCGGCGTGCCTGCCTTCACACCTTTTCACCCGATCAGGCTTTGTCGCAAGGCAGATTGAAGCGCGGCTTGGGTCACCGGCGCGGCCAGGATGGGGTTTCGGTTCACCGATTTCGCAGCGGCTGGCACGGCAGTTGCAGTAGTGATCGCGCCTGCCTCACCAAAATCCAACAAACGAAATCCGAGCCATCCCGGGAAAAGGAGAAGAAATTCATGAAGAAGTTGGCCCTTGCAGTCAGCGCGGTCGTCCTGTCCGGCGCCGCCGCCACCGCGTATGCCCAAAGCACCGACGCGGCAGCAGCGCCCGCCGCCGCCGCCGCTGCCGAGCCGGCATCGCCGCATACCTTTACGGCCAACGTGTCGCTGGTCTCTGACTACCGCTATCGCGGCATCAGCCAGACCAACCTGCGCCCGGCCATCCAGGGCGGCTTCGACTACGCCCATTCGAGCGGCTTCTACGTGGGCAACTGGAACTCGAGCATCAGCTGGCTCGAGGACGCCAACCCCTCGGTGTCGGCACCGGTGGAAATGGATTTCTACGGTGGCTTCAAGAACACCTTCAAGGTGTCCGACCTCGAATTCAACTACGACCTGGGCGTGCTGACCTACTACTACCCGGGCGGCTACAACAACCCGCGTCCCTATACGACCGAGCTGTACGCCGGCATCGGCTGGGGTCCGGTATTCCTGAAGTACTCCCATTCGGTGACCAACCTGTTTGGCTTCAACGACAGCAAGAACAGCTACTACGTCGACCTGACGGCCAACGTGCCGCTGAACTTCTGGGACCTGACGCTGAATGCGCACGTGGGCTACCAGGGCGTGGCGCACTTCAGCGACGCGTCGTACACCGACTGGAAAATCGGCCTGACCAAGGATCTCGGCAAGGGCTTCTCGCTGGCGGTGGCCTACGTCGACACCAATGCCAAGGAGTCGGTGTACACCAGCGCCAACCGCGGCCGCTACCTGGGCAAGGCGGCGGCCTGGGCCTCGCTCACCAAGACTTTCTAATCACCGCTGCAGGCCGGGCAGGCTGAAGCGAGCCTGCCCCAAGGAGAACCCGGATGAAACTCATCATCGCAGTCATCAAGCCGTTCAAGCTCGACGAAGTGCGCGAAGCGCTGTCGGACGTGGGCGTGTCCGGCATCACCGTCACCGAAGTGAAAGGCTTCGGCCGCCAGAAGGGCCATACCGAGCTGTACCGCGGCGCCGAGTACATCGTCGACTTCCTGCCCAAGGTGAAGATCGAGGTGGCGGTGCCCGACGACGTGGTCGAGCGAGCCATCGAGGCGGTCGAGAAATCTGCCCGCACCGGCAAGATCGGCGACGGCAAGATCTTCGTGGCACCGATCGAGCAGGTCATCCGCATTCGCACCGGCGAGACCGGCGGCGATGCCCTGTGACCCAAGACAGCATAGAGACAGAGGCTAATCACATGAAAACCTGGATCAAGCGATTCCTGACGGCCGGCGCAATGGCGCTGGCCATCGGCACGGCGGGAGTGGGCATGTCCGCGCCGGCCGCCGCACAGGACAAGCCGGCGGCGGAGGCTTCGGCCCCGGCCGCCTCGGCCGCCGCCCCCGCGCCCGCCGCCGCTGCAGCGGCACCCGCGCCCGCTGCCGCCCCCGCGGCGGCGGCCCCGGCCGCTGCCGCCGAAGCCGCCGCCGCACCGGCGGCGCCGCAGCCCAACAAGGGCGACGTGGCCTGGCTGCTGGTGGCCACCGCCTTCGTCATCCTGATGACGCTGCCGGGCCTGGCGCTGTTCTACGGCGGCCTGGTGCGTTCCAAGAACATGCTGTCGGTGCTGATGCAGTGCCTGGTGATCTTCTCGCTGGTGGCGCTGCTGTGGGCGATCTACGGCTACAGCTTCGCCTTCACCGAGGGCAACGCCTTCTTCGGCGGCACCGACCGGCTCTTCATGAAGGGCCTCACGGTGGAAGCCATGGCGGCCACCTTCAGCAAGGGCGTGGTGATCCCGGAGCTGGGCTTCTTCGCCTTCCAGTGCGCCTTCGCCTGCATCACCTGCGGCCTGATCATCGGCGCCTTCGCCGAGCGCGCCAAGTTCTCGGCCGTGCTGGTGTTCGTGGTGCTGTGGTTCACCTTCTCCTACATCCCGATGGCGCACATGGTCTGGTTCTGGCCGGGTCCTGACGCCTACACCGACGCTGCCGCCGGCGCTGCCGCGACCGCCAAGTCGGGCTGGCTGTTCCAGAAGGGCGCGCTCGACTACGCGGGCGGCACCGTGGTGCACATCAACGCCGCCGTGGCGGGCCTGGTGGGCGCGTATCTGTTCGGCAAGCGCATCGGCTTCGGCCGCGAGGCGATCCGTCCGCACAGCCTGACCTTCACCATGGTCGGTGCCTCGCTGCTGTGGTTCGGCTGGTTCGGCTTCAACGCCGGCTCGGGCCTGGAAGCGAGCGCCGGTGCCGCGCTGGCTTTCGTCAACACGCTGCTGGCGACCTGCGCCGCGGTGCTGGCGTGGACCTTCGGCGAGTGGATCGGCAAGGGCAAGCCGTCGATGCTGGGCGGTGCCTCGGGCGCGGTGGCCGGCCTGGTGGCGATCACCCCGGCAGCCGGCTTCGTCGGCCCGATGGGCTCGATCGTGATGGGCCTGGTGGCTGGCCTGCTGTGCCTGTGGGGTGTGACCGGCCTGAAG
Source organism: Cupriavidus sp. IK-TO18 (assembly GCF_015549295.1). Classification (NCBI taxonomy): domain Bacteria; kingdom Pseudomonadati; phylum Pseudomonadota; class Betaproteobacteria; order Burkholderiales; family Burkholderiaceae; genus Cupriavidus; species Cupriavidus sp. IK-TO18. The sequence continues at coordinate 38,011 of NZ_JADGMP010000030.1, forward strand.
CGCATGCTGGGCATGGATGACTCGCTGGACGTGTTCGGCGTGCACGGCGTGGGCGGCATCGTGGGCGCGCTGCTGACCGGCGTGTTCGCCGCGCCTAGCCTGGGCGGCACCGGCATCTACGACTACGTGGCCAACAAGGTGGCGGAAGACTATTCGATCGCCGGCCAGCTGTGGGTCCAGTTCGAGGGCGTGCTGACCACGGTGGTGTGGTCGGGCATCGTTTCCTTCGTGGCCTACAAGCTGGTGGACATGCTGATCGGCCTGCGGGTGCCGGAAGATGAAGAGCGCGAGGGCCTGGATATCACCTCGCACGGCGAGACCGCGTATGAAGGCTGATCGCCAAGGTGTTGTGCTGGAGAGCTGATTGGGAATCGTCTCTCAGGAGCTTTGCCCGGCCGCGTGCCGGGCTTTTTTCGTGCGCCCAGCATGGGCGCACTCTTGTGGGTGCAAGTCCCACCGTAAGCTGATCACAGCGAACGAAGCGAAGCGCAACTGCGTGAGGGCGACCGAGCGTGGGGAGGAAGCGTGGAGCGTAAATCGTGAGCCGATGAACAAGAACCACATAGAAGGCGCGGCTGAGCAGGGCGAGCGGGCGAGAAACCGCGAAGCTCTTGTGATCAAGGCGAGGCAGCGTAAATGTGGCGGCTGTGCGATGAAGGAGTGCGTTCTTACCTGGGGAGACCTCACCTCGATCCCGAAAGGGTAACGGCGTTGAGCCGGAGTGAGGAGTCAGCAGAGGCCGTAGTAGCCAGAGGACAGACCGGCAAGGTTGGAGCTATTGGCGAAGGGCCGAACGAGAGGAAGTGTCAGAAGCCATGACGATGTTGGAGGCCAGGCGCCAGAAGCCCGCGCGAGCGGGGCGGGACACCGAAGCCAGGGGTGAAGCCCCGGATGGAGTGTGTCGCGGCGAAGCCGAAATCCCGCGGCATGAAACGGACGGCACAGGGTCGGCGCTGCTGGAAGCGGCGCTGACGCGCGAGAACTTGCGGCAGGCGTTCAAACGGGTGCGGGCGAACAAGGGGTCGGCGGGTGTGGACGGGCTGGACATTGACCAGACGTCGCGCAAACTGGCGTCCGAGTGGCCTCGTATCCGTGAGGAACTGCTGCGGGGGACGTACCGGCCCAGTCCGGTACGATGGGTGACGATCCCGAAGGCGGAAGGTGGCGAGCGCGAGCTTGGCATCCCGACGGTGACGGATCGGCTGATCCAGCAGGCGCTGTTGCAAGTCCTGCAACCGCTGCTTGACCCGACCTTCAGCAAGCATAGCTACGGGTTTCGGCCTGGACGGCGGGCACATGATGCGGTGTTAGCCGCTCAGTCGTTCGTGCAGTCGGGCCGTCATGTGGTGGTGGACGTGGACTTGGAGAAGTTCTTCGACCGGGTCAACCACGACATTCTGATCGACCGCCTAAGGCAACGCATCGCCGACGCCGGGATCATCCGGCTGATACGAGCCTACCTGAACGCGGGAATCATGGATGGCGGGGTGGTCATGGAACGGCATCAGGGAACGCCGCAAGGTGGTCCCCTGTCGCCGCTGCTGGCCAACGTCTTGCTAGATGAGGTGGACAAGGAGTTAGAGTGGCGGGGTCACTGCTTCGCGCGGTATGCCGATGACTGCAACGTCTACGTTGGCAGTCGTCGCGCTGGCGAGCGGGTGATGGCTCTGCTACGAAGGCTCTATGACCGCCTCAAGCTGAAAGTTAACGAAGCCAAAAGCGCCGTGGCGCCGGTATTTGGTCGCAAGTTCCTTGGGTATGGCCTATGGCAAGCCCGGGACGGTGTGATCAAACGTGTGGTGGCTACTAAGCCAATGGCGGCGTTCAAACAGCGTGTCAGGGTACTGACGCGGCGCAATGGTGGGCGCAGCCTCCAAGCCGTAGTCGATCAGTTGCGCCCTTACCTGCTGGGCTGGAAAGCCTACTTCGGGCTGGCGCAGACCTCCAGAATCTGGCGTGAGTTGGACAGCTGGATAAGGCGGCGGCTTCGGGCCTTGCAGCTCAAACAGTGGCGCAGGGGCAAGACTATCCACCGCGAACTGCTTCGCCTGGGGGCCTCACTACTGGTGGCGCAGTCGGTGGCGGCGTTAAGCCGTCGCTGGTGGCACAACAGCCTATCGGCGATTCATCGGGTGCTGACCACTGCCTACTTCGATAGTCTGGGACTGCCCCGTCTCGTCTGACCTCAACCTCTCGAACCGCCCGGTGCGGACCCGCATGCCGGGTGGTGTGGCAGGGGATGCAGCCCGATGGGCTGCCCCCTATGCCGATTTGTCTTATCAAGCAGGCATTAGCACCGCACACAACGCCACACCGGCTCGCTGGGCGGCTGGCCGGAGAAAACTCGCAAAAGCCGCCAGTCCAATGCTGATGCGGGCTGGCGGCCGATCTCCCCGGCACGCCCGTGGGCTTTTCGCAAAGTGCTTAAATCCGATCTTAAAAAGCTTCAATTGTCTTTAATGTGCGGGGCACATACATTGCCAGTGAGGCAGTTTCCTCCACCTGCAGAACGCTCCCCGTATCTGTCAGGCCATTTAAAGGCGCGGCGATGCCGCGCTTTTTTTTGTCCGCTGCGCCAGCGCCCTTTATATCCCGCGCGGCATCCCCATATCGTTATCCCTCATGCCATGGCCTGCATATCCTTATCAGGAGTGTGCCAGCGCCTGTTTGGCCGTTCCTCTACAATCGGGGCGAACGATAAAGACGATCTATAGGATGGATATGGTCCCGCATCTCATCACCGCGCTGAACGGTCCTCTGCTCGAACTCGAGAAGAAGATCTTGGACGCCACCCCGTCGATCGAGCGCTGGTTCAGGCTGGAATGGCAGGAACATACGCCTCCGTTCTATTGTTCGGTGGACCTGCGCAACGCCGGCTTCAAGCTCGCGCCGGTCGACACCAACCTGTTTCCGGGCGGCTTCAACAACCTGGCCCCGGAAATGCTGCCGCTGGCCGTGCAGGCGGCGATGGCGGCGATCGAGAAGATCTGCCCCGATGCCAAGAACCTGCTGCTGATTCCGGAACGTCACACGCGCAACATGTTCTACCTGCAGAACGTGGCGCGGCTGTCGCTGATCATGCGCCAGGCGGGGCTGAATGTGCGCCTGGGCTCGCTGTCCGAGGAAATCACCGAGCCGACCCCGATCGAGCTGCCCGACGGCCAGACCCTGGTGGTCGAGCCGCTGGCGCGCCTGGGCACCAAGGGCCGCCGGCTGGGGCTGAAGGACTTCGATCCGTGTTCGATCCTGCTGAACAATGACCTGTCGGCCGGGATCCCGCCGATCCTGGAAAACATCAACGAGCAGTACCTGCTGCCGCCGCTGCATGCCGGCTGGTCGACCCGCCGCAAGACCAGCCACTTTGCCGCCTATGACGAGGTGGCCAAGAAATTCGCGAAGCTGATCGACATCGACCAGTGGATGGTCAACCCGTATTTTGCCCGCTGCACCGGGGTGAATTTCCACGAGCGCGTGGGCGAGGAAGAGCTGGCCGACGCGGTCGAGGGCGTGCTGAAGAAGGTCGCCAAGAAGTACCGAGAGTACGGCATCAAGGAAACGCCGTACGTGGTGGTCAAGGCCGATGCCGGCACCTACGGCATGGGCATCATGACCGTGCGCGACCCGTCCGAGGTCAAGGGCCTGAACCGGAAAGAGCGCAACAAGATGAGCGTCGTCAAGGAAGGCCTCGAGGTCAGCGACGTCATCATCCAGGAAGGCGTGCACACCTTCGAGAAGGTCAACGAGGCGGTGGCCGAACCGGTGGTCTACATGATCGACCGCTACGTGGTCGGCGGCTTCTACCGCGTGCACACGGGCCGCGGCAACGATGAAAACCTGAACGCCCCGGGCATGCATTTCGTGCCGCTGGCGTTTGCCCCCAACGGCATCCCCGACAGCCATGCCAAGCCGGGCGCTGCGGTGCCGAACCGCTTCTATATGTACGGCGTGGTGGCGCGGCTGGCGCTGCTGGCGGCGTCGATCGAACTCGAAAAGACTGACCCGAACCCGATCCTGTGACGAGCCCTGACGAGTCCTGACTGATGCGCATCCTCTTCATCACCGATCCGCTGGAGACCTTCAAGACCTACAAGGACTCCACCTACGCCATGATGACCGAGGCCGCCGCGCGCGGCCACGAGCTGTACTGGTGCCTGCAGCCGCAGCTGTGCCTGTCTGGCAGCACCGTCGAGACGCTGGCGACGCGCCTGCACCTGACGGATGACGACAAGGCCTGGTACCGCAAAGGCAACAGCGCGCTGGAACCGCTGTCGGCCTTCGACGCGGTGCTGATGCGCAAGGATCCGCCGTTCGACATGGAATACGTCACCAGCACCTGGCTGCTGGAGCTGGCCGAGCAGCAGGGCGCGCGCGTGTTCAACAAGCCGCGTGCGATCCGCGACCATTCCGAGAAGCTGGCGATCGCCCAGCATCCGGAATTCATCACGCCGACGCTGGTCACGCGCGACCTGGCGCGCATCCGCGACTTCCATGCCGAGCACCGCGACATCATCGTCAAGCCGCTCGACGGCATGGGCGGCATGGGCGTGTTCCGGGTGGGCTCTGACGGCATGAACCTGGCCGCCATCGTCGAGACGCTGGGCCAGGACGGCGCCCGCACCCTGATGGTGCAGCGCTATATCCCGGCGATCAAGGACGGCGACAAGCGCATCCTGCTGATCGGCGGCGTGCCGGTGCCGTATTCGCTGGCGCGCGTGCCGATGGCCGGCGAAGTGCGCGGCAACCTGGCCGCCGGCGGCAGCGGCCGCGCCCAGGAACTGAGCCAGCGCGACCGCGAGATCGCCGAGTCGCTGGCGCCGGGGCTGTGGGAGCAGGGCCTGCTGCTGGTGGGCCTGGACGTGATCGGCGACTACCTGACGGAAGTCAATGTGACGAGTCCGACCTGCTTCCAGGAAATCACCCAGCAGACCGGGTTCCACGTCGCGGCGATGTTCATCGACGCGCTGGAACACGCCGTGGGCGCCGCCGGCAGCTGACCGGAACCATCCCGGCTGGCAGCGGGAGCGCGGGGGGCCGCCTGCTACAATCTGGGCAATCCAACGGATTCACCATCATGGCAGGCATCCTGATCATCGCGCACACCCCGCTGGCTTCGGCCCTGCGCGATTGCGCCGCCCACGTCTACTGCGGCCAGCCGCAAGGGCTGGAAGCCATCGACGTCCTTCCCGACGCGGACCCCGCCGCGGTGCTGGCCGAGGCCAGGCGCCGCCTGGCCGCCGTCTGCGAAGACAACGGCGCCCTGGTCCTGACCGATATCTTCGGCGCGACCCCGGCCAATATCGCCGCGCGCCTGGCCGAGCAGGGCCGCGTGCGCGTGCTGGCCGGCGTCAACCTGCCCATGCTCGTGCGCGCCATCTGCTACCGCAACGAAAAGCTCGACCAGCTCGCCAACAAGGCGCTGGCGGGCGGCTCGCAGGGCGTGCTGCAGGTCGGCACCACCACCGTACAGAACCAAACCGCCAACCATCCCGACAAATATGCTGCAGAGGGACACCACCATCATCAATAAGCTCGGACTGCATGCACGCGCGTCCGCCAAGCTGACCCAGCTCGCAGGCAGCTTCGTCAGCCAGGTCAAGATGTCCCGCAACGGGCGCCAGGTCGATGCCAAGAGCATCATGGGCGTGATGATGCTGGCGGCCGGCATCGGCTCCACGGTGACCCTCGAGACCGACGGACCCGACGAGCAGGAAGCGATGGACGCGTTGCTGGCGCTGATCGCCAACCGGTTTGGTGAGGGAGAGTGAGGCCGGCGGCCCCGGTCCCGCAACTTCGAATTCTTAAACGTTCCTGACGGAGCGGTACATGCCTTTCGCCCTGCACGGCATCCCGGTCTCGCGCGGCGTCGCCATCGGGCGCGCGCACCTGCTCGCGCCCGCGGCGCTGGACGTGTCGCACTACCTGGTCGATGAAGACCAGCTCGATGCCGAAGTCGAACGGCTGCGCGCCGCGCGCGCGGCGGTGCGCGCGGAACTGGCGGCGCTCAAGCGCGACCTGCCGCGCGACGCGCCCGAGGAGATGGGCGCCTTCCTCGACGTGCACGCGATGATCCTCGACGACGAGGCGCTGGCGCGCGAGCCCGAGGCGCTGATCCGGGGCCGCCGCTACAACGCCGAGTGGGCACTCACCACGCGGCTCGAAGAACTGATGCGCCAGTTCGACGAGATCGAGGACGAATACCTGCGCGAGCGCAAGGCCGATATCCAGCAGGTGGTCGAGCGCATCCTGAAGGCGCTGGCCGGCGCCCCCGTGCTGGTGCCCGCGCCGGTGCCGGCGCTGGCGGCGGACGGCGAGCCGGCGCCGGGCGTGATCGTGGTGGCCCACGACATTGCCCCGGCCGACATGCTGCAGTTCCGCCACACCGTGTTCCACGGCTTTGTCACCGACCTGGGCGGGCGCACCTCGCACACCGCCATCGTCGCGCGCAGCCTGGATATCCCGGCCGCGGTTGGGGTGCAGTGCGCGAGCGAGCTGATCCGGCAGGACGACTGGATCATCATCGATGGCGATGCCGGGCTGGTGATCGTCGACCCGACCGCCATCATCCTGGAGGAATACCGCCACCGGCAGAGCGAGCGCGCGCTGGAGAAGAAGCGCCTGCAGCGGCTGCGCCATACCCCGGCGGTGACGCTGGACGGGCTCGAGATCGAGCTGCTGGCCAATATCGAGATGGCCGAGGACGCCGGCGCGGCGCTGTCTGCGGGTGCGGTGGGCGTCGGCCTGTTCCGGTCCGAGTTCCTGTTCATGAACCGGCGTGGCGATTTGCCGGACGAGGACGAGCAGTTCCAGGCCTACCGCGCCGCGGTGGATGCCATGCACGGGCTGCCGGTGACCATCCGCACCATCGATATCGGCGCGGACAAGCCGCTAGACGGCCGCGACGGACGCGATGGCCGCGGCGACGGGCGGGGCGATGACTTCGAGACGGCGCTGAACCCGGCGCTGGGGCTGCGCGCGATCCGCTGGTCGCTGTCGGAGCCGACCATGTTCCTGACCCAGCTGCGGGCGCTGCTGCGCGCTTCGGCCTTCGGTCCGGTGCGGCTGCTGGTGCCGATGCTGGCGCACGCCAGCGAGATCGACCAGACCCTGGCGCTGATCGCCAAGGCCAAGCGCCAGCTGGACGAGCGCGGCGAGCCGTACGACCCCGGCATGAAGGTCGGCGCCATGATCGAGATCCCGGCGGCGGTGCTGCTGCTGCCGCTGTTCCTGCGCAAGATGGATTTCCTGTCCATCGGCACTAACGACCTGATCCAGTACACGCTGGCGATCGACCGCGCCGACAATGCCGTGGCGCACCTGTTCGATCCGCTGCACCCGGCCGTGCTGCAACTGGTGGCGCGCACCATCCGCGAGGCCAACCGCGCCGGCGTGCCGGTGGCAGTGTGCGGTGAAATGGCAGGCGATCCTTCCATGACGCGGCTGCTGCTGGGCATGGGCCTGCGCGAGTTCTCGATGCACCCGGCGCAGCTGCTGCGGGTCAAGCAGGAGATCCTGCATGCCAATTGCGAGCACCTGGAGCCGCTGGTCGACGAGGTGCTCAATGCCTACGACCCCGAGGACCTCGCGGCCGCGCTGAGCCAGATCGCCAGACCCTGACAACGTCAGGGTTTTCCGAGCCTCAAGGCGGCAGGAAAGACACTTGAGCCTGTTAATGAGTGCCGCTTTCGCCGCCTTCTTATCGCGCCTTAGGCAGTTTTACCACCCGATGTGCAGAGACGTTCCCACGTCGCTAATGGGAATTGTTATCATTTTCGATCTCTGATATTCTGACGTTCATTCGCAGTGGCATGCCGGTGCCACGCGCCCCAACGGAGGGACTTGTGTACGTCTGCATCTGCAACCAGATCACCGATCGTGAGATCCACGGTGCCGCTCACCTGGGCGTCGAGACCCTCGACGAACTGGCCGAGACGCTTGGCGTCGGCACGTGCTGCGGACGCTGCCGCGACTGCGCGCAGCAAGTGTTGCAGGAAGGCGTTGCAGCGGTGCGCAACGTCACCAAGGCCTCTCTCGCCAGCATCCAGGTTGTGGAGATTTCTTCCTGTTCCGTGTCGGGCCCATGTACCATAATGGACACTCGGGACCCGGCAGTCGCGAACGACCGGCGCAAGGCGATGGTTGCCTGAACGCGCCCATGTGAGCTGAAAGTCAGTTCACGGCGCGTTTTGCGCATTTCTATTCTCACCGACTGCTCGCGGCGCCAATGGCGCCGCTTCGTGTTTTTGCGCGGGCCCGATGCAACAGGAGCCGCCAATGAAAGGTGACAAGAAGGTCATCCAGCATCTGAACGCCCAGCTCAAGAACGAGCTGACCGCGATCAACCAGTATTTCCTCCACGCTCGCATGTATCGCCACTGGGGCCTGAAAAAGCTCGGTGACGTCGAGTACAAGGAGTCGATCGGCGAAATGAAGCATGCCGACCGCCTGATCGAACGCATCCTGATGCTGGACGGCCTGCCCAACCTGCAGGACCTGCACAAGCTGCTGCTGGGCGAAGACACGCCCGAAATGCTCAAGTGCGACCTGAAGCTGGAGCATACCGCGCACCAGACCGTCAAGGAAGGCATCGCCTACTGCGAATCGGTCGGCGACTACGTCAGCCGCGAAATCCTGGTCGATATCCTCACCGACACCGAGGAACACATCGAATACCTGGAAACGCAGCTGGACCTGATCGACAAGGTCGGCCTGCAGAACTACCTGCAGTCGCAGATGGAGCCGGGCGAGCAGTAAGCCGTCCGTCCCACAGGCCGGGCCGCCGCTGCAGTATGCTGCAAGGGCGGCCAGCCCCACCGCGCGGCGCCACCCGGCGCTGCCACGTTGTTCGGCTGTAGGCAGTAACCCTTCTCATTCCAATTCCTTTCTTCATCCAGGCGTGCCTGGCCGGGTAGTGGCTCCTCCCCGGCCGGCGCGCTGCGACGGAGCCCACCATGACCACCGGTCCCATCCGCCTGACCCAGTACAGCCACGGCGCTGGCTGCGGCTGCAAGATCTCCCCGAAAGTGCTCGATGTGATCCTCGCCGGCAGCGGCGCGCAGCATCTCGATCCGCGGCTGTGGGTCGGCAACGCCTCGCGCGACGATGCAGCGGTGTATGCGCTCGATGGCACGGATAGCGGCAGGGGCGTCGTGTCGACGACGGACTTTTTCATGCCCATCGTCGACGACCCGTTCGACTTCGGGCGCATCGCCGCCACCAATGCGATCAGCGACATCTATGCAATGGGCGGCGACCCGCTGATGGCCATCGCCATCCTCGGCTGGCCGGTCAACGTGCTGCCGCCCGAGGTGGCGCGCGAGGTGGTGGCGGGCGGGCGCCGCGCCTGCGACGACGCCGGCATTCCCCTTGCCGGCGGGCATTCGATCGATGCGCCGGAGCCGATCTTCGGGCTGGCCGTTACCGGCATCGTCGAGCGTGCCCACATGAAGCGCAACGACACCGCCACGCCTGGCTGCCGCCTCTACCTGACCAAGCCGCTGGGCATCGGCGTGCTGACCACGGCCGAGAAAAAGGGCCTGCTGCGGGCCGACAACCGCAATCTCGCGCGCGACTGGATGTGCGTGCTGAACCGTCCCGGCAGCGCCTTCGGGCGCCTGCCTGGCGTGCGCGCGATGACCGACGTGACCGGCTTCGGGTTGCTCGGCCACCTGGTCGAGATGGCCGACGGCAGCGGCCTGACCGCGCGGCTGGACTACGCAGCGGTGCCGGTGCTCGACGACGTGGTCGACTACATCGGCCAGGGCTGCGTGCCGGGCGGCACGCAGCGCAATTTCGACAGCTACGGCCACCGCATCACGCCGCTGACGGAGGCGCAGTGCGCGGTGCTGTGCGATCCGCAGACCAGTGGCGGGCTGCTGGTGGCGGTCGAGCTGGCCGGCGAAGCGGAGTTCGCAGCCGAATGCCAGCGCCTCGGCCTGTCGCTGACGCCGATCGGCGAAATGGTGGCGCGTGCGGCGCTGGCCGTCGAGGTCGTGTGAGGCCGGCTGACATGCGTGCTGATACCGCGGACTTCCGCAGCCTGTTTCTCAGCGGCGTGCCGATGCTGGACGTGCGGGCGCCGCTGGAGTTCGCGCGCGGCGCCTTTCCGGGCGCGGTCAACCTGCCGCTGATGGATGATGCCGAGCGGCACGCCGTCGGCCTGTGCTACGCGCAGAAAGGGCAGGAGGCCGCGATCGAGCTCGGGCACCAGCTGGTGTCGGGCGAACTCAAGTCGGCGCGCATCGCCGGCTGGTCGGACTTTGCCCGTGCGCATCCGGACGGCTACCTGTATTGCTTCCGCGGCGGGCTGCGCTCGCAGCTGGTGCAGCAATGGCTGCATGACGCGGGCATCAACTATCCGCGCGTGACGGGCGGCTACAAGGCGATGCGCGCCTTCCTGATCGCGACCCTCGACGAGGCGGCGGCGGGACAGCAGTGGCTGGTGCTGGGCGGCATGACCGGCAGCGGCAAGACCGACGTGCTGGCCGACGTGCCGGCCGCGCTCGATCTCGAGGGCCATGCGCGGCACCGCGGCTCGGCCTTTGGCCGGCGCGCGCAGGCGCAGCCGCCGCAGGTGGACTTCGAGAACGCGCTGGCGATCGATGTGCTGCGCCGTATCGAGGCCCGCTTCCGCGCGCTGGTGGTGGAAGACGAGGGCCGCTTTATCGGCAGCCGCGATGTGCCGCAGGCGCTGGCGCAGCGCATGCAGGCCAGTCCGCTGGTGTGGCTGGAGGCGTCTTTCGAGGAACGCGTGGAGCGCGTGCTGCGCGACTACGTGCAGGACCTGGCGGCGGAATTCGTCGCCGGGCATGGCGACGGCATGGGTTTCGACGCCTATTCCGCCCGCCTGCGCGAAGCCATGGCGGCGATCGCGCCGCGGCTCGGGGGTGAGCGCTACGGCAAGTTGTCGGCGTTGCTGGAGCAGGCGCTGGCGCGGCAGGCCGGGTCAGGCGACGTGGCGCTGCACCGCGGCTGGATCGAGATCCTGCTGCGCGACTACTACGATCCCATGTATGCCTACCAGCGCGCGCAGCGCGAGCCGCGCATCGTGTTCCGCGGCGACCGCGCCGCGGTCACCGACTGGCTGCTCGCGCACGCGGCGCCGCAAGACTGAGCGGCAGCCCCATTCGCGCGATCAGTGCCCGCCGCACACCGGGCAATCCGGCGTGCGCGCCAGCCGCATTGTGGTCCATTCCATCGTCAGCGCGTTGACCATCAGCAGCCGTCCCGCCAGGCTCTCGCCCACGCCGGCCAGCAGCTTGAGTGCCTCGGCCGCCTGCACCGTGCCGACCATGCCGACCAGCGGCGCGAACACGCCCATGGTGGCGCAGGCCACTTCGGGCGCGGGCTCTGCCGGCGGGAACAGGCAGGCGTAGCAGGGCGCTTCGGGCTGGCGCCGGTCGAACACGCTGATCTGGCCGTCGAAGCGCAGCGCCGCCCCCGACACCAGCGGCACGTTGTGGTGCACGCAGGCGCGGTTGACCGCCTGGCGCGTGGCAAAGTTGTCGCAGCAGTCCAGCACCACGCTGGCCGAGGCGACCAGCTGTTCCAGCTCCGCATCGCCCACGCGCGCCGGCACCGTGACAATGTCCAGCCCCGGGTTGATGCGCAGCATGCCTTCGCGCGCCGAGTCGACCTTGGGCCTGCCGACGTTGGCGGTGGTATGGATGATCTGGCGCTGCAGGTTGGTCAGGTCGACCTCGTCGTTGTCGACGATGGTGATGCGGCCCACGCCGGCCGAGGCCAGGAAGGGCAGCGCGGCGGCGCCCAGGCCGCCGGCGCCGATCACCAGCGCGTGGCCGGCCAGCAGGCGCCGCTGGCCTTCGATGCCGAGTTCGTCCAGCAGGATGTGCCGGGAGTAGCGCAGCAGCTGTTCGTCGTTGAGGCCGTCGTCGCTCATGATGAAATCCGGAACAAGGCAGAAGAGGAGCGCGGTGTTGGGTGCTCCCAAGCCGCCCGAGCTAGCCTAAGCAAGGTGTTCTCCCTCTCCCCCTCAGCGGGAGAGGGGAGGAACCCCCCTTAGGGCGCCTTGCCGGTCGGCGTCCCCAGCGGCTCGCCGATCGGCGCGCTCGCCGGTGGCTGCTTGCCCGGGGCCGGAGCAGCGGGTTTGGCGGCCGGCTTGGCGCCGCCCTTCGGCTTCGCCGCCTTGCCGTTGTCAGCCGGCGGGTTGGTTTCCAGCTTTGACTTGGAACGCTTGACCGGCTGGCCGTTGAGCTGCGCGATCGCCTGCTGCAGCATGAAGTCGTCGGCGGAGCCGAATTCAACCGGCTTCTTGCGGCGTTCCTTCTCGCGCTCTTCCGGCGACTTCTTCGCGTTCTCTTCTTCCAGGCGGCGCAGTTCCTCGACGCGGCGCTGCTCGCGCTCGGTCATTTCCGGCTCTTCCGATTCCTGCTTGTTGTGCAGGTGGCGTTCGGTGTCGATCTCGCGCGTGATCAGCGCGTCGTCCGGATCGCCCTCGGGGTTCTGGTCGACCGGGATATCCGGGCGGATGCCCTTGGCCTGGATCGACTTGCCGCTCGGCGTGTAGTAGTACGCGATGGTCAGCTTGATGCCGGTGTCGTTGGTCAGCGGCCGCACGGTCTGCACCGAGCCCTTGCCGAACGTGGTCTTGCCCATGATCTGGGCGCGGTGGTGATCCTGCAGCGCGCCCGCGACGATCTCGGAAGCCGAGGCCGAGTAGGCGTTGGTCAGCACCACCATCGGGATCTTCTTGTACAGCGCGGGCAGGCTCTTGAGCGGATCGTCTTCCAGCGACGACAGGCGGTAGTTGTTGTACGACGCCTTGTAGGTACGCTTGGCATCGGGCACCTGGCCGTTGGTCGAGACCACGGTGGAGTCTTCCGGCAGGAAGGCCGCGGCCACGCCGACCGCGCCCTGCAGCACGCCGCCGCCGTTGTTGCGCAGGTCCAGCACCAGGCCCTTCATGTTGGGGTTCTTCTGCGCCAGTTCGGCCAGCTTGCGCGACAGGTCGGCAACGGTACGTTCCTGGAAACTGGTCAGGCGCACCCAGCCGATATTGTTGTCGAGCATCTTGGCCTTGACCGACTGCACGCGGATCTCGGCGCGCGTGATCGAGACCGGGAAGGTACGTTCCTCGCTCTTGCGGTAGATGGTCAGCGTGACCTTGGTGCCCGGTTCGCCGCGCATGCGCTTGACCGCCTGCTCCAGCGGCAGGCCGCGCACCGGCTTGTCGTCGATGCGGGTGATCAGGTCGCCCGGCTGGATGCCGGCGCGGAACGCGGGCGTGTCCTCGATCGGGTTAATCACCTTGACCAGGCCTTCTTCCTGCGAGATCTCGATGCCGAGGCCGGCAAAGCGGCCGCGGGTGCCTTCCTGCAGTTCCTTGAAATCCTTCTCGTCCAGGTAGGACGAATGCGGGTCGAGGCTGGCGACCATGCCCTTGATGGCCTCGGTCAGCAGCTTCTTGTCATCGACCGGCTCGACGTATTCGCGCTTGATCTGCCCGAAGATATCGGCCATCAGCCGCAACTGGTCCAGCGGCAGGGGGCCCGATGAGTTCTGTGCGGTCGCCGAGATCTGCAGCGTGGCGAGCACGCCGGCGACGAGGCCGACAGAAACTAGACTGATGTTCTTGAGCGTCTTGCGCATGAGGGCTGCCTGAACGTGTACGGATTGTACGTATGGGGATTATGCCGGCTGCGGGCGCCCGGCGCCGGGGAGACCGGGTTAGCGGGGCGCCTGTGTCCGACAGTATAAGGGCGTGCGGGGAAACGGACCTGCCACGTCCCGGTTCAGGGTGGGCGGCCGCACATCGGCGCACCAGCACCGGCACGGCTGCCCGGGCGGGCGTCAGCGCGCCTTGCCCTGGTTGGCCACGGCCGCCAGCGAGGCGGCGATGGCTTCCTGGTCGCCCAGGTAGTAGTGGCGGATCGGGCGCAGGTCGGCGTCCAGCTCGTACACGAGCGGGGTGCCGTTGGGGATGTTGAGTCCAACGATATCGTCATCCGAAATCTGGTCCAGGTACTTCACCAGCGCGCGGATGCTGTTGCCGTGCGCGGCAATGACCACACGCTTGCCGGATTTGATGTCGGGAGCGATCGATTCGTTCCACAGCGGCATCACGCGGGCAACCGTGTCCTTCAGGCACTCGGTCAGCGGGATCTCGTTGCGCGGCACATTGGCGTAGCGCGGATCGTCGAACGAGGCACGCGGATCGGCCGGCTCCAGCGCCGGGGGCGGCGTGTCATAGCTGCGGCGCCACACCAGCACCTGCTCGTCGCCGAACTTGGCGGCGGTCTCGGCCTTGTTCAGCCCGGCGAGCGCGCCGTAGTGGCGTTCGTTCAGGCGCCATTCGTTGCGCACCGGGATCCACATCAGGTCCATTTCGTCCTGCACGTGCCACAGGGTGCGGATGGCGCGCTTGAGCACCGAGGTGTAAGCGATGTCGAAGTCGAAGCCGGCTTCCTTGAGCAGCTTGCCGGACTGGCGGGCCTGGGCGGCGCCGGTTTCGGTCAGGTCGACGTCGACCCAGCCGGTGAAGCGGTTTTCAAGGTTCCAGGTGGATTCGCCGTGGCGGATAAGGACGAGCTTGTACATGCTGCTGCTTCCAGAGAGTAGGTAACCTGCGTGCGTCCGCGCCGTCACCTGGTCCGAAGTGCGCCGAAGTTCTCCATGGGTGTCCCATGTCTCGGACAGGCGACAATGACGGGTGGCCCGCTGCGGCAGGGGCCCGGACGCCAAACCGCGTATTTTATAATGCCGCCGACCCAACCTACCGGAAAGCCAACGTGAATTTCTTTGCCGACTACAACAACCTCGCCCTGATCGCCCTGGCCGTGGTCTCCGGCGGCCTGCTGGCCTGGCCTGCGATCTCGCGCAGCACCGGCGCCAAGTCCGTCAATACGGCCGCCGCCACGCAGCTGATCAACAAGCGTGGCGCCGTCGTGGTCGACATCCGCGAGCCCGCCGAGTATGCCAAGGGCCACCTGCCGCAGGCCAAGAGCGCCCCGCTGGCCGACCTGGCGTCGCGCGCAGCGGGTCTTGCAAAGGACAAGACGGCCCCCATCATCGTGGTATGCCAGAATGGCCAGCGCTCGGGCAAGGCCCAGGCAGCGCTGAAGGAAGCCGGTTACAGTGAGATCTATGCGCTCGAGGGCGGCATCGCCGCCTGGCAGCAGGCAGGTCTGCCGCTGGTCAAGTAAGCCCGGCTAAGCAAGCCCCGGATCCCGCAGGCAATTCCGCCGCATCCATCACAGTGCGCCCGGTTCGCCAGGCGCGCCGCATTCGTATTGAAGGAGAACCCGCATGGCCCGCGTCGTCATGTACAGCACCATGGTGTGCCCGTATTGCAACATGGCCGAGCGCCTGCTCAAGTCCCGCGGGGTCGAGACGATCGAGAAGATCCTGATCGACCGCGAACCGGGCAAGCGCGAAGAGATGATGTCGCGCACCGGGCGCCGTACCGTGCCGCAGATCTACATCGACGAGACCCATGTGGGCGGCTTCGACGACCTTTCGGCGCTGGACCGCAAGGGCGGCCTGGTGTCGCTGCTGGCGGCCTGATCGCGTTGCCGGTCAGAACTCTCTGATTCCTGGCCGGCCGGGCGCCGGCGCGGGTGAAATCGCCACCCGCGTCATGTACCATATGCGCTTTCCACTTTTCCAACCGGGCACCGGCCAGTCCTTGCGCCTCGCGGGCGCTGCCGCCGCCGCGCCCAACGCCCATCCTCCCGGAAGCCTTTCATGAGCGACCAGCAAAACACCCAGCAGGACGATCAACCCTTCTTCAACATCCAGCGCGTCTACCTGAAGGACATGTCGCTGGAGCAGCCCAATTCGCCCGGCATCTTCCTGGAATCGGAAGCCCCGTCGGTGGAAGTGCAGGTCAACGTCGGCGCTTCGCAGCTGCAGGAAGGCATCTTCGAGGTGGTCGTGACCGGCACCGTGACGACCAAGGTGCAGGACAAGGTGGCATTCCTTGTGGAAGCGCACCAGGCCGGCATTTTCGATATCCGCAACGTGCCGGTGGAGCAGCTGGACCCGCTGCTGGGCATTGCCTGCCCGACCATCCTGTACCCGTACCTGCGCGGCAATATCGCCGACGTGATCACCCGCGCCGGCTTCCAGGCCATCCACCTGTCGGAAATCAATTTCCAGGCGCTGTACGAGCAACGCCTGCAGGCGGCCATGCAGGAAGCCCAGGCGGCCGAAGGCGGCAACAGCGGCATCGTGATGCCCGACGGCAGCCAGGCTCGCCACTAAGCGAGCGGCCTGCCGCGCCATGCTACGGAACGGGGCTGCGGCCCCGTTTTGTTTGTGCGCATGTTCCAGCGCCTGATATCTCTCCGATCGAGCTGCCATGAAACTGACCTTTCTCGGTGCCGGTGCCTGGGGCACTGCCCTCGCCAGCCATGCCGCGGCCACCAATGACGTGGTGCTGTGGGGACGCGATGCCGCGCAACTGGCGGCCATCGCCGCCACGCGTGAAAACGCGGCCTACCTGCCTGGCGTGAAGCTGTCCGGGCGGCTGGCGGTGCAAGCCGATTTCGAGCAAGCGGTGGCCCATGCCGCGGACGACCCGGACGGCATCGTGGTGGTGGCCACGCCGGTCTCCGGGCTGCGCGAAATGACGCGCCGGCTGGCCACGCGCAGCGCGCGGCCGGTGTCGATGCTGTGGCTGTGCAAGGGTTTCGAGGCCGGCACGCACCTGCTGCCGCACCAGATGGTGCGCGCCGAACTGGACGCCGCCGGCCGCACCGAAGGCTTCGACTATGGCGTGCTGACCGGTCCCAGCTTCGCGCGCGAAGTCGCGCAGGGCCTGCCGTGCGCGCTGACGGTGGCGGGCAGCGTGCCATCGGTGGCGGAGCGGGCGCAGCGGGCCTTCCACCACCACGCCATGCGCATCTACGGCAGCGACGACCTGACCGGCGTCGAGGTCGGCGGCGCGGTCAAGAATGTGCTGGCGATCGCCACCGGGGCCAGCGACGGGCTTGGCCTCGGCCTGAACGCGCGGGCCGCGCTGGTGACGCGCGGGCTGGCCGAGATGACGCGGCTGGGGCTGGCGCTGGGCGGACGGGTCGAGACCTTCATGGGGCTGGCCGGCGTGGGCGACCTGATCCTGACCGCGACCGGCGACCTGTCGCGCAATCGCAAGGTCGGGCAGCAACTGGCCGCCGGGCAGAGCCTGGACCAGGTCCTGGCCGGCCTGGGCCACGTCGCCGAGGGCGTGCGCTGCGCGCAGGCCGTGGCCGAGCTGGCCGCCGCCCACGGCGTCGAGATGCCGATCGCGCGCGCGGTGTGCGCCGTTCTGTTCGAGGGCCTGGGTGCCGCCGATGCGGTCGCGCAGTTGCTCCAGCGCGATGCGCGCGATGAATGACACCGCGCGCGCTCCAATCCTCCTGAAGAAAATTTCCGCATGCCTACCCGCCGACACGCGCTGATCGCGCTCGCCGCCGCCTGCGCTGCCGGTGCTTCCGCCGGCGTGCTGGCGCAACCGTGGCCTGCGCACCCGATCCGCATGGTGGTGCCGTTCCCGCCGGGCTCGTCGCCGGACCTGATCGCCCGCATCGTCACCGAGAAGCTGGCCGCCGCGCTGGGCCAGCCGGTGGTGATCGAGAACCGGCCCGGCGCCGGCGGCAATATCGGTACCGGCATGGTGGCGCGCGCCGCGCCGGACGGCTATACGCTGCTGTTCACCATCAACGGCCCGCTGGTCACCGCGCCCACGCTGTCGCGCAACCTCAACTACGACCCTTTCCGCCAGCTCGCCCCGGTGACGCTGGTGGCCACATCGCCCAATGTGCTGGTGGTCGACGCGCGGCTGCCGGTGCATAGCCTGCGCGAGTTCGTCGCACTGGCCAAGTCGAAACCGGGCGCGCTGAACTATGGCTCGCCCGGCAATGGCAGCGCGTCGCACCTGGCGATGGAGCAGCTCAAGGCTATCGCGGGGATCGACCTGCAGCACGTGCCGTATCCCGGCTTCCCGCAGGTCACGACGGCGATGGTGGGCGGGCAGGTGCAGGCCGGCTTCATGGTGCCGGCCATCGCGATGCCGCAGGTCAATGCGGCCAAGCTGCGCGTGCTGGCGGTGACGACCACCGGCCGCACCGCGGTGCTGCCCTCGGTGCCGACGGTGGCGGAATCGGGCTATCCGGGCTTCGAGGCGATTTCGTGGCAGGCCGTGCTGGCGCCCGCCGGGACGCCGCAGCCGGTGATCGATCGTCTTTATCGTGAACTGGTGGCGATCATTGGCAGCGCCGACGTGCGCGACAAGATGCGGGCGCAGTATTTCGTGCCGGCCGGGACCGCGCCGGCGTCGCTGCGGCAGACGATGGTCAGCGAGAAGGCGCGCTGGGACAAGGTCATCCGCGCTGCGGGCGTGCAGCCGGAGTAGCAGGACAGGGCGCCTAGCTACCGCCCGCGAACCCGTTCTGCCGCCACGCCTCGAACACCACCACCGCCACCGTATTCGACAGATTGAGACTGCGGTTGTCCGGCCGCATCGGCAGCCGGATGCGCTGCGCCGGCGGAAACCACTCGCGCCGCTGCGGCGACAGCCCGCGCGTTTCCGAGCCAAACACAAACCAGTCCCCCGGCCTGAATTCCACCTGTCCGAACGGCGTCGAGCCGCGCGTGGTCAGCGCGAACATGCGCGCGGGATCGGGTTGCTCGCTGGCCATCAGCGCGTCCCAGTTCTCGTGCACGCGCATGGTCGCGTACTCGTGGTAGTCCAGCCCGGCGCGGCGCATGCGCGCGTCTTCCAGCGGGAATCCCAGCGGTTTCACCAGGTGCAGCTGCGCGCCGGTGTTGGCGCACAGGCGGATCACATTGCCGGTATTGGGCGGGATTTCGGGTTCGACCAGGACGACGTTGAACATGATGCGGAGCTTCTTGAGAACGGTGCGCAGCTTAACGCGCGCACCGGGCGCTGTCATCCGGGCTAGGGCGTACGCAGCGCGACGATCACGCTGACGCGTGCCGCGCCGTGCGCCTTGAGCGCAAGCGCCGCCTCATGCAGCGTCGCGCCGGAAGTCATCACGTCGTCCACCAGCGCCACATGCAGCCCATCCAGCCGCGCGGGCCGCGTCAGCCGGAACGCATCGCGCAGGTTCACCTGCCGCGCGGCCAGGTCCAGCGCGCGCTGGCTGCCGGTATCGCGCCGGCGCCGCAGCAGCACGGGGTCGGCGCGCAGGCCGAGCCGGCGCGCCAGCGGGCGGGCGATTTCCCAGGCCTGGTTGAAGCCGCGCACGGCCAGCCGTTGCGGCGCCAGCGGGATGGGGGCGAGCAGGTCGGGCGGCGCCAGCCGCTGCGCCGCCCAGGCCGCCGGCAGCGCGGCAGCCAGGCGGCCCGCCAGCCAGTCGGCCAGCGGTAGCGCGTGGCCGAACTTGAGCGACAGCACCAGGCTGTCCTGCGGGCTGGCGTAGTCACCCAGCGTGCAGGCATGGTCGAACGCCGGCGGCATGGCGGCGCAGGCCGCGCAGCCGCTATGGCGGCCCAGCGCCAGCGCGCAAACGGCGCAGCGCCGTACCGGCCGCAGCAGGTCGGCCGCGCAGGGTGCGCACACCACATCCCGCTGCACGCTGCCGCATAGCGCGCAGGCGCTTGGCAGCAGCGCGGGCACAGCGGCCCGCCAGACGGCGCCGAGAGCCTTCCCGGCGCCCATCGCGGCGCGCGCGTATACTTGCCGTCCGGCCGCGGCCCATCGGGCGCGGCGGCCGCGTTCGTCCGGCGCGCGCGCCGGTTCCTGGTTTTCTTGCTGCCCTGCCTGTCCGTGTCCCTGCATGCCGCCGATCTCCCCGATAGCTCCGCTGGTAACGATGCCTTCCTGCCGCCCGCGCGCCTGACCCGGCTCGCCTTCGACCGGCGCAGCCGCCATTTCGGCCAGCTGGACTTCCTGCTGGGCGAGATCGGCCGCCGCATGCAGGAGCGCATGGAGGTGATCCGGCTGGCGCCGCGGCGTGCGCTGGACATCGGCTGCGGCCATGGCCAGGGGCTGGCTGCGCTGCGCGCCCGCTTCCCGGATGCGCAGATTGCCGGCCTCGACATCTCCGGGGCGATGCTGTCCGAAGCCGGCCAGCGCGACCCGCAGCGCCGCCCGGGCTGGCTCGGCCGCATGCTGGGCAAGCGGCCGCTGTTCGACCTGGTCCAGGGCGATCTTGCCACACTGCCGTTTGCGCCCGCGAGCTTCGACCTGCTGTGGTCCAACCTGGCGCTGCACTGGCATCCGGAGCCGCACCGCGTGTTCCCGGAATGGCACCGTGTGACGCGCGACGAAGGGCTGGTGCTGTTCTCGCTGTTCGGCCCCGACACCCTTGGCGAGCTGCGCGCGGCCTTCGCCGAAGTCGACGGCGCGCCCCATACGTTGCGTTTTGTCGACATGCACGACATTGGCGACATGCTGGTCCACGGCGGCTGGTCCACGCCGGTGATGGACATGGAAACGCTGACCGTGACCTACGAGTCGCCCGCCACGCTGCTGCGCGAGGTGCAGGCCTTCGGCGGCCTGCGCGGCCCGGCCGGCGCGCTGCCGCAAGGCCTGCGCGGCCGGCGCTGGTACCAGGCCCTGACGCAGGCGCTGGAACGGCGCCGCAACGCCGACGGGGTGGTCCCGCTGACCTTCGAGATCGTCTACGGCCATGCGTGGAAGCTGCCGGCGCGCGGTGGCCAGGCGCTCGACGACCAGGGCCGCGCCGTGGTGCCGCTGGACCAGATCGGGCGTGCAAAGCCGCGTCGGGCAGGTTAAAACAGAGTTAACTTGCGCGTGCGACAGATTGCCGCAGAGCGAGGGCTGGCGCGGCATCCCGGGCTATTTCCCATGCACAGAATAGAGCGGCGCGCAAGCGCCATGGTCAAGGACCGCCCTTGTCCGTGTATGGGAAGCGCCCTATAATGCGCCAGTTTGTCGCAGTGGTCCCCTGGCACAAGAACGTCCTGGTTTTGCACCTGCACTGTGCAGCCCGGGCGCCATCGTCCCGGGTGTGCATCCGATGCAGAGTGGTTGGCGATGCAAGACTTGGGTATCGCATTCCAGACGGCAGGTGGTGACTCCGGCGGAAATCACGACGGACCTCTCCCCGCGCCCCACGACTGGCTGATGAAGCGGAATTGCTCGCTGAGTCCACGCCAGGTCGGCTGGTTTTACCTCTCGATCCTCACTGTCTCGCTTGCCATCGCGCTGTTTTTCGCGTGGCAAGGGTCCTGGCTCGTGCTGCCGTTTGCCAGCATCGAGTTGGCCGGGCTGGGGATCGCCCTGCTTGTGTATGCGCGCCATGCGACAGACTATGAGCGCGTCAGCATTACCGACGGCATGCTGGTCGTGGAGACAGCCAGCGGCACGCAGGTGACGCGCCACGAATTCAACCCGCGCTGGGTGCGGGTCGAACTGGGTGAATCGCTCCGCGCGCTGGTGACGCTGCGCTCGGGCGGGCGTGAGGTACAGGTGGGGTGTTACGTGGACCCGTACCGGCGGCGCAAGTTCGCGCAGGAGCTCGCAGCGGCCTTGCGCCACCTCTGAGAGGGGGCAGGGGCGGCGGCGGGGACAGATTTGAATCTGTAAATTGGGTAGATAACAAATGAAAATGTGGAAGAAGGCATCCGCAGCTTGTCTGGCAGGTGCGTCCCTGCTTGCCAGCCACGCGGCGTTCGCGGTCAGCGACATGCCCGGCGGCCCCGCCGTGCGCCAGCTCAACCTGACCGAGCCCGTTACCAAGATCGCCGAACAGATTCACTGGCTGAACTGGATGATGCTGATCATCTGCACGGTGATCTTCGTCGCGGTGTTCGCCGTGATGTTCTATTCCATCTTCACGCACCGCAAGGCCAAGGGCTCCAAGCCCGCTTCCTTCCACGAGAGCATCACGGTCGAGGTGGTCTGGACCATCGTCCCGTTCCTGATCGTGATCGCGATGGCGCTGCCGGCCACCAAGACCGTGGTCGCGATGAAGGACACCACCAACTCCGACATCACCATCAAGGCCACCGGCTACCAGTGGAAGTGGGGCTATGACTACCTGAAGGGCGAAGGCGAGGGCATCTCCTTCGTGTCGACCCTGACCACCCCGCGCGAGCAGATCAACAACGAGCAGCCCAAGGGCAACACCTACCTGATGGAGGTGGACAACGAGCTGGTCGTGCCGGTCAACAAGAAGATCCGCATCGTCACCACCGCCAACGACGTGATCCACGCCTGGATGATCCCGGCCTTCGGCGTCAAGCAGGATGCGATCCCCGGCTTCGTGCGCGACACCTGGTTCAAGGCCGAGAAAATCGGCGTGTACCGCGGCCAGTGCGCCGAGCTGTGCGGCAAGGAACACGCCTTCATGCCGATCGTGGTGCGCGTGGTTTCCGATGCCGACTACACCAAGTGGGTCGACGGCAAGAAAAAAGAGCTGATGGCCAAGGCCGACGATCCCAACAAGACCTGGACGCTGGACGAATCCAAGGTGCGTGGCGAGAAGGTCTACGCCGCCAACTGCGCGGTCTGCCACCAGCCCAACGGCAAGGGCGGCGGCGCCTTCCCGGCGCTGGACGGCTCCAAGATGGTCAATGGCCCGAAGGCCGGCCAGATGCACATCCTGCTGGAAGGCAAGGGCGGCATGCCGTCGTGGAAGCAGCTGTCGGACACGGAGCTGGCGGCGGTCATGACCTATACGCGCAACGCCTGGAGCAACAAGACGGGTGAAGTGATCCAGCCGAGCGACTTCGTGGGTGCCCGCGCGGGCAAGTTCCCCGAAGGCGGCGGCGCGGCCGGCGGCGAAGCCCCCAAGGCCGACGCCAAGCCCGGCGCCAAGCAGGCCAGCCTCGCGGGCAACCGCGTTGCAGGCTGACCCGCTGAAGACAGAACAGGATTAGAGGAGCATTTGCGATGAGTACTGCTACCCCGGACGCACTCGCCCATCCGCACGATCATGCGCATGACGACCACGCGCACGATCACCCGCATGGCTGGCGCCGCTGGCTGTTCGCCACCAACCACAAGGACATCGGCACGCTGTACCTGCTGTTCTCGTTCATCATGCTGCTGTCGGGCGGCCTGCTGGCGCTGCTGATCCGCCTGGAGCTGTTCGAGCCGGGCCTGCAGTTCTTCCGCCCCGAGCTGTTCAACCAGTTCACCACCATGCACGGCCTGGTGATGGTGTTCGGCGCGATCATGCCGGCCTTCGTCGGCTTCGCCAACTGGATGATCCCGCTGCAGATCGGCGCGTCCGACATGGCGTTCGCGCGCATGAACAACTTCAGCTTCTGGCTGATGCCTCCGGCCGCGCTGCTGCTGGCCGGCTCGTTCTTCGCCCCGGGCGGCGCCACCGCCGCCGGCTGGACCCTGTACGCGCCGCTGTCGGTGCAGATGGGCGCGGGCATGGACATGGCCATCTTCGCGATGCACATCATGGGCGCGTCGTCGATCATGGGCTCGATCAATATCATCGTGACCATCCTCAACATGCGTGCCCCCGGCATGACGCTGATGAAGATGCCGATGTTCTGCTGGACCTGGCTGATTACCGCCTACCTGCTGATCGCCGTGATGCCCGTGCTGGCCGGCGCCATCACCATGGTGCTGACCGACCGCCACTTCGGCACGAGCTTCTTCTCGGCCGCCGGCGGCGGCGACCCGGTGATGTACCAGCACATCTTCTGGTTCTTCGGCCACCCCGAGGTGTACATCATGATCCTGCCGGCATTCGGGATCATCTCGCAGGTGGTGCCGGCGTTTGCCCGCAAGCGCCTGTTCGGCTACAGCTCGATGGTGTACGCCACCGCCTCGATCGCCATCCTGTCGTTCATCGTGTGGGCCCACCACATGTTCACGACCGGCATGCCGGTGACCGGCCAGCTGTTCTTCATGTACGCGACCATGCTGATCGCGGTGCCCACTGCCGTGAAGATCTTCAACTGGATCGCGACGATGTGGCGCGGCTCGATGACCTTCGAGACCCCGATGCTGTTCTCGATCGGCTTTATCTTCGTGTTCACCATCGGCGGCTTTACCGGCCTGATGCCGGCGGTGGCGCCGATCGACATCCAGCTGCAGGACACCTACTTCATCGTGGCGCACTTCCACTATGTGCTGGTGGCCGGCTCGCTGTTCGCGCTGTTCGCGGGCTTCTACTACTGGGGTCCGAAGTGGAGCGGGTTCATGTACAACGAAGCCCGCGGCAAGGTCCACTTCTGGGGCTCGCTGATCTTCTTCAACGTGACCTTCTTCCCGATGCACTTCCTGGGCCTGGCCGGCATGCCGCGCCGCTATGCCGACTACCCGACCCAGTTCACCGACTTCAACGCGATTGCGTCGATCGGCGCGCTCGGCTTCGGCCTGATGCAGGTGTATTTCCTCTTCTTCGTGGTGCTGCCGTCGTACCGTGGCGGCGAGAAGGCCGCGGACAAGCCGTGGGAAGGCGCCGAAGGACTGGAATGGACCGTGCCGTCGCCGGCGCCGTTCCACACCTTTGAAGTGCCCCCGCAGGTTCGCTAAGCGGCCAGCGTAACCAGGCGTGGTGGCGGCAATGTCCGCCACCACGCCAGCCAGTCACACAACATGCAGGCTCCAGACAAAAACCCATCACACCCGGACCCGAAGGCCGCCAACCGGCGCCTTGGCCTGATCCTGCTGTCGATCGTGGTGGTTTTCTTTTTGGGGTTCTTCGCCAAGATGGTGTTCCTTGGCTGAGGTGGCAGGGTAGCGAGATGAGCGTCGACCAGCAGGGCAGGGAAGCGCAGGAAGCGCGGGAAGCCGACAAGCGCTTCAACCGCGGCATGATGGTGCGATTGGTGGTGATCGTCGCCGTGATGTTCGGCTTCGGCTATGCGCTGGTTCCGCTGTACAAGAAGATCTGCGACATCACCGGCATCAACGTGGTGACCACGCGCGAGCTGCATGGCGGCTCGGTGAAGAACACGCAGGTCGACAAGAGCCGCACGGTCACGGTGGAGTTCGACTCCAACGCGCGCGGGCCCTTTGCCTTCCGTCCGGTGAAGAACAGCATGGAAGTGCATCCGGGCGAGATGATGACCATCGTCTACGAGGTGGCCAACGGGCAGTCGCGCGATATTTCCGCGCAGGCCATCCCGAGCTACGCCCCCAAGCAGGCGACCCAGTATTTCAAGAAGCTGGAGTGCTTCTGCTTCAAGCAGCAGACGCTCAAGGCGAACGAGGCGCGCGAGATGCCGGTGGTGTTCGTGATCGACCCCGCGCTGCCCAGGGACGTGAAGAGCATTACGCTGTCGTACACCTTCTTCGAGGTGGGCACACCGGTGGCGCAGGCTCCCGAAGGCCAATTGTCGACACCGGCGACGGCGCCGGCGGGCAAGGGCAGCTAAGGGGGCGCGATGGACGAACTCAAGGACGCCGCCAAACGGAAGATGTCCTTCGCGCAGACCATGCGCGCGGTGCTGTGGTCGTTTATCGGCCTGCGCAAGGGCGCGGAGCACGAGCGCGACATGGCGCGGCTGAACCCGGTGCATGTGGTCATCGCCGGGCTGATCGCCGCGGCAGTGTTTATCGCGGTGCTGGTCGTCATCGTCCGGATGGTGGTCAGCCAGGCGGCAGGGTAGCAAGGCAGGAAGGGTAGACAACAAGGCAGTCGCAGAAAAACAACCGCGCCGACGGGGCCGTCCACAGGAGGCGGGCGGCCCCGGGAAAACCGGCACGGATAACGAATACTGAATCAAAGACTCTGAGCTGGAGATAAAAGAATGAGTGCGAATCGCGCAAACGCTCCGTACTACTTCGTACCGGGCCCGTCGCGCCACCCGATCACGGCAAGCTTCGGCCTGCTGATGACAGGTGCCGGAGCCGCCGGTTGGGTGAACGGGCAATCCTGGGCGCCGTACCTGTGCGTCTTCGGCCTGCTGTGGTTCCTGTTCGTGCTCAAGAGCTGGTTCGGCGACGCCATCAGCGAATCCGAAGGCGGGATGTACGGCAAGAACATCGACATCTCGTTCCGCTGGTCGATGGGCTGGTTCATCTTCTCCGAGGTGATGTTCTTCGCGGCGTTCTTCGGCGCGCTGTTCTATGCCCGCGCCATCGCCATGCCGTGGCTGGGCGACCTGAACAACAAGATCCTGTGGCCCGACTTCGCCGCGGTGTGGCCCAACCTGGGGCCGGCCGGCGTGGTGGAATCGTTCCAGACCATGGGCCCGTGGCCGATCCCGACCATCAACACCGCGCTGCTGCTGATGTCGGGCGTGACGCTGACCTGGGCGCACCACGCGCTGCTGGCCGGCAAGCGCAACCAGCTGATCCAGGGCATGGTGCTGACCATCCTGCTGGGCGCGATCTTCATGTGCCTGCAGGTGTACGAGTACATGCACGCCTACCAGGACCTGAACCTGAAGCTGACCTCGGGCATCTACGGTTCGACATTCTTCCTGCTGACCGGCTTCCACGGTTTCCACGTGACCATGGGCGCGATCATGCTGGCGGTGGTGCTGGGCCGCGTGCTCAAGGGCCACTTCACGCCGGATCACCACTTTGCCTTCGAAGGCGCCGCCTGGTACTGGCACTTCGTTGACGTGGTGTGGCTGTTGCTCTACGTCGTGGTGTACTGGCTGTAAGCTGCCATACCCGCCGGCCGCCCCGCAGCGGGGTGCCGGCGCCAACGCAAAGGAGAAACGCCGCAGGAGGCCCGGCAGCCTGCGGCGTTTGTCGTTTGCATTGGCCTCAAGCCATGCGGTCCGTCAGGGCGCCATGCGGATGCCCGTGCTATGGATCCAGCCCATCCAGCTCGAGAACAGGATGAACAGGAACAGCGCCACCGAAAAACCCACGCGCAGCATCAGCGAGCGCATCATGTTGGGCGTCTTGCCGCGGTCGCGCATCATGAAGAACAGGGCGGAGGCCAGGCTGGCGATGATCAGGATGAAGGCGACGATGATGACGAAGCGCATGGCGGGGCGGGTTGGCAGCGGAGCTTGCCGCAGTCTCGTAGTAGTGGCCGCGATGGATGACGGTGCGGCACATTATCGCACCGGCCCCGCATGCATGCCGCCGGGCATGTCGGCGCAATGAAGGCAGGCCGCCTACTCGGCGTGCTGCCGCTGGCCGCCGCGCTGGTGGTGATTGCCGTGACCGCTGCGCTTGGCAACTGGCAGCTCAACCGCGCGCACGAGAAAGAGGCGCGCGCCGCGCGGCTGCAGGCACTGGCGGCACAGCCGCCGGTGGAACTGGGCACCGCGCCGCTGTCACAAGTTGTGACGGATCGAAGGGTGCGGGTCACGGGGCGGTTCGACACGGCCCGCACCGTATTGCTGGATAATCGCCCCCACGGCGCCGGCGGGCGCAGCGGCGACAGCCGTGCCGGCTTCCTGGTGGTCACGCCGCTGGTGATTAGTCCGGCACAGGACGGTGCCGGCGCCACGCGGGCGGTGCTGGTGCTGCGCGGCTGGCTGCCGCGCGATGCGCAGGACCGCACCCGGATCGCGCCCTTTCCGACGCCCGACGGCGAGGTGACCATCGAAGGCACGGCACTGGCGGCCGTGCCGCGGGTCTATGGCCTGGGCCAGGCGGCCAGCGCCGAGGCCGGCAGCAAGATCCGCCAGAACCTGGAAATCGCCGACTACGCCGCCGAAACCGGGCTGGCGCTGCAGCCGCTGGTGGTCGCGCAGCGCAGCGATACCGGCGACGGCCTCGCTCGCGACTGGGCGCCGGCCGATGCGGGCGCGGACCGGCACTATGGCTATGCCTTCCAGTGGTTCGGCCTGGCTGCGCTGACGGTGGTATTGGTGGCGGTGCTGGGCTGGCACGCGCGCCGGCGCGCGGTATCGTCCGCGGCCCGCAACAACGCATGAACGGATGGCAGCACGACCGGGGCAGGTTCCCGGACGGGCCTGACTGCAGATGAAAAAGGACAGACGTACTCCCATGTCACAGCAAGACTCCGCCCCGGCACCCGTCGGGCCTCCCGCGATGTCGGCCTCGCCGCAGGATCCCCGCATCGACGCGCGCACGCGCCGTGGCCGCCTGCAGATGCTGATGCTGTTGCTGGTGTGCGCCTCGCCGGTGATCGCCTCCTATTTCACCTACTACGTCATCAAGCCCAGGGGCGGCGCCACCAACTACGGCGCGCTGGTCGATCCACAACGGCCGATGCCGCCGGTGCGCGTCACCGACGAGCAAGGCAACGCCGTGCCGCTGGAGCAGTACCGCGGCAAGTGGCTGCTGGTGACGGCGGATCCGTCCGCGTGCGACGAGGCCTGCGCAAAGAAGCTCTTCACCATCCGCCAGATCCGCGCCGGGCAAGGCCAGGACCGCGAGCGCATCGTGCCGGTGTGGCTGATCACCGATGACGGCAAGATCGACGAGCGCCTGAGCACCGCCTACAACGAGCCCTACGCCGGCGTGCGCTTCCTGCGCATCGACCACCAGGTGGCGCAGCAATGGCTGCCGGCCGAGCCGGGCAAGCGTGCCGAGGACACCATCTTCCTGGTGGATCCGCTCGGCAACCTGATGATGCGCTTCCCGCAGGATCCGGACCCCAAGAAGCTGAGCGGCGACCTGAAGAAGCTGCTCAAGGTCTCGCGCATCGGTTAAGGGGAAGGGCATGCTGCTGCAACTGGCCGTCATCGGCGTCCTGATCGCACTGCTGCCGCTCAGCTACGTGCTGGTCAAGGGCGATCGCAACAAATACCGCAAGCTGGTCTGGATCACCGCCTTCCTGACGCTGGACCTGATCATGTTCGGCAGCTTCACGCGGCTGACCGACTCCGGCCTGGGCTGCCCGGACTGGCCGGGCTGCTATGGACATTCCAACCCGCATGCCGCGATGGAGCCGATCCGGGCGGCCGAGACCGCGCTGCCCAGCGGTCCGGTGACGCTGATGAAGGCGTGGATCGAGATGATCCATCGCTACTTCGCCATGGCGGTGGGCGTGCTGATCATCGCGCTGATGGTGCTGGCATGGGTCAAGCGCCGCGAGCTGAAGCAATCGCCATGGTTCGCCACCGGCGTGCTGGTGCTGGTGTGCGTGCAGGGCGCATTCGGCGCGTTCACCGTGACCATGAAGCTGCAGCCGATCATCGTGGTCACGCACCTGATGCTGGGCATGGCACTGCTGGCCGCGCTGATCCAGCTGGGCTCGCGCAGCGACCCGCCGCACCCGGTCGTACCCGAGGCGGCGCGGCTGCACTGGCCGGTTCGCATCGGCTTGCTGCTGCTGGTGATCCAGATTTTCCTGGGCGGCTGGGTCAGCACCAACTACGCGGTGCTCGCCTGCACGGATTTCCCGCTGTGCAACGGCCAGCTGGTGCCCGAGATGGACTTCCGGCACGGCTTCACGCTGTGGCGCCAGCTTGGCATGACGGCCGCTGGCGACTACATCCCGCACGCTGCGCTGGTTGCGATCCACTGGGTGCACCGGGGCTTTGCATTCGTGGTGCTGGGCTACCTGGCGTGGTTCGGCTTGCGTGCGCGCCGGCTCGACGGGCTGCACCGGCAGGCAGGCTGGCTGCTCGGCATGCTGGTGCTGCAACTGGCCACCGGGATGTCCAATATCGTGTTCGACTGGCCCCTGGTGGCGGCGGTCGCCCACAACGGCGGCGCGGCGGTGCTCCTGCTGCTGCTGGTCCGCCTCCACTACAATATAGGGCTCGCGACCCGGGCCGCCGGCGCCCCCAAAGCCATGCCGAACGCCGCCCGCGCCACATGAAAGACAAGACCCCTTCCGTGGTTACCGCTACACACCCTCATTCACTGGGCAAGCTGAGCCGGATACGGCATCTGGCCCGGCAATATGCCGCCCTGACCAAGCCGCGCGTGACGCAGCTGGCAGTCTTCTGCGCCATCATCGGCATGTTCCTGGCCACGCCCGGCATGGTGCCGTGGCGCGTGCTGATCGGCGGTGCCGCAGGCATCTGGCTGCTTGCCGGCGCCGCCTTTGCCATCAATTGCCTGGTCGAGCAGAAGATCGATGCGCTGATGCGCCGCACCGCCTGGCGCCCGTCCGCCACCGGCGAGATCACCACCCCGCAGACGCTGGTGTTCTCCGCCATCCTTGGCGGCGCTGGCATGTGGATGCTGCACGAGTTCGCCAACGACCTGACGATGTGGCTGACCTTCGCCACCTTCCTGGGCTATGCGGTGGTCTACACCATCCTGCTCAAGCCGGCCACGCCGCAGAACATCGTCATCGGCGGGCTGTCCGGCGCTATGCCGCCGGCGCTGGGCTGGGCCGCCGTCGCCGGCGAAGTGCCGGCCGAGGCCTGGTTCCTGGTGCTGATCATCTTTACGTGGACGCCGCCGCACTTCTGGGCGCTGGCGCTGTACCGGCGCGCCGACTATGCCAAGTCGGGCCTGCCGATGCTGCCGGTCACCCACGGCGAGCGCTACACGCTGCTGCATATCCTGCTGTACACGCTGATCATGATCGCGGCGACGCTGCTGCCGTTCGTCTACGGCATGAGCGGCTACATCTACCTGGTGGCCGCGCTGGCGCTGGGCGGCGGCTTCCTGGCCTATGCCTGGAAGATGTACCGCAATTACTCGGACGAGCTGGCGCAGCGCACCTTCCGCTTCTCGATCCTGTACCTGTCGCTGCTGTTCGCGGCGCTGCTGGTCGACCATTACTTCAAGTTCGTGCCGCAGGTCTGACCGGCCTTGCCACGCTGCGGGCTGCGTCATCTTGTCGCGGCCGGCGCAGCGCGGCGGCGCCATCGGCGATACTGGGTGCTTTCGCCGACCTTTCCATTGCTGATCGTTCCACACAAGCTTTCGCGCATGCCCAGACCCGCTTCCGGCCTGTTCTCAGCCTTCCGCCGCTTTTCCCTGGTTGCCGCGCTCGCGCTGGCGCTGGCAGCCTGCGGCCAGCAGAAGGCGTCGTTCCGCAATGTCGATATCAGCGGCGCGGCGGATTTCGGCAAGGATTTCTCGCTGCCCGACCACAATGGCAAAGTCCGCACCATTGCCGACTTCAAGGGCAAGGCGGTGGTGATGTTCTTCGGCTACACCCATTGCCCCGACGTATGCCCGACCACCATGGCCGAGCTCAAGGCGGTGATGGAGCAGCTGGGCCCCGATGCCGACCGCGTCCAGGTGCTGTTCGTCACGGTCGATCCGGAGCGCGACACGCAGGCGCTGCTGGCGCAGTACGTCCCAGCATTCGACCCGCGCTTCCTGGGCCTGCGCCCGGCCGACGACGCCGCGCTGCAGAAGCTGGCCAAGGACTTCAAGGTGTTCTACGCCAAGGTGCCGGGCAGCTCGCCCAACAACTACACGGTGGATCACTCGGCGGGCAGCTATGTATTCGATCCGGAAGGCCGGCTGCGGCTGTTCATCCGCCACGGCCAGGGGCCGGAGCCGATCGCGCACGACCTGAAGCAGCTGCTTTCCTGACGCCTGACGGTGCGGCATAACGTCGCACCGCTGCGATCGCAGGCAAAAAAAGCCGGTCCACTTGGACCGGCTTTTTGCATGGGTGCCCGGCATCAGGCAAATGCCTGCAGCGCCCCTTTCATCTTCTTCATCGCCGCGGCTTCGATCTGGCGGATGCGCTCCGCCGAGACGCCGAACTCGGCGGCCAGCTCATGCAGCGTGGCGCCGCCCGAGCCGTCGTCGGCCACGTTCAGCCAGCGCGCCTCGATGATCCGGCGGCTGCGCTCGTCCAGCCGGCCCAGCGCTTCTTCCAGGCCTTCGACCTGCATGCGGTCCTGGCGCTTGGCTTCCAGCACGCGCGTGGGTTCGTTGTGGTTGTCAGCCAGGTAGGCGATGGGGGCGAATTCCTCTTCGCCGTCGTCGACCTGGCCTTCCAGCGCGAGGTCGCCGCCCGACAGGCGGGTTTCCATCTCCATTACTTCTTCCGGCTTCACGTTCAGCTCGCGCGCCACGGCCTCGACCTGCTCCGGCGTGAACGTGTGCGAACCCTGCTTGTGGCTGCGCAGGTTGAAGAACAGCTTGCGCTGGGCCTTGGTGGTTGCCACCTTGACCATGCGCCAGTTCTTCAGCACGTACTCGTGGATCTCGGCCTTGATCCAGTGCATCGCATACGAGACCAGGCGTACGCCCTGCTCGGGATCGAAGCGCTTCACGGCCTTCATCAGGCCGATATTGCCTTCCTGGATCAGGTCGGCGTGCGGCAGGCCATAGCCCAGGTACTGGCGGGCGATCGACACCACCAGTCGCAGGTGGGACATCACCAGCTGGCGGGCGGCATCGACGGAATCGTTATCGCGGAGATCGCGCGCCAGGCGCTGCTCTTCCTCCGCGGTCAGCAACGGAATTCGGTGGACAGCCTGGATATAGCTGTCGAGATTGCCCACGGTCGCCGGGAAGGTCAGCGCAAAGCTGCTCCCGCTACGGGGCGCCGTCGGCAGACGGCTAGTCGTCAGGGTTTGTTCGGCAGACAAGACTGCGTTCACTCAATCGCTCCTTTCGCATCCGGCGGTTGGGTTGCCGGGTCATGTCCCGCACGTCCTTGTGGGAACGGCGGCGGCACTGCAACACATCTTAGCACTCCATCCGGGTGAGTGCTAATTGGAGTCCCAACGGTCTTGATAGTTCCCGTCGATTGACTCACCGCATAGAATAGCAATAACGCTATGAAGCGGCTTCGGGGATACTCGTGGCTGGGTACACTGGTGTTAGAGCGAATGTGTGCCCGCCGGTTCTGCATGCCAGTGGAATGATTTGTTGCGCCAGCGGCTACACTCGACGCAAGCGGCGGCAAGCTGGCACGCTTGCCGATCTCTCATACTCCGGAGGAGCTATGTCTGCTATCGAACACTTGTTAAAACCGCATGTGCGCGACCTGGGCGATTTCACCGTGCGCCGCCTGCTGCCGGCCGCTGCGACCCAGACGGTCGGGCCATTTATCTTCTTCGACCATATGGGGCCGGTGCAGATGCCGCCGGGCGAGGGTGCCGATGTGCGCCCGCATCCGCATATCGGGCTGGCGACCGTCACATACCTGTTCGAAGGCGAGATCATTCACCGCGACAGTCTCGGCAGCGAGCAGGCGATCCGGCCGGGCGACGTCAACTGGATGACTGCCGGCCACGGCATCGTCCATTCGGAGCGCTCGCCCGATTCCGCGCGCGCCGACGGCGCGCGCCTGCACGGCATCCAGACATGGGTGGCATTGCCGCAGTCGCACGAGACCGACGAACCGTCCTTCTTCCACCATCCCGCTGCAACGCTGCCGCGCATCGAGCGGCCGGGGGTGCGCATGGTGGTGATCGCCGGCGATGCCTTCGGCAAGACTTCGCCGGTCAAGGTCTTCAGCCGCACCCTGTACGTGGCGATCGAGCTGGATGCGGGCGCGAGCGTGGAGATCCCCGCCGACCATGCCGAGCGCGGCATCTACCCGGTGGACGGCGCGGTGTCGCTGGACGGCGAGCCGCTGCCGGCCGAGCACATGGTGGTGCTGACGCCCGGGCAGCCGGCGCTGCTGATGGCGACGGCGCCTTCGCGCGTGATGCTGCTGGGAGGCGACCCGACCGACGGCCGCCGCTTCATCTACTGGAATTTCGTGGCCAGCAGCAAGGAAGCCATCGAGTCCGCTGCCAGACGCTGGGAGGACGACCAGTTTCCGCGCGTGCCGGGCGACGAGCGCGAGCGCATCCCGCTGCCGGCGCGCAAGCCCTGAACCGGGCGGTCCGGGCTCAGACCGCGCTCAGACCGCGCGTTTAGACCGGACTGGCCCAGGTGACGCGGGTGCCGAGCTTCAGGCACTCGCGGATGGCTTCGACCTGCGTGGCGATTGGCGCCGGCACCGGCACGGCGCCATCGAGCACGCGCCGGATCCATGCCGCGGTCAGGCCGGCATCATTGCCGGGCGGCAGATCCGGCACTTCGGCCAGCGATCCGCCGGAGGGATCGACCAGCGTCTGCTGGTGCCCTTCATGCAGCCAGTCGATGCGGCCGCTGCGGCGCGCATCGGCCACCACTTCGCCTTCGGTGCCGCGTGCCAGCAGCACGTTGGCCGGCTCGTGAGAGAAATAGTCGGTCAGCGTCTCGCGGTATTCCGGGTGGGTATAGCTATACAGCCGCAAGCCTTCAGCCGGCGCGTGCTCGCCCACCGGCTGCAGCATCTTGGCCACGGTATGCGACGAGTTGCGCAAGCCGATCACGGTGCGCCGCTCCAGCAGCTGCGACAGGCCCGGCGACAGCACATCGACCGGCAGCACCGCCAGCGGGCCGTCGCCGCCGGTCTCGCGCAGCCGTGCCGAGGCTTCGGCCGTGCTGGCGCACAGGGGAATGCCCAGCGCCTCGAACAGGGTCATGCTGGTGATGCGGTCATTGAAGACGCGCGTCCCGTGCACCAGTACGGGGATGCCGTCGCGAGCCAGCAGCAGCGCCAGCAGCGGCACCAGGTTTGGCTGCTTGCGTGCGCCGTTGTAGCTGGGGATCACTACCACCTGGCGCTCGGGCGGCGCGGGCAGCGGTTGGCAGTGCGCATGGGCGGCCTCGAGCATGCCGGCCAGTTCGTGCGGGGCCTCGCCCTTGATGCGGTAGGCCATCAGGATCGCGCCCAGCTCCAGGTCGGACACGCGCCCAGCCAGCATCGCGTCGAACAGGGTCTTGGCGTCGTCGCGCGGCAGCGCGCGCGCGCCGTTGACGCCACGGCCGACTTCCTTGATATAGCGGGCGGCGGAAAACGGGTTGGCTGGCGTGGTCATGGCGGCTTGGGGGAGGAGTCTGTTCTGGGTTCATGATAGCGGAGCAGCGCCGTCGCGCCCATCGCCGCCCGTTGCCACGGACGAGCGCGACGGCGGGGAGCACGCTCAGGCTGCTTCCTGGAGCGCGGGATTGCGCTGTTTGCGGTAGAGAAAGTCCAGCACCGCGGTACGGCAGGCGTGGTAGTCCTTGTCGTCGGCCAGCGCCACGCGGTCGCGCGGGCGCGGCAGGTCCACCCTGAGGATCTCGCCGATGGTGGCGGCCGGGCCGTTGGTCATCATCACGATGCGGTCGGCGAGCAGCACGGCCTCGTCGACATCGTGCGTGACCATCACCACCGTGCTGCGCGTGCGCGCCACGATCTTGATCAGTTCGTCCTGCAGGTGTGCGCGGGTCAGGGCATCGAGCGCGCCGAAGGGTTCGTCCATCAGCAGCACCTTGGGCGCCATCGCCAGCGCGCGGGCAATGCCGACGCGCTGCTTCATGCCGCCGGAGATCTCGTGCGGATACTTGCCCTCGGCGTGCGTCAGGCCCACGAGTGCCAGCGTCTCGTGCGTGCGCGTCTTCAGTTCAGCCTTGCCTTCGCTGGCACCGAACACACGCTCCACGCCCAGGTAGACGTTCTCGAAGCAGGTCAGCCACGGCAGCAGCGAATGGTTCTGGAACACCACGGCGCGCTCCGGCCCGGGTCCGGCGATCTCGCGCCCGGCGCAGATCAGCGCGCCGGTGGTCGGCGTGGCCAGCCCCGCGATCAGGTTCAGCAGCGTGGACTTGCCACAGCCGGAGTGGCCGATCAGCGTAATGAACTCGCCCTCGGCGATCTGAAGGTTGATGTCGCGCAGGGCGACGAACGGCCCTTTGCGCGTCTTGAAGGTCTGTCCGACGTTCTCGATGCTGACGAACTTGTCCATGGCGTCTCTCCCTCGCTTTTAGTTGGCGCCGTAGCTGAAGCGCCGTGCCAGTGCCAGCAATGCATGCTCGAGCATCAGTCCGATGATGCCGATCACGAAGATCGCGATCACGATGTGCTCGACCTTCAGGTTGTTCCACTCGTCCCACAGCCAGAAGCCGATGCCGGTGCCGCCGGTCAGCATCTCGGCCGCGACGATCACCAGCCACGCCGTGCCGATCGACAGCCGCACGCCGGTCAGCATGTAGGGCAGCACCGCGGGAAACAGCACCCGCGTGAACACCTTCCATTCCGACAGGTCAAGCACGCGCGCCACGTTCAGGTAGTCCTGCGGCACGCGCGTGACGCCTACCGCGGTGTTGATCACCATCGGCCAGATCGAGCAGATGAAGATGGCCCAGATCGCCGCCGGGTTGGCAGCCTTGAACAGCAGCAGCCCGATCGGCAGCCACGCCAGCGGCGAGACCGGCCGCAGCAGGCTGATCACGGGCGACGCCATCGCGTTCAGGAATGCAAAGCGCCCGATCAGGAAGCCCGCCGGAATGCCGATCACGGCGGCCAGGCCGAAGCCCGCGGCCACGCGCGCCAGCGACGCCAGCACATTCCAGCCGATGCCCTGGTCGTTGGGGCCGTTGCGGTAGAACGGGTCGGAGAACAGCGGCACCGCCGCGTTCCACGTTGCACCCGGCGTCGGAATCGCCGGGATCAGCGTGGCGATGCCGTGCCAGGCCATCACGAACACGGCAAAGCCCAGGATCGGCGGCACGGCCTTGAGCACCAGCGCGCCGAGCAGGTCTTGGCGTTGTGCGTGGCGTTGTGCGCGCCGTTCCTGCGCGGCGATTTCCAGCTCGCGCCGCCGTGCGCGTTCCTTGATGTCGGTGTCGGTGGCGGCGACATTGGCAGCATTGGCGCCTTCAGGCGCGGTGTGGGCGATGGCATTCACATCGGGCTCCTTTATCCAGGGGCGCTGCGGATCGGTGGGGTGGTGGCGGCCTGTGGTCAAGCGTTCTGCGCGCCGGCCTTGATCTTGAAGCCGTCGGCATACGCCTTCGGGTCCTTGGTGGCATCCCAGACCACGCCGTCGATCAGCTTTGCGGTACGGAAGTCGCCCTTGGGCAGCGGCACCTGCGCCGCGGTGGCGGCCTGCCTGAAGATGTCGATGCGGTTGACCTGCTTCGCCACGGCCAGGTAGTCGGGGTGCTCCTTGAGCAGGCCCCAGCGCTTGTGCTGGGTCAGGAACCACATGCCATCGGACAGGAACGGGTAGTTGGCGCTGCCGTCCTGGTAGAACTTCATGGCATCGGGATCGTCCCAGGTCTTGCCCAGGCCGTTGCTGTAGCGGCCAAGCATGCGGTCCAGGATGATGTCCATGTCGGTGTTGACGTAGGACTTGGCGGCGATGGTCTCGGCGGTCTTGCGGCGGTTCGAGGCCGAAGCGTCGATGAACTTGGACGCTTCCAGCACCGCAGCCACCATCGCGCGCGCGGTGTTGGGGTACTTCTGCACGAATTCCGCGGTGGTGCCGAGCGTCTTCTCCGGATGGTTCTTCCAGATCGACTGGGTGGTCTCGGCGGTAAAGCCGATCTTGTCGGCGATGGCGCGCGCGCCCCAGGGCTCGCCCACGCAGAAGCCGTCCATGTTGCCCACGCGCATGTTGGCCACCATCTGCGGCGGCGGCACGGTGATGGCCTTGGCGTCCTGCATCGGGTTGATGCCGTTGGCCGCGAGCCAGTAGTACAGCCACATCGCGTGCGTGCCGGTGGGGAAGGTCTGCGCGAAGGTGTAGTCGCGCTTTTCCTTCATCATCAGCGCCTTCAGGCTGGCACCGTCGCGCACGCCTTTCTCGGCCAGCTTGGACGACAGCGTGATGGCCTGGCCGTTGTAGTTCAGGTTCATCAGGACCGCCATGTCTTTCCTGGGGCCGCCGATGCCGAGCTGCACGCCGTAGATCAGGCCGTACAGCACGTGCGCGGCGTCGAGCTCGCCGTTGACCAGCTTGTCGCGCACGCCGGCCCACGAGGCTTCCTTGGTCGGCGTGATCTTGATCCCGTACTTCTTGTCGAGGCCGAGCGTGGACGCCATCACCACCGAGGCGCAGTCGGTCAGCGGGATGAAGCCGATGCGCACGTCGGTCTTCTCGGGGGCGTCGGAGCCCGCCGCCCACGCCCCGGCGCGCACCAGCGGATCGACCAGCGTCATCACGCTGGCGCCGGCGATGGTCGCCAGCGCGCGGCGGCGGCCGCTGCTGGCCGGCACCGCGTCGGCTGCGGCCGCCGAGGCGGCTTCGGAGGCGTTCACCGCCGCGTGCAGC
Organism: Cupriavidus sp. IK-TO18; assembly: GCF_015549295.1. Lineage (NCBI taxonomy): Bacteria > Pseudomonadati > Pseudomonadota > Betaproteobacteria > Burkholderiales > Burkholderiaceae > Cupriavidus > Cupriavidus sp. IK-TO18. The sequence goes on from NZ_JADGMP010000030.1 coordinate 75,790, forward strand.
GGCTTGGCAATCCTGAGGCGAGAGGGCATTGCGAAACTCCAAGAAAAAAGCGTCCCCGTCCGTGCCGGCTTCGCCAGAAGACGGGTACGGTGCAGGGACGCCGTTGTCCATGGCGTGACGCAGCCTGCGTTGGCTGGGTCCGCCTAAATTGTGATCGGCCGCCGTTGGCCGATGCCTGCATATCGCAAGGCGTGTGCCAGCCTGTGCGGTGCAGCATTTCGGGGCGGAACCGTGCCGGCGGAGTGATGCTTCGGGATGAAATGAGCGAACGCGGTGCGTGCGCCGGCTGCGCTGCCGCATCCCGGGGCAGAGCCGAGGACGGCGGGGCGCGAAGGATTCGCTTTGGGGCAGCGCCAGTATCGTGCATTGCACCAGCCGCGGGCTGTGGCGCCACGCGGCCGGCAGGCGGGCGTTCAGCCCATGACGTCGATCACGCGCTGGGCTGCATCGACCAGCTTCAGGCCGCGCTCCATCGCCATGCTGCGCAGGCGCTTGTAGGCCTCGTCCTCGGTGATGCCGCGCGCCTGCATCAGCAGGCCCTTGGCGCGCTCGACCACCTTGCGCTCGGCCAGCTTGAGGCGGGTGGCGTCGAGTTCGGCGCGCAGTTGCTGGTCCAGCTCGAAGCGGGCATAGGCGACGTCGAGCACCGTCTTGACGCGCTCGGCGCGCAGGCCGTCGACGATATAGGCGGTGATGCCCGCCGACAGCGCGGCCTTGATGCGCTGGCTGTCGTCGTTGTCGGTGAACAGCACAATGGGGCGCGGCGCATGCTGGGTCGAGACGCAGACGTGCTCGATGGTGTCGCGCGCGGCCGATTCCGAGGCGATGATCAGCATGTCGGGCTGGGTCGCGGTGATCACGTCCGGCAGCCGCAAGTCGGCATCGACGATCTGGATCTCGCTGAAGCCCGCGCTGACCAGTCCGTTGCGGATGGTCTCGACGTTGAGTGGGTTACCGTCAAGGGGATCGCGCACCAGCAGGATACGCAGCGCCCGACCGGCGGCGGGGGCAGGCGTCGATGGCGATGGGGGCGGATGGCGTCGGGTCATGGCTTGATTCTGTTGCAGTGCGCCATGCAAGATTCGCGCCGGGTTCGGCGGTCCACGCTGCACTGCCGTGGTGCAGAGTGGTCGCGGGCCCGCCTGGATTCATTGTATGCCGTCGTACGCAGCCCACCGCGCGCGGTGTATCCTGTGGCCCTGCCGCGCCGGGGGCGTCTGCTGGCGACGCCGCGATGCACACCCTCGCATCCCGGCTGCGGGACCGATCAGAAAAAATCTGGAGAGATGCATGACCGAATTCGTGTTCGCCCCGCCGGCCCCCGTTGGGGTGCCGGTGCGTGGCAGCGACGCTAGCTTCCCGGTCCGCCGCGTGTACTGCGTCGGCCGCAACTATGCTGCCCATGCCCGCGAAATGGGCTCGGACCCCGACCGCGAACCGCCGTTCTTCTTCTGCAAGCCGGCCGACGCGGTCAGCTACGTCGCCGACGGCACCGAAGGGGCGTTCCCGTACCCGCCGGGCACCAGCAACTGCCACTATGAAGTGGAGCTGGTGGTGGCGATCGGCACGGGCGGGCGCGACATCCCGGTGGAAAGCGCCGCGCAGCACGTGTTCGGCTACGCCGTGGGCCTGGACATGACCCGCCGCGACCTGCAGAACGAGTCCAAGAAAACCGGCCGCCCCTGGGAAACCGGCAAGGCCTTCGACAAGTCGGCGCCGATCGGCCCGATCGTGCCGGTCTCGGCCATCGGCCATCCGCAGAAGGGCGAAGTGACGCTGTCGGTCAACGGCGTGGAGAAGCAGCGCGGCGACCTGTCGGACCTGATCTGGTCGGTGCCGGAGATGGTGTCGTACCTGTCCAGGCTGTTCGAGTTGCAGCCGGGCGACCTGATCTTCAGCGGTACGCCTGAAGGCGTGGGCCCGGTGGTCAAGGACGATGTCATGCAATGCCACGTCGGCGGCGTGGGCGACCTCACCATCAAGGTAGTCTGATCCGATGCTCAAGCTCTACAGCTACTTCCGCAGCTCAGCCTCGTTCCGCGTGCGCATCGCGCTGGAACTGAAGGGGCTGCCGTACGAATACGTGCCGGTGCACCTGCTCAAGGACGGCGGCCAGCAGCTCAAGCCCGAATTCCGCGCGGTGAACCCTGACGGCCTGGTGCCGGCGCTGGCCGACGACGGCAACGTGCTGCAGCAATCGCTGGCCATCGTCGAATACCTGGACGAAGTCCATCCCGAGCCGAAGCTGCTACCCGGCACGGCGCTGGACCGCGCCTATGTGCGCGGGCTGGCGCAGGAAATCGCGTGCGAGATCCATCCGCTGAACAACCTGCGCGTGCTCAAGTACCTGAAGCACAAGGTGGGTGTGACTGACGAGGTCAAGGACGCGTGGTACCGCCACTGGATCGAGCTGGGCTTCGAGTCGCTGCAGGCCAACCTGGCGCGCGGCGGCAAGGCGGGGCGCTTCTGCCTTGGCGATACGCCGACGCTGGCCGATATCTGCCTGGTGCCGCAGGTGTTCAATGCGCAGCGCTTCAATGTCGACGTGAGCCGCTATCCGGCGATCGCGAGGATCTACGAAGCGTGCATGGCGATGGAGGCGTTCCAGAAGGCGGAGCCGAAGGCGCAGCCGGACGCGGAGTGAGCGTGTTGCTTTGATGTGCTGAGGGTTTGCTCCCCTCTCCCGCTTGCGGGAGAGGGGCAGGGGTGAGGACTGGAGGGTCTCAACGGCTGACGCCTGTGGGTTCAAACCGCTGGCCTCGCTTCACGTGGTTCCTTGCTAGACCACCCCTCACCCCAACCCTCTCCCCATGAGGGGAGAGGGAGAACACCTTGCTTGGGCCAGCTCGGGCGGCTTGGGAGCACCCAAAACCGTTGGCATCGGCGTTGTTCTGGATGCTTATCCCAGAAGCGCTTCGGCGAATTCCTCCGCCTTGAACGGCTGCAGATCCTCCACCTTCTCGCCCACGCCGATGAAGTACACCGGCACCGGGCGCTGGCGTGCGATCGCCGCCAGGATGCCGCCCTTGGCTGTCCCGTCCAGCTTGGTCACGACCAGGCCGGTCAGCCCCAGCGCATCGTCGAAGGCGCGGGTTTGCTGCAGCGCGTTCTGGCCGGTATTGGCGTCGATCACCAGCAGCACCTCATGCGGCGCGGTCGGCATGGCCTTGCTGATGACGCGCTTGACCTTCTTCAGCTCTTCCATCAGGTGCAGCTGCGTCGGCAGGCGGCCGGCGGTATCGGCCATCACGATGTCGATGCCGCGCGCCTTGGCCGCGTTCACCGCGTCGAAGATCACCGCGGCGGGGTCGCCGCTTTCCTGCGCCACCACCGTGACGTTGTTGCGCTCGCCCCAGATCGTCAGCTGTTCGCGCGCGGCGGCGCGGAAGGTATCGCCGGCGGCCAGCAGCACCTTCTGGTCGTAGCGCTGGAAGTGCTTGCACAGCTTGCCGATGCTGGTGGTCTTGCCGGCGCCGTTGACGCCCGCGATCATCATCACCAGCGGCTGTTCGCGGCCCAGCGCCATGGTCTTTTCCAGCGGGCGCAGCAGGTCGGTCAGAAGCGTCTTGAGCGCGGCCTTGACGCCTTCGGCCGATTCGATGCGCTCGGACCTGACCCGCTTGCGCAGCTCGGCGAGCAGATATTCGGTGGCTTCCACGCCCGCGTCGGCCATCAGCAGCGCGGTCTCCAGCTCCTCGAACAGCGCCTCGTCGACCTTGACGCCGACGAACAGCGTGCCGATGTTGCGGCTGGTCTTGGACAGGCCGGTACGCAGCCGCTGCATCCATCCTTGCCGGGCTTCGGCGCTGGTGGCGGGCGGGGGGACCAGTTCAAGCGTTTCGATGGTGGCGGCCTCGGGCGCGGCCTGGGACACGGCCACGGGGGCCGGCGCCGGGGGCGGCACCTGGGCGGGGACTGGTGTCGGCGTCGGGACCGGAGCCGGGGTAGGGGCCGGGGCAGGCGTGGGGGTGGGCGCGGGCGCCTCTAGCGGCGCGGGTGCCGGCGCTGGCGTTTCGACGGACGCGGGCTCGGCCTTGCGCTTCTTCCAGAAACTAAACATTGGGGAATGGAGTCAATACCGGGGCCGCTACCCTGGTGGCACACTGCCGGCAGGCGACCGGTTAATAATCAAGGGCTTACGCTGACATCGCGAAGGTCGGGGAGAACCCGTTGTGGTCCCGGCCGGCGATTGCGTATAGTTCGCTACATCAGTTCGCTACATGGCTGATCCGCGCGCGCATGCCGCCCGCGCGGATCGATCGGCAAAATTCTAGCAGACGGGGTCGCATGAACCATTGCGCTGTCCTGACCGCGGCGGGCGCCGAAGGTGCCCAAGCACGCATCCAACGGCATTCCCAGCCTACGTCCTCAGCACTTCCAGCCGGCGCCGCGCGCCTGGCGCGGCGCATCGTCCCGGCGTTGCTGCTCGGCCTGCTCCCCTGGTCATTGCCGGCCGGCGCCCAAGGCGTGGTCGGATCGCCGATGCCTTCCGCGCAGACCGCGCCCGCCGGCGCCACCGCGCATGGCACCACCGAATACCGGCTCTCCAACGGCCTGCGGCTGATCGTCAAGGAAGACCACCGGGCGCCCACGGTGGCGCACCAGATCTGGTACCGCGTCGGCGGCATCGACGAAGTCAGCGGCACCACGGGCGTGGCCCACATGCTCGAGCACATGATGTTCAAGGGCACGCCCAAGGTCGGCGTGGGCGAGTTCTCCAAGCAGGTGGCGGCACTGGGCGGGCGCGAGAACGCCCTGACCAACCGCGACTTCACCATGTACTACCAGCAGATCGGCAAGCAGTACCTGCCGAAGATGATGGAGCTGGAGGCCGACCGCATGGCCAACCTCATCATCAAAAAGGACGAGTTCGACCGCGAGATGAAGGTGGTGATGGAAGAGCGCCGCCTGCGCACCGACGACTCGTCGCGCGGCACCGTCTATGAGCAACTGCTCGCCACCGTCTATACCGCGGCGGCGTATCGCCATCCGGTGATCGGCTGGATGGACGACCTGGTCAATATGCGGGTCGAGGACGTCAGGGACTGGTACCGCCAGTGGTACGTGCCGAACAACGCGATGGTGATCGTCACCGGCGACGTCAAGGCCGAGGAAGTGCGCGCGCTCGCCCAGCGCTACTACGGCAAGCTCAAGCCGCGCACGCTGCCGCTGCGCAAGGACCAGGAAGAGCCGGAGCAGAAGGGCATCAAGCGCATCTGGGTCAAGGCACCGGCCGAGAACCCGTACATGGTGATGGCATACAAGGTGCCGCGGCTGCGCGATGTCGAGAAGGACGTCGACCCGTACGCGCTGGAAGTCCTGGCGGCCGTGCTCAACGGCTACGACAATGCCCGCCTGACGCGCGAACTGGTGCGCGAGCAGCGCCTGGCCGACGACGTCAACGTCGGCTACGACAGCATCAACCGCGGCGAGTCGCTGTTCGTCCTCGACGGCACGCCCGCGGCCGGCCACAGCACCGACGAGATCGAGCGCGCCCTGCGCGCCGAGATCCAGCGCATTGCCAAGGAAGGGGTCTCGCCGGAAGAGCTCAAGCGGGTCAAGGCGCAGGTGGTGGCCGGGCAGATCTACAAGCGCGATTCGGTGTTCGGGCAAGGCATGGAGATCGGCGTATCCGAGATTTCTGATCTCTCGTGGCGCCAGATCGACCGTATGCTCGACAAGATCAAGGCCGTCACGCCGGCGCAGGTGCAGGCAGTCGCCTCGAAGTATTTCAACGACGATAACCTGACCGTGGCCACGCTGGTGCCGCAGCCGATCGATCCGAACAAGCCCAAGACCCAGGCCCCGTCGGGCCTGCGCCACTGAGGAACGACCATGTCCCAGTCCGCCACTTCATTCAATGCGCGGCCCCGCACGCTGCGCATGCTGGCCGGCGCGGCGCTCGGCGCCGCCATGCTGCTGGCCGCGCAGCTGGCCCAGGCCGCGATCCCGATCGAGCACTGGACCGCATCCACCGGCGCGCGCGTGTACTTTGTCCACAGCCCGTCGATCCCGATGCTCGACGTCAATATCGACTTCGATGCCGGCAGCCGCTATGACCCGCCCGGCAAGGCCGGCCTGGCGACGCTGACGGCGGCGCTGCTGGACAAGGGCGCGGGCGCGCAGGACGGCCAGCCGGCCCGTGACGAGGCGCAGATTGCCGACGCCTTTGCCGATACCGGAGCGGCTTTCGGCGGCGCGGCGGGCGGCGACCGCGGCGGCATCGGGCTGCGCACGCTGACCGCGCAACTCGAGCTGGACCAGTCGGTGGCGCTGGCCGCGCAGCTGATCAAGGCGCCGACCTACCCGGACGCCGTGGTCGGGCGCGAGAAGCAGCGCCTGATCACCGCCATCCGCGAGGCCGACACCAAGCCGGGGGTGATTGCCGACAAGGCGCTGTCCAGGGCCATGTACCCGGACCATCCCTACGGCATCGCGGCTACGCCGGAGAGCGTGCAGTCGATCACGCGCGATGACATCGCCAGATTCTGGCGCGACAACTACGGCGCGCAGCGCGCGGTGGTGACGCTGATCGGCGCCATCGACCGCAAGCAGGCCGAAGCCCTTGCCGAGCGGCTTACGAGCGGGCTGCCGCAGGGCAGTGCCGCCCCGGCGCTGCCGCAGGTCAAGCTCAACATCCCGGCCAGCGAGCAGCGCCTGCCGCATCCGGCGCAGCAATCGAGCGTGGCCATCGGCCAGCCGTCGATCGCGCGCGGCGACCCTGACTACTTCGCGCTGCTGGTGGGCAACTACGTGCTTGGCGGCGGCGGTTTCAGTTCGCGCCTGACCGACGAGGTGCGCGAGAAGCGCGGACTGACCTACGGTGTCGACAGCTATTTCGCGCCGTCGAAACAGCCGGGGCCGTTCGGCATCAGCCTGCAGACCAAGAAGGCGCAGACCGATGAAGCGCTGGCATTGGTGCGCCAGGTGCTGGCGCGCTTTGTCGCGGAAGGGCCGACCGACAAGGAACTGCGCGCGGCCAAGGACAACCTGATCAACGGCTTCCCGCTGCGCATCGACAACAACCGCAAGCTGCTGACGAACGTTGCCAATATCGGCTGGTACGGACTGCCGCTGGACTATCTTGACACCTGGACCGCGCAGGTCGGCAAGGTCACCCGCGAGCAGGTCAGGGCGGCCTTCCAGCGCCATGTGCGCCCGGACGGCATGGCCACGGTGATCGTCGGCGGCCCGGTGGGAAGCGCGCCGACCGCATCGCGGAAGTGATGCAGGCGCCTCAACGCGCGGGTCCGCCTATGCGCGCGGCCTCACGCGTGGCTGCGGCGAACCGTCCCGCAGGCTCTACAATCACGGGATGAATTCGCGTTCCCGATTGCCTTCGCCCGCTCCCGGCGGGCGTACTCCTTCCTCCGCGCCGGCCGCTGCCGCCGGCGGACGTTCTCCCGCAGCCCCTCCGCGCCCGGTGCCGCGCCAGGCGCCGTCCCAGGTCCGCATCATCGGCGGGCGCTGGAAGCGTACGCTGCTGCCGGTGCCGGACGCTCAGGGTTTGCGTCCGACGCCCGACCGCGTGCGCGAAACCCTGTTCAACTGGCTCGGCCAGGACCTGTCGGGGCTAGCCTGCCTGGACCTGTTCGCCGGCTCCGGCGCGCTCGGCTTCGAAGCCGCCTCCCGCGGCGCGGCTGCAGTAACGCTGGTGGAATTCAACCCGCGCGCAGCCAGGCAGCTGCGCGACAACCAGTACCGGCTCGATGCCAGCCAGGTGCGCGTCGTGCAGGGCGATGCCTTTACGGTCGCGGCGCAGCTGCCCGACGGCAGCTTCGACGTGGTGTTCCTGGACCCGCCCTTTGCCGAGGACTGGATCGGCCCGTCGCTGGAGCATGCCGCGCGGCTGCTGCGGCCCGGTGGCGCCGTCTATGTCGAAACCGACCATGCGCTGACCGGCGTCGACGCCCCGGTCCCGGCATCGCTTGAGATCGTGCGCCATGCGCGCGCCGGCGCGGTGCATTTCCATCTGCTGCAGCACCGCCAGCACCCACAGCACGGCAACGGCGCCGGTTGACGGCCTGCTCCGGGATTGCGCGAAGCTCCAGTTTCGCCATGCGCTAAGGGCACCTTCCCGATTGCGGAACGGATTCTTGGGTGCAGTGCCGCAAAACGGTGTGCCGCCCGCCTTCCAAGTGGCGCATTTAGGGTTACACTACGCCGCTGTCACAACGCTCGCGACGCAGCACCCGCGCCGGTCCGGCCGGCGAACGAGGCGGCCACAACGGCCGGCAGCGGGCAGATCAAGGAGGAAGTATGGTCATCGCGGTCTATCCCGGCACCTTCGATCCAATGACCCGGGGACACGAGGATCTGGTCCGCCGTGCGTCGAACATCTTCGACGAACTGGTGGTCGGCGTGGCGCACAGCCCCAACAAGCGCCCGTTCTTTTCGCTCGACGAGCGCATCGGCATTGCCCGCGAAGTGCTCGGGCACTATCCCAACGTCCGCGTGGAAGGATTCGCCGGGCTGCTCAAGGACTTCGTGCGCAAGAACAATGCGCGCGTGATAGTGCGCGGCCTGCGCGCGGTGTCCGACTTCGAGTACGAATTCCAGATGGCGGGCATGAACCGCTACCTGCTGCCCGACGTGGAAACCATGTTCCTGACCCCGTCGGACCAGTACCAGTTCATCTCCGGCACCTTCGTGCGCGAGATCGCGGTGCTGGGCGGCGATGTCAGCAAGTTCGTGTTCCCGTCGGTGGAGCGCTGGCTGCAAGAGAAAATCGCCAAACCGGAATAAAATACGGCTTCAGACACGTCAGACCGCGGCCAGTCGGGCGCGGGCGTGTCCGCAGGAAGGAAACACCATGGCGCTGATGATCACCGACGACTGCATCAACTGCGACGTTTGTGAACCCGAGTGCCCGAACGAAGCCATTTCGATGGGGCCCGAGATCTATGAAATCGACCCCAACAAGTGCACCGAGTGCGTAGGACACTTCGACGAGCCGCAATGCCAGCAGGTCTGCCCGGTCGCCTGCATCCCCAAGGATCCGAACCGGGTGGAGTCGCAAGAGGTGCTGATGCAGCGCTACCGGCTGCTGACCGCGGCCAAGCACGCTGCCTGATCGGCTGGCCGTCGGCCCGCATCGCTTCGCACCACGCCGCACCAAGTCGCACTGCACTCAGAGGTAAAAAAAGCCCCCGTCACCGCAAGGTGGCGGGGGCTTAACTTTTCCCCAGTTACTACGGTACTACGACACTACACGGTACAACGCGGTCACGCACCCATCGGCTTGCCATCCGTGCGGCGCACGACGATGGTCGACGAGCGCGGCGGCTTGGCGGCGTCCGGCCACTGGCCGGTCGGGTGCTGGATGTTGATGAAGCAGGTGGTCAGGTCCGGCGTGTAGGCGATGCCGGTGATCTCGCAACCCTTCGGTCCCACCAGGAAGCGCTTCGACTGCCCCGTCGGCGAGATGTAGTACATGCTGTTGTTGCCGAAGGTGTTGGTGTAGGTCGAGCTGGTGCTGGAGTCGGTCTGCACCCACAGGCGGCCCTTCGGGTCCACGCGCAGGCCGTCCGGGCTCGAGAAGGTATCGCCGTTGATGTTGCCCTTCAGGTTGTCCGTGGCCAGCGACGGGTCGCCGGCCTGCAGCAGGATGCTCCAGGTGAAGGTGGTGGCCAGCGGCGAGTCGCCGGCTTCCTTCCACTGGACGATGTGGCCGTGCAGGTTCTGCACGCGCGGGTTGGCGGCGTCGGTTTGCTGGCGGCCGCTGTTGTTGGTCAGCGTGCAGTAGACGGTCTTGTCCAGGCCGACCGTGATCCATTCCGGGCGGTCCATCAGCGTGCCGCCGGCCACGCGCGCGGCCGCCTTGGTGTTGACCAGCACGTCGGCCTGCGTGGCGAAGTCGACCGTGGTCGGTGCCGGTGCGGTGGCGAACTGGGTCCAGTTGCCCGGATCCGAGGCGCCGACGGTCAGGCCGTTCTTGCCTTGCGTCAGCTCGATCCACTGCCCGCTGCCGTCGGCGTTGAACTTCGCCACGTACAGCGTGCCGCTGTCCAGCAGGTTGGCGTTGGCGGCGCGATCGTTGGGGTCGAACGCCTTGCTCGGGATGAACTTGTAGATGCAGCCCGGCGTGCCGTCGTCGCCCATGTAGAAGGCCACGTTGTTGCCGGTGTCGGTCATGAAGGCAACGTTCTCATGGTCGAAGCGGCCCATCGCGGTGCGCTTGGCCGGCGCGCCCAGCGTGCCGTACGGGTCGATCTCGACGACCCAGCCGTAGCCCTTCTCATCCTGGATCGGATCCAGGTAGTTGTCCGTGCTTTCTTCGCAGGTCAGGTAGGTGCCCCAGGGCGTGTACCCGCTTGAGCAGTTGTTCAGCATGCCAACCACGGTCGGGCCCACCACCGGAGCGGCCGGACCACCCACGCGGTACAGCGTGTTGCCGGTGTAGCGCTTGTTGTAGATCGAGTCGCGCTTGACCTGCCACTTGCCGCTGGCAGCCAGTTCGACCTCGATCACCGAGATGCCGACCGCCGACAGCGCGATGCGCTTCTGCTCCGGCGTGGCGGTGCCTGCGCTGTAGGTGCCGCCGGCGAACAGGATGTTGTAGTCCGGCAGTTCGTGGTTGATGGCGAGCAGGCCGCCCTTCTGCGGATCGACACCCGACAGCGCGAAGAAGTGCATGCCGTCGTGGTTGCCGCCGGCCTGGCGCTCGGTTTCGGCCGACGACTGGAACGCGCCGGCATAGCCGGTGGCGCCCGCCTCGACCGGATCGCCGGCGGAGAACAGCACGTCGACGCTGTAGCCGTTCGGCACGACCACCGCGTCGGCGGTCGACTTGGCGACCGGCTCGAAGGTGACCTCATAGCTCGGCGTGACCGCGCCAGGTGCCGGACCGGGGGCCGGCGCCGGAGCGGGGGCAGGTGCGGGCGCCGGCGCGGGATCGTCGCCGCCGCCGCAGGCGGCCAGCAGGCCGCTGCCGAAGGCGGAGAACAGCGACAGGCCCACGCCGCCGCGCAGCACACGGCGGCGGGCCGGGTTGGCCGCAACGATGTCTTCCAGCCGCTGGCCGGGCACGTCAACGTCAGGCTTGGCAGCACGGCCGGCGGCGCGCGCTTCGTCGGTCAGGTACGACATGGGCTTTCCTCTCTTGCGGGTTTGTCATGCGCGCCGGCTACGATGTGATGCCGGCGCGGTGGAAACCCCGCAATGTAGGGACTGCCTATGGAAGTTTGATGACAGCTTGTCTGCAACATAAGAGTTGCAGCGCGCCAACGACAAACGGGCCGCGTGTGCGGCCCGTGTCACATGGATGTCGCAGGAATGTGCCTGCGCTGCCCGCCTTCAGCGAGTGGTGTGCAGCTGCGCCATCGCGCGTTCGGCATCGCCGCGCGCCAGCAGCCCCAGCGGATCGATGCTGCGGCCGATGGCCGCGTCGATCGCCTCCTGCTCCTCTTTGCGCGGCGGCTTGAGCACGAAGTTGACTACGTCCTCGCGGCCAGCGCCGGCGCCGCCAGGCGCATTGCGCGGATGGCCAACGCCGATGCGCAGCCGCCAGTAGTCTTGCGTGGTCAGGTGGGCCGAGATGTCCTTGAGGCCATTGTGGCCGCCCGCGCCGCCGCCACGCTTGAGCTTGACGGTGCCGGACGGCAGGTCCATCTCGTCATGGGCGACGACGATCTCGTCGGGCAGGATCTTGTAGAAGCGTGCCAGCGAAACCACGGCCAGCCCCGAGCGGTTCATGAAGGTCGAGGGCTTGAGCAGCCAGATGTCCTGGTCCCACAGCCGCGCGCGCGCGGCCAGCCCGTGAAAGCGGCCTTCCACGCGCAGCGTGGCGCCGCCCATGCGGGCAAGCTGGTCCACCAGCCAGAAGCCGGCGTTGTGCCGGGTGGCCTCGTATTCCGCACCGGGATTGCCGAGGCCGACGATGAGCTTGATCATGCGATTGACTGAGTCGTTGGCGCGCAGGACTGCGCCACAGGCGCCAAGGATACCGAAAATCCAGCCAGGTGCCGGTTCGGCGGGGTCGAAAAAAAACCGCCGCGAAGGGCGGCGGTTTTCTCAGTGGCGCGGCCCGGAAGCCGCGCCCGCTGCAGCAGCAGCTCAGGCAGCCGGCGTTTCGCCTTCGCCCTCGGCAGCGCCTTCGGCGGCCGAAGCGGCGCCAGCCGGCAGCGAGATGCTGGCGATGGCGGGGTTCTCGTCACCGTGGGTGATGACGGTCACGCCCTTCGGCAGCTTCAGGTCGGCCAGGTGCAGGGTCTGGCCCAGTTCCATCGCGCCGACGTCCACTTCGATGAACTCGGGCAGGTCGGCCGGCAGGCACGACACTTCCAGGTCGTTGACGATGTGGTTGACCAGGCCGTGGCCCAGCTTCACGCCAGGAGCGGTTTCCTGGTTCATGAAGTGCAGGGGCACCTTGACGTGGATCTTGTCGTTGGCCGACACGCGCTGGAAATCGACGTGCAGCACCAGCGGCTTGAACGGGTGCATCTGGAATGCGCGCAGCAGGGCCTTTTCCGACTTGCCAGCGACTTCCAGGTCCAGGATCGACGAGTGGAACGCTTCCTTCTTCAGGGCGTGCCACAGCGCGTTGTGATCCAGTTCGATCATCTTCGGCTCGGCGGCGCCGCCGTAGATGATGCCGGGGGTCTTGCCCGAATTGCGCAGGCGGCGGCTCGCACCCGTACCCTGTACGCTACGCTCGAAAGCGACAACTTTCATGATGACTCCAAAAGTAAAGAAGGCCGTCCGCGACCAGACAGCCTCGTTGCGGCGTGAAAAACAGAATCAGCGCCGATCAAGTCACGCTGGCCGCCGCAAAACGGCTGCCAACGCAGCAAAGCATTAAATTCTATCAGGAACCCGCAAACAGCGACATGATCGAGTCGCCCTTGACGATGCGGGTAAAGGTCTCGGCCAGCAGCGGGGCGGTCGAGAGCTGGCGGATCTTGCCGCACTTGGCCGCTTCTTCCGACAGCGGGATGGTGTCGCACACCACCACTTCGTCCAGCGACGAATCGGCGATGCGGGCAGCGGCGCCGCCGGACAGCACCGGGTGCGTACAGTACGCAAACACCTTCAGCGCGCCACGTTCCTTCAACACCTGGGCGGCCTTGCACAGCGTGCCGCCGGTGTCGATCATGTCATCCATGATGACGCAGTTGCGGCCTTCGACTTCACCGATGATGTTCATCACCTCGGCCACGTTGGCCTTGGGACGGCGCTTGTCGATGATCGCCAGGTCGCAGTTCAGTTCCTTGGCCAGCGCACGCGCACGGACCACGCCGCCGACGTCAGGCGAGACCACCAGCAGGTCGCCGTAGTTCTTCTCGCGCAGGTCGCCCAGCAGTACCGGCGATGCGTAGATGTTGTCGACGGGAATATCGAAGAAGCCCTGGATCTGGTCGGCATGCAGGTCCATCGTCAGCACGCGCTCGACGCCGGCGACTTCCAGCATGTTGGCCACGACCTTGGCCGAGATTGCCACGCGCGCCGAACGCGGGCGGCGGTCCTGGCGGGCATAGCCGAAGTAGGGCATGGCGGCGGTGATGCTGCGTGCCGAGGCGCGCTTGAGCGCGTCGACCATCACCATCAGTTCCATCAGGTTGTCGTTGGTCGGCGCGCAGGTGGACTGCAGCACGATGACGTGCTTGCCGCGAACGTTTTCCTGGATTTCAACCTGGACTTCACCGTCGGAGAAACGGCCAACCTGGGCCTTGCCTAGCGGAATGCCGAGGTGCTGTACGACAGCCTCCGCGAGTTTGGGGTTGGCGTTGCCGGTAAATACCATCAAGCCGTCGCTGCTCATTCGGGGCACCTGTCTTGCTGCTGGGGGAGCTTGGTGTCACCGGCGAAGCCGGTGACTTGGAAGATATCGTGTTCCGTTAGGACACTATAGGAAGTAATGGCAGGGGAAGAAGGATTCGAACCTTCGAATGCCGGAATCAAAATCCGGTGCCTTGACCAACTTGGCGACTCCCCTACACAACCGGGCCGTTCTTCGTGGTACCAAACTACCGTACCGCGCCGAACGATAACTTGCTATGCGAGCGCTGCGAGCGGGTGATGTGCCAGACTCCTCACACACCTGCCATCCCATTCGGGAGGCAACCTTTCCAAAACCTGCTGCGCTGTCTTTGCGTCAGGAAAACGCGCAAACACGCAGGCTCCGGATCCGGTCATCCTGGCATGCTGATTGTATTGCTTCAGCCATTCCAGGGCTCGGGCGACTTCGCCGAACTTCGCTGTTGCTATCGGTTCCAGGTCGTTGCGACCGAAATCGAATTTGTTTGTGCGAGCAGCGAAGACCGCAATTATGGAGATGGGCGTATCCCTTGTCAAGCGCTGGTCCGAAAAAATTTCAGACGTCGGCACATGCTGTTTCGGATGGATGACCACGAACCAGCTTTCGGGCAGCGCCACCGCGGTCAGCTGCTCGCCCACGCCCTCGGCGAATGCGTTCTGGCCGAACACAAACACCGGCACGTCCGCACCCAGCGCCAGGCCGATGCGCATCAGCTCCTCGCGCGACAGGCCCAGGCCCCAGAGGTGGTTCAGCGCCAGCAGCGTGGTCGCGGCATCCGACGAGCCGCCGCCGATGCCGCCGCCCATCGGCAGCACCTTGTCGATCTCGATGTCGGCGCCGAAGGGGGTGCCCGTGGCAGCCTGCAACGCGCGCGCGGCGCGCACGACCAGGTCGCTGTCGGCGGGCACGCCGGGCACGTCGGTGATGCGCGCCACGATGCCATCGTCGCGCCGGCGGAAATGCAGCGTGTCGCTCCAGTCGACCAGCTGGAACACGGTCTGTAGCGTGTGGTAGCCGTCGGCGCGGCGCCCGGTCACGTGCAGGAACAGGTTGAGTTTCGCGGGCGCGGGACAGTCGCGCAGTTCGGGTGGCGGCAGTGCCGGGGTCCGGTCAGGGGTCATGGCGTCTGGGGATCGATGACGAGCCGCACCGACAGCGGATTGCTGCCGGAGTCGCGCGCGAGGTCGATGCGGCGCGGCAGCGCCGCGGCGGTGCTTGCGGGCTGCGTGTCCTGCCACGCGACGTAGCGCACGGTCCAGCCGTTCTGCGCCAGCGTCGACAGGCGCCCCTGCTCGTCGCGCGTGGCGCGCGCGGGCGATCCCTGCGCGGCGCGGCCATGCAGCCAGTCGCGCATGCCGGCCACCGGCAGCGCGAAGCCGAGCGCGTCTTCCATCAGCGTGTCGACCTCGGGCGCGTTGCGCGGCGGCTGGTTGGGCAGGTCCAGCGTGGCGCCGGACGGCGTGGCGGTGACCACTGCCAGCGTCTGGCCCAGCGGCGAGACCAGGTCGAGCCGCACGTTGCGGCCTTGCTCTTCCCAGCGGAAGCTGCCGGTCACGCCTTCGTCGCGGCCGTAGCGCTGGTAGTTGGCCGAGAAGCGGCCGGTGTATTGCCGGCTTGCGCTGGATTCGCCGGCATCGAAGCCGCGCGACGGTGCCACGCTGGCGCACGCCTGCAGCAGCAATGGGGCGCCCAGGCAAAGCAGTGCCAGGCGTCTGGTTCGATTCATGGGCATGGTCGTGGAGCGGCGGCGCGCGGCGGCGGCCGCCGGACTGACGGAAATCCCGTGCCGCGCCTGGCAACGCAAGCGCGCGGCAAGCGGGGGCACGGGATCAGGAGGTTGGTTACTTGGCCAGCTGCACGTCGAACTTGTACCTGCGCAGCGTATCGACCAGGGTTTCGTTCTCGGGATCGATGCGCATGGCCTCGGTCCAGGTCTTGCGCGCTTCCTCGTGCTCGCCGAGCTGCCACAGCACCTCGCCCAGGTGCGCGCCGATCTCGGCCTCGGGCGCCTTGGAGTAGGCGTTGCGCAGCAGGTCCGCTGCGGGGCGCAGCTCGCCCATGCGGAATTTGACCCAGGCCAGGCTGTCCATGATGTAGGGATCGTCCGGGCCCAGCTCGGAGGCGCGTTCCAGCAGGCTGCGCGCTTCGGGCAGGCGTTCGTTGCGGTCGGCGAGCGAGTAGCCGAGCGCGTTGTAGCCCTGCTTCTGCTGCGGCTGCAGCGCGATCACGCGGCGCAGGCCCTTTTCCATGCTGTCGTAGCGCTTCTGGCGCTCGTCGAGCATGGCCAGCTCGTAGATCCAGTCGGCGTTGTCGGGCTCGGCGGCGACGCGGTCGTCGAGCAGCTTGCGTGCTCGGTCGTAAGCCTTGGTCTCCATCAGCGTGGCCACCTCGGCCTGGCGGATCGCCATGACGCGCTGCGCGCGCTGGCCCGGGTCGGGGATTTCCTCGGCATCGGCAAGCATCTCGCCGAACAGTGCCTGCGCATCGTCGAGCTTGCCCAGGCGTGCCAGCAGCTGCGCGCGCTTGGCGGTGGCCGCGGGCGCCAGGCGGATGTCCTCGATGCGGTCCAGCCACTGGATCGCGCCGGCATAGTCCTTACGTTCCTCGGCAATCTGCGCAAGGTACTGGTAGGCGATGTCGGGATTGGCCGTGGGTTGCTTCTCGACCAGCTGCAGGTACTCCTGCAGGTATTGCTCGGCTTCGCTGTAGTTCTTGGCCTGCAGGCTCGTGAGCCCCAGCGCCAGTGGCACGCGCGGATCGGCGGGCGCCACCTTGCGCAAGGTCTCGAACTCCTGCCGTGCCGCCTGCATGTCGTTGCGCAGCAGGTACAGGCGCGCCAGCGTGATATGGCCGTTGACCGATTCGGGCGACTTGTCAAGGAAGCGCTTCAGGATGGCGACGGCTTCGTCGGGCTCCTTTTCGGCGCGCAGCTCGGCGGCCATCAGCGCGGCGGCCTCAAAGCCCGGGCGCAGCTTCAGTGCCTGGTCCAGCGCGGCGATCGCGCCCGGCACGTCGCCGGCGATTTCGCGCGCGCGCGCCAGCGCCAGGTGGGTTTCCGGCAGTTTCGTATCGTTGCGCGTCAGTTCCTGCAGCAACGTGGCCGCGCCGGCGGGATCGCTGGTGCGCGACAGCTGCTGCTGCATCTGCAGGATGGCGTCGCCGCGGTGGCTGGCGGGTACGGCGGCGAGCTGCTGCTGCAGCAGCGGGCGGGCATCGTCCCAGCGTCCGTTCAGCACCAGCAGCGTCGACAGGACCTGCGCGGCGGCGGGCGAATTGGGCGAGATTTCACGCCACAGCCGGGCCGCATCCAACGCCTGCTGCGGGATGCGCGCGTTGAAGGCGATCTCGGTGGCGCGCTGCGCGAAGCGCGGGTCGCGGGTCTGCCGCGCCAGTTCGAGGTAGGTGCGGTAGGCCGGCCCGACCAGGCCGCGCTGCATGGAAATCTCGGCCGCCAGCACCATATAGACGATGTCGTCGGTCAGTTCCAGCGACGGCAGCGGGCTGCGTGCCGGCTTGGCGGT
Source organism: Cupriavidus sp. IK-TO18 (assembly GCF_015549295.1). Classification (NCBI taxonomy): domain Bacteria; kingdom Pseudomonadati; phylum Pseudomonadota; class Betaproteobacteria; order Burkholderiales; family Burkholderiaceae; genus Cupriavidus; species Cupriavidus sp. IK-TO18. The sequence goes on from NZ_JADGMP010000030.1 coordinate 93,067, forward strand.
GCTGCTGGCGGGGCGCGCGTCATCGGAGGCGGCGATCTGCATCTGCGCAAGCTGCGGCATCTGCGCAAGCTGCGGCAGCGGCACGTCGCCGGCCGGAGGTGCCGCATGCGCGGCGCCGGCCAGCGCGAGCAGTGCCGCGGCGCCCAGCGCACGTGCGTGGCGGCGGGTTCTGGCAAAGGCTCCCGCGGCGCCCGCCGTGGGCGAAAATGCGCCCTCGTGCACGGGGATGCCGCACTGGGAGGCTTGCAATGTGGCGTCCGGCATCAGGTCCGGCGTCAGGTCCAACTTCAGGTCCGACATGTATCGAGTGCTCCGGGCGCGCGCTGGCGAAGGAATGGATAAAGGCATTGTAGCCTGCCGCTACAATGCGCTGCTTGGCGCGCCGGCCCATGGCCAGCAAGGCCGGCAGGAGTTTGGAGCGCTAACCAACGGAGAGGTTCGATGCCTGAATTGCCCGAGGTCGAAGTGACCCGGCGCGGCTTGCTGCCGCATGTGGTGGGACGGCGCATTGAAGCGGTGACGGTGCGCCACCGCGGGTTGCGCTGGCCGGTCGAGCCGGACCTCGAAGCCCGCCTGGCGCAGCGCGTGGTGCGCCGGATCGAACGCCGCGGCAAATACCTGCTGCTCGAGTGTGTCAGCGACGATCCCGCCGAACCGGCCGGCTGGCTGCTGGTGCATCTCGGCATGACCGGCACGCTCAGGGTGTTGCCGCAGGCGCCGCCACCCGGCGCCCACGACCACCTGGACATGGTGCTGGCCGCTGGTGCAGAGGGTGTAGTGGCGGCGGAGGGCGCCGGGGGCCGGCTGGTGCTGCGCTTTCGCGATCCGCGCCGCTTCGGCGCGGTGCTGTGGACCACGCTGCCCGAGCACGAACTGCCATCCCACCCGCTGCTGCGCACGCTCGGCATCGAGCCCTTCGATGCTGCCTTCGACGGCGCCTGGCTGCACCGCCACACGCGCGGCCGCAGTGCCGCCATCAAGACGGTGTTGCTGGCCGGCGGCATCGTCGTCGGGGTCGGCAACATCTACGCTTCGGAAAGCCTGTTCCGCGCCGGCATCCGCCCGACCACGCCGGCTGGCCGCCTCAGCCGTGCGCGTTGCGACCGGCTGGCGCAGGCCGTGCGCGAGACCCTGGCGCAGGCGATCGAGCGCGGCGGCAGCACGCTGCGCGATTTCGTCGGCAGCGACGGCGCCAGCGGCTACTTCCAGCTCGATTGCTTTGTCTACGACCGGGCCGGCCAGCCGTGCCGGGTCTGCGCCACGCCCGTGCGCCAGATCGTGCAGGGCCAGCGTTCCACCTTCTACTGCCCCAACTGCCAGCACTGAGCCAGCACTGAGCCGGCACTGACCGGTGGCCGCCATTACGATGCGCCGTGTGGCGCACAATGCGCGCCGGCGGCGATTGTCGATGGCTCGGCGCAACACTCTGCCCGCACGCCATTCACAAGGGACGCGAATTCCACAAAACCGCCGTGGAAACCTGTATCGTGTGCGCAGTTATAAAAAGTTACAAAAATGGAACAGATTGGCTCGCCCGGGTCGCGGCGGGCCGGCAGTGCGGGAACACGGGCACGCCTCCGCCGGCGGCGGCCCCGAGGCAAAAACCGAGTCAGCCGAACAGCTCCATGACAACGCTCGCCCACCAATTCGAACAATACGGCGCCTGGAGAACGGGGGTCCTCCAGTCCCTGGCCGAATTCCAGTCGTGGCTGCAGCAGCACGACCTGTACGACGCGCAGGCCGACGACCGCGTGCAGCGCATCCAGAACGTGCTGCGCAGCGACCGGCTCAAGGTCGCCTTCATTGCGGAGTTCTCGCGCGGCAAGAGCGAACTGATCAATGCGATCTTCTTCGCCGACTACGGGCGCCGCATCCTGCCGTCGTCGGCGGGCCGCACCACGATGTGCCCGACCGAGCTGCGCTACGACGAGGCCGAGCCGCCTTGCATCCGGCTGCTGCCGATCGAGACCAGGCTCCAGGACGCTTCGACCGCGGATTTTCTCGAGGCCGGCCCGTCGGCACACTGGCATACGGTGCCGCTGGATCCGTCCTCGCCCGAGGGTATGCTCGAAGCCTTCCAGCACGTGGTCCAGACCGTGCGCGTGCCGCCGCAGCAAGCCGAGGCGCTGGGCCTCTACCATGAGAGCGACCCCGACGCCGCCTACGCGGTCGATGCCGAGGGCATGGTCGAGATATCCCGCTGGCGCCATGCGGTGATCAATTTCCCGCATCCGCTGCTGCGCCAGGGGCTGGTCATCCTGGACACGCCGGGGCTGAACGCGATCGGCACCGAGCCCGAGCTGACGCTGCGCCTGATCCCTGACGCGCACGTGGTGGTGTTCGTGCTGGCCGCCGATGCCGGCGTGACCAAGAGCGACCTGGAACTGTGGCGCACCCACGTGGACGCCGGCCACCGGCGCGGCTGCCTGGCCGTGCTCAACAAGATCGACGGGCTGTGGGACCCGCTGCGCCAGCCGGCCGAGATCGCCGGCGAGATCGGGCGGCAGGTCTCGAGCACGGCGCAGGTGCTGGGCATCGAGCAGGCGCGTGTCTATCCCGTGTCGGCACAGAAGGGCCTGGTGGCAAAGGTCACGCACGACGACGCGCTGCTGGCGCGCAGCGGCTTGCCGGAGTTCGAGCATGTGCTGTCCGACCAGCTGATCCCGCGGCGGCGCGACATCGTCTCCGATCAGGTCCACCGCCAGGCGCAGGACATGGCGCGGGCCGCGCAGCAGCTGCTGCAGAGCCGCCGCCGCGATATCGTCGAGCAACTGTTCGAGCTGCGCGGGCTGCGCGGCAAGAACCACGCGATGGTCAAGCACATGCTGATGCGCGTGCAGGGCGAGAAGGAAGAGTTCGAGCAGAGCATCAGCAAGTTCCAGGCTCTGCGGCTGGTGTTCGGCCGCCACAGCGCCGACATCATCAAGAGCCTGCAGCTGCGCGACGTGCGCCGGACCATGCGGACCGCGCGCGAGCAGATGAAGGAGCGCTTCTTCTCGCGCGGCCTGCGCGAGGACATGGATGCGCTGTTCGCCCAGCTCACCGCGCTGGTGACCGATGCCGACAACAAGATCGGGCAGTTGCACCAGCTGATCGAAAGCATGTACCGGCGCTTCAATGCCGAGCATGGCTTCACGCTGCCCACGCCGATGCAGTTCACCGCCGAGCGCTACGTGGCCGAGCTGCAGGTAACGCTGCGGCTGGTGCATGCGCACTTCGGCACGGTCAGCATGCTGACGCGCTCGCGGCCGCAACTGGTGCAGAACGCATTCAGCACCATGGCCAGCCGCGTGCTGGAGAACTTCCGCGACCTGAATCGCGATATCGAGGTGTGGCTCAAATCGGTGATGACGCCGCTCGAGGCGCAGGTGCGCGAGCACCAGAAGCAGTTGCGCCGGCGCGTCGATTCGATCGAGCGCATCCACGAAGCGACCGATACGCTGGAAAGCCGTATCGCGGAGCTCGAGGAGGTGCTGAACGGGCTGGATGAGCGCAGCGGCAAGATCGAGGGGTTTGCGCAACGCCTGCTGCGGCCGGCGGGCGTGGCGGAGCAGGCGAGCCTGGCGGTGGCGTGACGGGAAGCGGCTGGCGGTAGGCGTATTTCAGGGCCGGTATATCATGTAGCGCCGCGTACAGCGGCGCTTTTTTTGACACGTTCGCACGCTGCTGGCCCAACACCAGCCCCACACCACAAGCCGTACCCCATGCCCCGCAAGTCCGCCCCCCGAGCCACCGCACCCATCCCCGACGACATCCAGGTGCCCCCCGATTTCGGCGCACGGGTCGTCAACTGGCAACGCTGCCACGGCCGGCACGACCTGCCGTGGCAGAACACGCGCGACGCCTACCGCATCTGGCTGTCGGAAATCATGCTGCAGCAGACCCAGGTCAGCGCGGTGATCGAGTATTTCCAGCGCTTTGTCGCTACATTGCCGACGGTGCAGGCACTGGCCGCCGCGCCCGCGGACCAGGTGATGGCCCTTTGGGCCGGCCTTGGCTACTACTCGCGCGCGCGCAACCTGCACCGCTGCGCCATGCAGGTGGTCAGCGAGCACGGCGGCGTTTTCCCGACCGATCCCGCGGTACTGGCGACGCTGCCCGGCATCGGCCGCTCGACCGCGGCGGCGATCGCTGCCTTCAGCGCCGGCGTACGCTCGCCGATTCTCGACGGCAACGTCAAGCGCGTGTTTGCGCGCTGCTTCGGCATCCATGGCCACCCGGGCGAGCGCGCGGTGGAAACGCGCATGTGGCAGCTGGCCGAGATCGCGCTGCCCGCAGCGGGCACGCGCCAGGCCGAAGACATGGTCGCCTATACGCAAGGGCTGATGGACCTCGGCGCGACGGTTTGCTCGCGCGGCAAGCCGGCATGCCTGGCCGATGCCGGCGCGTGCCCGCTGTCCGCCGACTGCGTGGCGCGCCGCGAAGGGTTGACCGGCGTGCTGCCCACGCCAAAGCCGCGCGCCGCGATCCCCGAGCGCAGCACGGTGATGCTGATGGTGCGGCGCGAGCGTGAAGTGCTGTTGCGGCTGCGCCCCGGCAGCGGCATCTGGGGCGGCCTGTGGAGCCTGCCCGAGATGCCGGTCGACACCGTGCCCTTCGATACGGAAGCCGCCGAAGCCGCCGCGCTCGACTACGCCCGCGCCTATGGCGTACCCGTGCGCGCCGCGATGGCGGGCGAACTGACCCACGTCTTCACGCACTTCCGCCTGTTGATCCGCGCGATTCGCGTCGATGTGGGGCCAGGTGAGCTGATGGCGCAGGACAGCGCCACGGAAGCGGCACAGCGCTGGCTCTCGCTCGACGATCTCGATGCGCTGGGCACGCCCGCGCCGGTGCGCAGGCTGCTGGAAGACCAGGCCCGCGGCGGCCTGTTCTGAAGCCGGCCGCGGCGCCGCTCAGACGATGTGGTTCTGCCGCATGTAGCGGTGCACGATCTCGATGCGCATGCCCGCGTCAGGCAGCGCCATCAGCATCTGCTTGGCCTTCAGCGGCACCGGCAGCAGTTCGCACAGCCGGTTGGCGACCCAGCTGGGATCGTCCCACAGGTAAGGCTCATCGAACGGCATCCGGTCGGGCTGCTCGGCATGCAGCCGCGTCACGATGCGGCGCAGCGCGTCCAGGCATTCGCCCAGCAGCTCGAGCTTGCAGTCGATGATGTCGGCGGGCAGCACCTGCGCACGCGCCACCAGCAGGCCGTCGTCGCGGGTCTCGTGGCTGATGATCTGGAAACGCTCGCGCCCGCGCGCGCGGATCAGCAGCACGCCCAGCTGCTCCATGTTGCAATCGACGATTTCGGCCAGGCAGCCCACGGACTCCGGCACGGTCGCCTTGCCTGGCCGCGCCACTTCTTCGCCGCTCTCGATCAGGCAGGCGCCGAACGGCGTGCCGTCGCGCAGGCAGTTGCGCACCATGTCGACGTAGCGCGCCTCGAACACGCGCAACGGCAGCCGGCCACCGGGAAAGAGCACGGTGTGCAGCGGGAACAGCGGGAGGTTGTCTAGCGTCTGCGGCTCGGGGTCGGACCCGGCGGACGAGGTGGGGCGGTAGAGGTCGGTGGAAGACATGCGGTGCCAGCGTGCATAAGGGGATGCAGTGGGATGCCAGAATGCAGCAACGGCGCGCCGCCGGACCGTACGCCGCCAGTGCCCCCAGGCACGCGCGCTTGGCGTCAGCCCGCCGGCGCGAGCTCTCGGTGTCTCACCAGCACATTACCATGCGCGCGGAAATAGTTGGCGAGCCTTTCCGCAATATAGACCGAGCGATGCTGCCCGCCGGTACAGCCGATGGCGACGGTCAGGTAGCTGCGGTTGTCGGCGATGAAACTTGGCAGCCACTTTTCCACATAGGCGCGGATATCCTCGGCCATCGCCAGCACCATCGGCTGCGCCTGCAGGAAATCGATCACCGGCGTGTCGCGCCCCGTCAGCGGGCGCAGCGCCAGGTCGTAATAGGGGTTGGGCAGCGAGCGCACGTCGAACACCATGTCGGCGTCGCTGGGCACGCCGTGCTTGAAGCCGAAGGATTCGAACAGCAGCGTCAGGCGCTCGCTGTCGTTGCGGATCAGCTCCTTGATCCAGCTGCGCAGCGTATTGGTGCGCACATTGCTGGTATCGATGCGGTGCGCGGCCTCGGCCAGCGGGCTCAGCAGCTCGCGCTCCATCTCGATCGCTTCCATCAGCGCGGTGTCGTTGAAGGCGGGCTCGCCGCCGGGGCTTGCCACGCCACCATCGGTGCGGATCGACAGCGGATGGCGCCGGCGCGTCTCGGAGTAGCGTTGCACCAGCGCGTCCGTGCTGGCCGTCAGGAACAGCACCTCGACCTGGTGCTCGCCGGCGAGCGTGCGCACCGTATCGGGCAACTGGTCGAGCGACTCGCGGCTGCGGATGTCGGTGGCAATGCCCAGGTGCGTATAGCCCTGGCTGGAAAGGTAGCGGGCCAGTTCCGGGATGAACTGCGCCGGCAGGTTGTCCACGCAGTAGTACCCCGCATCTTCGAGGACGTTCAGTGCGACGGACTTGCCGGAACCGGAAATGCCGGTGATGAGGATGATGCGCATAGCAACTGAAGCATAGCATCACGTGATGGCCGCGTCATGACAGGGGGATGACTGCGGACCCGGAAACAACGATGGCGAACCTTGCGGTCCGCCATTGCCGTGGTTTGCTTCGGAAGAAGACCTGCTTCAGGCCGACTTCGACAGGCACTCCTTCATGTACGCCTTGTATTCGTCGCCCTTCTTGCCCTTGCCTTCCTTGCTGCAGGCAGCCATCTTTTCCTGCTGGGTCTTGGGCGTGGCGTCCGGCTTGGCCGACAGGCATTGCTTCATAAACGCCTTGCGCTCGTCGCCCTTCTTGTCGCCGGCCTGCGTATTGCAGGTCTTCATCTTTTCCTGCTGCGCGGTGGGCGCCTTGGCGGCGTCCTTTGCCGGGGCGGCCGGTGCCGACGCCGACTGGGCGAAGGCCACGGATGCCAGCAGCGGGGTGACCAGCGCGCACATCGCGATCAGTTTCTTCATGCTCGCTCTCCTTGGTGTGGAAAACATCACGGCCGCACGGTGTCAGGGGCTCGTGGCGGCCTTGGAATGGGCTCGATGCCCATTACAGCACAAAACGGCAGACCGGACGTCGGCGTTGACGGCGGGGGAGGCCGCCGTTGTAAGCAATTGAAAACGCGTGCGCGGGCAATCAGCCCGCTCAGAGCAGGCGGCCCTGGCCGCGCGAGACCGCATCGGCCTGCATCGCGGCGCGCTGGCGGTCCATGAAATCGCGCAGCGTGTCGATGCCGCGCAGGCGCAGGATGGTGTTGCGCACGGCGGCCTCGACCAGCACGGCGAGGTTGCGGCCGGCCGCCACCTGGATCTTGACCATGTGGATCGGCAGGCCCAGCACGTCGAGGTATTGCGAATCGAGCGGCAGGCGCTCGAACTCGCCGTCGTTGCGGCGCACCAGCTGCACCACCAGCTTGATCTTCATCTTCCGCCGCACCGCGGTCTCGCCGAAGATGGTCTTGATGTCGAGCAGGCCAAGGCCGCGCACTTCGAGCAGGTTCTGCAGCAGCGGCGGGCAACGCCCCTCGATGAAGTCCGGCCCCAGCCGCACGAAGTCGACCGCGTCGTCAGCCACCAGGCCGTGGCCGCGCGAAATCAGTTCCAGGCCCAGTTCGCTCTTGCCCAGGCCCGATTCGCCCATGATCAGCACGCCCATGCCGAGGATGTCGAGGAACACTCCGTGCATGGTCACGCGCGGCGCGGAAATGCGCGACAGGTACAGCCGCAGGTGGTCGATCACCGCGGCCGACGACACCGGCGTGGTGAACAGCGGCGTGGAAGAGCGCGTACAGCGCAGCTCCAGGTCCGGCGGCGGCTCCATGCCGTCGGCCACCACCAGGAAAGGCGGCTCCAGCAGGATCAGCTCGCCCATCTGGCGCTTGCGGATATCGTCGTCCAGCCGCTGGTAGTAGGTGATCTCGGGCTTGCCGAGCACCTGGATGCGGTTGGGGTGGATCAGGTTCAGGTGGCCCACCAGGTCCGCGGCCGAGGTGGCTTCGCGGGCGAATTCCACGTCGAAGGCGCGGTCCGCACCTTCTAGGCCGGCGACCCATGAGAGTTTGAGGTCGGCTGCGTTGTCGTCGAAGATGGACTGGGAGGTGACGCCGGTGAGTTCCATGCGGGTATGACGTGTGGGGCGGTGTGCCAGGCGCTGTGCCTGTCCGGTCTGTGCCGGCCCGTTCAGGTCAATCGGTGAATCAGGGATGCCATTCGGTCAGCAACTGGTGCACGGCTTCGGAAGTGGGCAACGTCGCCAGTCCTTCGCGCATGTCGCGATCCGACAGCAGCTGCGCGATCTCGGACAGGATTTCCAGGTGCTGCTGCGTGGCCTGTTCCGGCACCAGCAGGAAAATCAGCAGCGATACCGGCTTGCCGTCGGGCGATTCGAACGGAATCGGTTCGGCCAGGCGCATGAAGGCGGCCAGCGGCTGCTTGAGCCCCTTGATGCGGCCGTGAGGGATCGCCACGCCGGCGCCAAGTCCGGTGGAGCCCAGTGACTCGCGCGCAAACAGGTTGTCCGTCACGGTGGCGCGCGCCACGCCATGGTTGTTCTCGAAGAGGAGCCCGGCCTGCTCGAACACACGCTTCTTGCTGGTGACGCTGACGTCGAGGGTGATGTTGCCGGGTGGCAGCAATTTGGCCAAACGATTCATGGGCGATGCGCAGGAGTTCAGTTAGCGGGCGGTTCCGCCGTTCCGCCGGGCAGTGTGTGGCTCAGGGGCTGCCGGTCGCCGGCAACGCCGAGGCGTCCGGCCATTATAGAGCAGCAGCCTCCCTGTGATTGTGCAGCGCAGCGCCGCCCGGTTGGCGTCCGCACCTTAACCGGGCGCGGGCAGGATGCGGCCCTGCATGTATGGCGCAGCATACACCCTGCCGCGGCCGTTGCGAACACTCCGTCTCAAACGGGTGACAGGCCCTTTGCGCAGGCGCCACAGCGCCGCAGGCGCAAAAAAGCCGCGCTACGCGCGGCTTGCCTGTTCAGTTTTGATTCAGCGGCCCTCTGCGGGGCCACCGGGCACGCTCATTGCTGCATCTGCGCTGCGGCCATCTGGTACTTGACCGCTTCGCGGTCGTGGCCTTGCACGCGGTCCTTGTAGCGCAGTACCTGACGGTCCAGCTTGTCGACTAGTGCGTCGATCGCTGCATACAGGTCTTCATGATGCGCTTCAACGAAGATGTCCTTGCCCCTGAGATGTAGATTGATTTCCGCATATTGCCGCCTGTCCTTTTCCTTGTGATTGTCGACAGAGAGCAGCACGCTAACGCCAATGACCTGATCGAAATGCCTGACGATTCGCTCCAGCTTCGTTTCCACGTACTCACGCAACGGCGGCGTGATGTCAAGGTGGTGTCCACTGATCTTGAAGTTCATAGCGCTTCTCCTTCTGAAAGAGCCTCACCAGGCAGGCGGTGGGCTCGGCTACAAAGACTTGCGGAGATTCACTGCGGGGATCTTCAGGGCTTCGCGATATTTGGCTACGGTGCGTCGTGCGACAACGAAGCCTTGCTCACCCAGCAGTTCGGCGATGCGACTGTCGGAAAGGGGATTCCTCGGGTCTTCGGCTCCTATCAGTTGCTTGATCAAGGCGCGGATGGCCGTTGATGAAGCCGCGCCACCGGTCTCGGTGGACACGTGGCTGCCGAAGAAGTACTTCAGTTCGAAAGTACCCATCGGCGTTGCCATGTATTTATTGGTCGTCACCCGGGAGATGGTTGACTCGTGTAATCCCAGTGTATCGGCAATCTCCCGCAAAACCAAGGGGCGCATGGCGATTTCGCCGTGCGTGAAAAAGTTCTTTTGACGCTCGACAATGGCCTGCGAGACACGCAGGATCGTGTCGAACCTTTGCTGGATATTCTTGATCAGCCAGCGCGCTTCCTGCAGTTTCTGCTGCAGGCCTGCGGTACCCGACTCGCCCTTGGCGCCGCGCAGGATCTGCGCGTACATGTCATTGATGCGCAGCCGCGGCATCACATCCGGATTGAGCTGCGCGATCCAGCCGCTGCCGCTCTTGCGCACGAACACATCGGGCACGACGAAGTCGGCTTCGGGGCGGCTGTATGCGTGGCCCGGGTAGGGTGCCAGCGAGCGGATCAGTTCATGCGCGGCCTTGAGTGCAGGCTCGTCTACCTGCAGCGCTTTTTTCAGGCGCGTGTAGTCGCGCACGGCCAGCAGCTCGAGGTGGTTATGCACGATGTTCAGCGCCAGCTCGCGCTGCGGATGCTGCAGCCGGCGCAATTGCAGGCCCAGGCACTCGGCCGCGTTGCGCGCGCCGACGCCCGGCGGGTCGAAGCTCTGCAGCAGCGTCAGCATCGCTTGTACTTCCTCGATCTCGAATTCGAGTTCTTCGGGCAGTTCGGCGCAGATCTCTTCGAGCGTCGCGCTCAGGTAGCCGTCGTCGTCGAGCGATTCGATCAGGAAGATGGCCAGGCCCTTGTCGCGCACCGAGATCTTCAGCGGCGTGAGCTGTTCCATCAGGTATTCGCGCAGCGTGGGCTCGGCCTCACGCAGCTGCATCGGCGTCTTCTCGTCTTCGTCGCCTTGCGGGCGGCGCGCGAAATCGTCGAGGCTCCAGTCGCCGCCATAGTCGTCGCCGCTGTTGCTGTCGCCGTAGCTGTCGTCATCGCCCGCGCCCTCGGCGCGCGCCTCGCCGTTGCCTTGCGGTTCGGCCGGTGCCGGCGCGGGCGCGCTCTGCAGGTTGACCGAGCCATCGGCGGCCACGCGCAGCGGGCTTTCGATCCAGTCGTTCTCGCGTTCGAGCAGGGGGTTTTCCGTGAGCGCCTGTTCGACTTCCTGCTGCAATTCCAGCGTCGAAAGCTGCAACAGCCTGATCGACTGCTGCAGTTGCGGCGTCAGTGCCAGGTGCTGGGAGAGGCGGAGCTGTAGCGACGGTTTCATGCGACCTATTTTATGCGCATCTTTCCGTTGTTGGAACGGAAATTGCTATCGATGTCGCGGCTTGATCGACGCCGGCAGTGGGCTGTCCCACATGCAGATGATGGGGGTGAAACCAGGCAGAATCAATGGCCTGCCGCCGCGGGCAGGCCAGTACATCACATGCGGAAGTTTTCGCCCAGGTAGACGCGCCGCACCGATTCGTTGGCGATGATCTCTTCGGGCCGCCCGGCGGCAAGCACGGTGCCTTCGCTGATGATGTACGCGTGGTCGCAGATGCCAAGCGTCTCGCGCACGTTGTGGTCGGTGATCAGCACGCCGATGTTGCGCGCCTTCAGGAAGCTGACGATGCGCTGGATCTCGCCCACTGCGATCGGGTCCACGCCGGCGAACGGTTCATCCAGCAGGATGAAGCGCGGCGACGATGCCAGCGCGCGCGCGATTTCCACGCGGCGGCGTTCGCCGCCCGACAGCGACAGCGCCGGGTTGTTGCGCAGGTGCGCGATCTGCAGGTCGTCGAGCAGCGCGTCGAGCCTGCGGTCGATCTCGGCCCTGGCCAGCGGCTTGCCGTTTTCCACCTGCAGCTCGAGCACGGCGCGGATGTTTTCCTCGACGTTGAGCTTGCGGAAGACCGATGCTTCCTGCGGCAGGTAAGACAGGCCCATGCGCGCGCGTTCGTGGATCGGCAGGCCGCTGATGTGGTCGCCGTCGAGCACGATATCGCCCTCGTCCAGGTTCACCAGCCCCACGATCATGTAGAACGAGGTGGTCTTGCCCGCGCCGTTGGGGCCGAGCAGGCCAACCACTTCGCCGCTCTTCACGTCCAGCGAGACATCCTTGACCACCGTGCGCGAGCCATAGCGCTTCTTCAGGTGGCGCACGACCAGCGTGCTGCCGCCTTCGAGGACGGCCGTGGCTTGGACGGAAGGCTTTTCGGCGATGGTGGCGGTATCGGTCATTGGCAGTCTGGCGTTCAGCGTTTCAGGCGGGGAGGCGGTCCTTGCAAGGCATCGGTCCCCGCGAGGCGTCAGGGTTTGTTGGCGGGCGCGGGCGCCGGCTTCAGGTCCAGCGGCGAGCCGCTGCCCGAACCCTGCGCATTCGGGTTCTGCCGCGGCGACAGCACCGCGCGCACGCGGCCCGACGGATTGGCGGCCGAGGTGTTGTCGCTGCCGCCGGCAGCGGTGTAAAACTCCTTGCGGCTGTCGTAGGTCAGCACCGCGCCGCGGATCTCGTCGAGCATCTTGGCGCCCTGCAGGCGCGCCATGCGCGCGTTGCCGATCAGCTTGGACAGCTCCTGCTTGCCGTCGTATTCGATGCGGTCGCCCCAGCCGTCGATGTATTCGTCGACGCCCTCGCGCTTCTGCCGGATATAGGCCTGCTTGCCAGCCTTGGCGGTGGCCACCGCGAACTGGTAGCCCTCGGGGTCGGTGCGCAGCTCGGCCGCATCCGACTTCAGGATCATCGTGCCCTTGGTCAGCACCACGTTGCCGGTCAGCGTATAGATCTGCTTGACGTCGTCGTAGCTGGCGTTGTCGGCCTCGAGCACCATCGGCTTGTCGCGGTCCGCGCGCTCGGCCAGCGCGGGCTGGGCCAGCAGCAGGCCGATGGCCATGGCCGTGGCGAGCAGGGCCGGGGCGGCGTGTCGGCGGGACGAAGTCGTCAGGGATGCAGTCATGTTGGCAGCGGTGGCTAGAGGGCGTGGTGGTGCGGGTTAGGCCGGGTTATGCGGGTTATGCGGGTTATGCGGGTCTTGCGGGGCAGGCAGGGCGCGCAGCGTTATTGCCGTTGCGCGGCGGCCGGCCGCGCGGGCCGGGTCAGCGTCCCGGCGTACGGCCCGGAGACGGCCCGGTGACGATGGTGCCGCGTACATTGCCGAGCAATTGTACTTCGCGGGTGACGTTGTTGAAGATCAGCCCGTTCGCGGTCATCACCGAGGGTCCGCGCGTCAGCTTTACCGGCTTGTCGGTCTTGACGATGTCGTCATTGACCAGCAGCTGGAAATAGCTCGACGCGGCGGTCAGCTGCGGATCCTTGGAGGCGTCGGCGCCCTGCTGGCGCAGCACATGGCCGTTGCCGTACAGGTCGATCACCGAGCCTTCGGCGTTCATGCGGCCAAGGTCGGCCCGTGCCGTCACCGGCGGACGGTCCGGTTCATAGGCGCGCAGCGCGGGGCGCGTGACCTCGTAGGTCTGGTCGTCCTCGAAGTGGACCATGCGTTCGCCGGTGAAGCGGATCTTGGTGCTGCCGTCCTGCGCCAGTTCCGTGGCCGAAAAACGGTCCATGAAATAGTCCGGCTCGTGCTTCTTGGTCGCCTGCGTGTCCTGGCTTTCCTTGGGCGAGTTGATCTGCACCAGCCAGAAGGTGCTGCCGGCGACGAAGGCCATCAGCAGCAGCGGCAGCAGGCGCATGACGATGCCGCTGAGGGAGGCGATGAGTGCCTGCATGGTGTGCTTGTTGGTGTGCTTGTCGGTGCTTCTCGCGCCCCGTTCAGATGACCTTGGCGCGGGTCAGGTCGTGGATATGCAGCGCACCGACCAGGCGCCCGTCGTCGTCGACCACCAGCAACTGGTTGATGCGGTTGGCTTCCATGACCTGCACCGCCTCGACGGCCAGCTGGCTCTGGTTGACCACATGCGGGTTGCGGTGCATGACCTCGCCGATGGGAACGGTCTTCCAGTCGCGCGGGGTTTCCAGCAGGCGGCGCAGGTCGCCGTCGGTGAAGACGCCGATGGCACGGCCGTCGGGATCGACCACAGCGGTCATGGCCATGCCCTTGCGCGTGATTTCCATCAGCGCCTGGGCCAGCGGGGTGTTTTCGCGGACTTCGGGCACCGCGTTGCCGGTGCGCATGACGTCGAGCACATGGGTCAGCAGCTTGCGGCCGAGCGCGCCGCCCGGGTGCGAGCGGGCGAAGTCTTCTTCGCCGAAGCCGCGCGCGTCCAGCACCGCCACCGCCAGCGCATCGCCCAGCGCCAGCGCGGCGGTGGTGCTTGCCGTTGGCGCCAGGTTGAGCGGGCAGGCTTCCTTTTCCACGCCCGCGTCGAGGTGCGCGTCGGCCAGCTTGGCGAGGTTCGACTCCGGGTTGCCGGTGACCGAGATCAGCCGCGCGCCGATGCGCTTGACGATCGGGATGATCGACAGCAACTCGCCGGTTTCGCCGGAATTGGAGAAGGCGATCAGCACGTCGTCGCGCGTGACCATGCCCAGGTCGCCGTGGCTGGCCTCGGCCGGATGCACGAAGAACGCGGGGGTGCCGGTGGAAGCGAGCGTCGCCGCCACCTTGCGCCCGATATGGCCGGACTTGCCGATACCGGAGACCACCACGCGCCCGCTGCATTGCAGGATCATCTGCACGGCACGGGCAAAGTCGTCGGTCAGGCGGCCGGAAAGTGCGGAAACCGCTTCGGCTTCGGTCTGGAGTGTGTCGCGGGCGAGCCTGAGTGCTCGATCCGCATCGAAATTGGCTATCATGGCGTCGAAGTATACCAACGAATGCGACGTCGCCCGGGGCTGCCTCGATGTGCCCCCGCGTGCCCGCCGCATCGACGCGCTTGCCAAGTTTCCCCGGCAGGGTGCCCGTGCCGGGTCGGGCGCGCGCCCGGCCGGTCACCCGACCATCCTGATGCACTCACCGCTGGAACTGACCCTGGTGCTGCTGGCCGCTGCCGTCTTCGGCGTGGTCGCTTTCCGCATGCTGCAGCTGCCGCCGATGCTCGGCTACCTGGCCGTCGGCATCCTGATCGGCCCGCATGCGCTGGGGCTGGCCAGCGATACCGCGCAGACCAAGTACCTGGCCGAGTTCGGCGTGGTGTTCCTGATGTTCTCGATCGGGCTGGAGTTCAGCCTGAGCAAGCTGCGGTCGATGAAGCGCCTGGTGTTCGGGCTGGGCGGCTCGCAGGTGGTGCTGTCGATGCTGGCGGTGGTGCCCGCCAGCTGGGCCTTCAACTGGCTGTTCCCGCTGTCGTGGCAGGCCTCGGTGGCGCTGGGCGGGGCGCTGGCGATGTCGTCCACGGCGATCGTCTCCAAGATGCTGTCCGAGCGCATGGAGCTGGAGAGCGAGCACGGCCGCAACATCATCAGCATCCTGCTGTTCCAGGACCTGGCGGTGGTGCCGCTGCTGATCGTGATCCCGGCGCTGTCGCGCGATCCCGGCGACCTGGTGATGGCTCTGGGGCTGGCCACGGTCAAGATCGTGGTGGCGCTGGGCGCGATCTTCTTCCTCGGCCAGCGCCTGATGAGCCGCTGGTTCCATATCGTGGCGGCGCGCCGGTCGCAGGAACTGTTCATGCTGAACCTGCTGCTGGTGACGCTGGGCATGGCGGCGCTGACCGAGCGGCTGGGGCTGTCGATGGCGCTGGGCGCGTTCATGGCCGGCATGCTGATCTCCGAGACGCCGTACCGGCACCAGGTGGAAGAAGACATCAAGCCGTTCCGCGACGTGCTGCTGGGGCTGTTCTTCGTCACCATCGGCATGCTGCTCAATATCCGCGTGGTGCTGGACCACTTGTGGCTGGTACTGGCGCTGCTGCTGGTACCGATCCTGTTCAAGCTGGTGCTGATCGCGGTGCTGGCGCGGGTGTTCGGCTCGCGCCAGGGGGTGGCGATCCGTACCGGCCTGGGACTGGCGCAGGCCGGCGAATTCGGTTTCGTGCTGCTGAACCAGATCGACGGCCTGAACCTGGTCGACCCGGTGCTGATCCAGGTGATCCTGGCCTCGATGCTGCTGTCGATGCTGGCCGCGCCGTTCCTGATCCAGTACAGCGACGCCATCGTGCTGCGCTTTGCCGCCAACGAATGGCTGATGCAGTCGCTGAACATGACCCGCATCGCCGCGCAGAGCCTGCAGACGGAAAAGCACGCCATCATCTGTGGCTTCGGCCGCAGCGGGCAGAACCTGGCGCACATGCTGGAGCGCGAGGGCATCACTTATGTCGCGCTCGACCTGGACCCCGACCGCGTGCGCGAAGCCGCCGCTGCCGGCGACACCGTGGTCTACGGCGACGCCGGCCGGCGCGAGGCGCTGATCGCCGCCGGCATCCACCGCGCTGCGGCACTGATCGTCACCTACGCCAACACGCCGTCGGCGCTCAAGGTGCTGCACCACGTGCAGGAGCTGGAGCCGGCGCTGCCGGTGATCGTGCGCACCGTCGACGATTCGGAGCTGGATGTCCTGCAAAAGGCCGGCGCCACCGAGGTGGTGCCCGAGATCATCGAGGGCAGCCTGATGCTGGCCTCGCACGCGCTGGTGCTGCTGGGCGTGCCGATGCGGCATGTGCTGCGCGGCGTGCAGGAGGCGCGCGACGCGCGCTACAGCCTGCTGCGCGGCTACTTCCACGGCCGTGACGACGAAGAAGACATGGTCGAGCGCGATTCGGTGCGGCTGCATTCCGTGTCGCTGGGGCCGCAGTCCACCGCGGTCGGGCGGCGCCTGGGCATGCTCGGGCTGGAGCGGATCGGCGTGGAGGTAACGGCGGTGCGCCGGCGCGGCATCCGCGCCTTCGACCCGGAGCCCGAGACCGTGCTGGAACCGGGCGATATCGTCGTGCTGCGCGGCCAGCCGGAAGCATTGGAAGCCGCCGAGATGCGGATCCTGAACGGCTAGTCGCCGCGCGGGGCGCGCATCAGTGGGAGAACGCCTGCCGTGGGCGCGCTTCCACCCAGGACTCCGGCAGGTCGTTCAGTACCGCGCGCGCGTCCAGCGAGCGGATCGGCACCGACTGGTCCGCCGGAATCCGACCTTCGCCCTGCAGCTTCAGGTAGCGCAGGCAGCACACCCGCAGGAAAGAAGAGAAGTTGCCCGCTACCGCCTCGCTACCGCGGTGGGCGGTCAGCTCGTCATGCAGGCGTGTAATCAGCTGGTTGACGGTCATGCCGTCGCGCGTGGCCAGTTCTTCCAGCACTTCCCAGAACAGGCTCTCCAGGCGGATGCTGGTGGCCACGCCATGCAGCCGCAGCGACCGGGCCTGGGTCTGGTACGAGGCCGGATTGGCGCGGATAAAGATCTCACACATCGAAGCTCTCCGTGCTGCGCCGCAAGCGGCGCGCGGGTGCATGCGGCGCCGCACCGCGATGGCGCGGCGCCGCGTGGCGGAAGGCTCTAATGTACGATCCGCGTGCCCAGCACCGCAAGGAACTGCGCCAGCCACGCCGGGTGCGCGGGCCAGGCCGGCGCGGTGACCAGCTTGCCGTCGGTATGCGCCTGGTCGACCGGGATATCGACATAGGTGCCGCCGGCCAGCTTCACTTCCGGCGCGCACGCCGGGTAGGCCGAGCAGCCCTTGCCTTCCAGCACGCCGGCGGCGGCCAGCAGCTGGGCGCCGTGGCAGACCGCGGCGATCGGCTTGTCCGCCTGGGCGAAGTGGCGCACGATCTCCAGCACGTGGGCGTTCAGGCGCAGGTATTCGGGGGCGCGGCCGCCGGGGATCACCAGCGCGTCGTACGCGGCCGGGTCGATCTCGGCGAAGCTGGCATTCAGCGTGAAATTGTGGCCGCGCTTTTCGGTGTAGGTCTGGTCGCCCTCGAAGTCGTGGATCGCCGTGGCGCAGGCGGCGCCTGCCTTCTTGCCGGGACAGACGGCGTGGACGGTATGGCCGACCATCTGCAGTGCCTGGAACGGCACCATGGTCTCGTAGTCTTCGGCGTAGTCGCCGACCAGCATCAGTATCTTCTTCGCCATCGCGGTCTCCTGTATGGTTACGGGTGTCCGGCGGCAGCCGGCAGGGCCATTGTGCTGGCCGGCCCGGCGGAGCGGGTGGTAGCCCGTTACCGCAGCCGGCGCGGGCATCTTTCACCGGCGCGCCAGGCGTGCTCCTGTGCTCCTGTTTTTTTCCAGACCCTATGGCAGATTCCATCATCCAGTCCCCCGACCTCGGCGACGTCACCGGCTACCTGCGCGACCGCATCCGGACCGTGCCGGACTGGCCCATGCCGGGCGTGATGTTCCGCGACATCACGCCGCTGTTGCAGGACCCCAAGACGCTGCGCGTGCTGATCGATGTCTTCGTGCACCGCTACATGGACGCCGAGCTGGACCTCGTCGCCGGCATCGACGCGCGCGGCTTTATCCTGGGCGCGATCGTCGCCTACGAGCTGAACCTGGGCTTCGTGCCGATCCGCAAGAAGGGCAAGCTGCCGTTCCAGACGGTGGCCGAGGAATACGAGCTGGAGTACGGCAGCGCGACCGTCGAGATCCATGCCGATGCCTGCAAGGCCGGCGACCGCGTGCTGCTGGTCGACGACCTGATCGCCACCGGCGGCACCATGATGGCGGGGCGCAAGCTGCTGGAGCGGCTGGGCGCCACGGTAGTGGAGGGTGCCGCCATTGTCGACCTGCCGGAACTGGGCGGCTCGAAGCTGCTGCAGGGCGGCGGGCTGCCGCTGTTCACGGTGTGCCGCTTCGACGGGCACTGATACTCGCTCACTGACAGGACCTCACTGACGGAAAGACCGGAGATCGTATGCCAGACCTGCTGCTGTTTCTGCTGACCTCGGTCGCGGTCACCGTCGCGCCCGGCCCCGACAACCTGCAGGTGCTCGCGCGCGGCATGGCGCAGGGGCGGCGCGCGGGGCTGGTGGCGGCGCTGGGCTTCTCGGTCGGCTGCCTGTTCCATACCGTGATCGCGGCGGTCGGGCTGGCGGCGGTGTTGCGCTCTTCGCCGCTGGCGTTCCAGCTGATCAAGTATGCCGGCGCCGCCTACCTGATCTGGATCGGCATCCAGGCACTGCGCGCCAGGGGCGGGCTGGCGCAGGGCGGCGACGTCGACGCGGTGCCGCTGGGCCGCGTGTTCCGCCAGAGCGTGCTCGGCAACATGATGAACCCCAAGGTGACGCTGTTCTTCCTGGTGTTCCTGCCGCAGTTCGTGCGCGCCGATGCCGCGCATCCCGGGCTGCAGTTCCTGCTGCTGGGCGTGGTCTTCATGCTGCAGACCGCGGTGGTGTTCTCCCTGTTCGGCCTGTGCGCGGGCTGGCTGGGGGCATGGCTGCGGCGCCGTCCGGCCACGGGGCGCTGGCTCGACCGCGCCGCGGGGGCGATCTTCGTCGGGCTGGGAATCAAGGTCGCGCTGCCCTGAGCGCGGCCGCGGACGTGCCGCGGCATGTGTTGCCGGTTGCCCGCACCCCTCGCCTTGTGCCGTTGCCGCTGCCCGGTGACGGGCGCATAATGCCCCATTGACAACTACACGATGACCGGGCAGGGCCGCCTCCGGCAGTAATCCGGCACCGGTCACGCTGAGGCGCACAATGGGCGTACTTCTTCATCTGCTCTCGGGTGTTGCCCTGCTTGTATGGGGCACCAACATCGTCAAGGTCGGCATCCTGCGCGTCTACGGCGCCAACCTGCGCCACGTGCTGTCGACCAGCGTCTCCAACCGCTTCACCGCCTTCCTTGCCGGGCTCGGCGTCACCGGGCTGGTCCAGAGCAGCAACGCCACCGCGGTCATCGTCAGTTCCTTCGTCGGCCAGGGCCTGATCGCCGTGGCGCCGGCGCTGGCGATCATGCTGGGCGCCAACGTCGGCACCGCGCTGATGGTGCAGGTGTTTTCACTCGACCTGTCATGGCTGTCGCCGCTGCTGATCTTCGTCGGCGTGATCGGCCATCTGAGCTGGAAGGGCAGCAAGGCGGGCCACGTGGGGCGGGTGCTGATCGGCCTGGGGCTGATCACGCTGGCGCTGGAGCTGATCTCCATTGCCACGCGTCCTGTGGTGCAGGCCGCCGGGGTCAAGGTGCTGTTCGCCTCGCTGACCGGCGACTCGGGGCTCGACATGCTGGTCGGCGCCTTCCTGACCGTCCTGTGCTATTCCAGCCTGGCCGTGGTGCTGTTCTGCGGCGCGCTGGCCTCGGCCGGCGTGGTGTCGATCCACGTGGCGCTGGCGCTGGTGCTGGGCGCCAACCTGGGCTCGGGCATCTCGGCGCTGCTGACCACCTCGGGCAACAACCAGCCGGGCAAGCGCGTGACGCTGGGAAACCTGCTGTCGCGCCTGCTGGGGTGCCTGGTGGCGCTGCCGCTGCTAAGCCAGGCCGAAGAACTGCTGGCGTTGATCGACCATGATCCGCAGCGGCTGATCGTCAATTTCCATCTGCTGTTCAATGTCACGCTGGCGGTGCTGCTGCTCGGCGCCACGGCGCCGCTGGCACGCCTGTGCGAGAAGGTGCTGCCCGGGCGCAATACCGGCGACAGCCAGGTCACGCCGCGCCATCTCGACCCGGCCGCGCTGTCGACGCCCACGCTGGCGCTGTCCAATGCCGCGCGCGAGGTGCTGCGCATCGGCGACCGCGTCGAGCAGATGCTCGACAACATGCTGCGCGTGATGCGCACCAACGACGCCAAGCTGGCCACCGCCACCTGCCGCATCGACAACGAGGTCGACGACCTCTACACCGCGATCAAGCTCTACCTGACCCGCATCAGCCTCGAAGCGCTGGACGAGCGCGACGGCCAGCGCTGGACCGAGATCATCTCGCTGACCATCAACCTGGAGCATGCCGGCGACATCATCGAGCGCATCCTGCTCGATACCAAGGACAAGAAGATCGCCCACAACCTGATGTTCTCCGAGGCCGGCATGCAGGAAATCGCCGAGATGCATGCACGCCTGGTGGCCAACCTGCGGCTGGGTTTGTCGGTGTTCCTCAACGGCGACCTGAAGAGCGCGCAGGCGCTGATGGCGGAGAAGGCCAACTTCCGCGAGCTGGAGCGCAAGTACGCGCGCACCCATCTGCAGCGCGTGGCGGTGCAGACGGCGGAAAGCGTCGAGACCAGTTCGCTGCATCTGGATGTGATCAGCGAGCTGAAGCGGCTGAATTCGCTGTTCTGCGCGACGGCCTATCCGGTGCTGGAGCAAGCGGGCGTGCTGAACCGCAGCCGGATGAAAGAAGACGATGTGCCGCCCGTCACGCGGGTACAGGCGGCGCAGCACTGAGCGGCACGGCTACATCTTGTAGCCGAACTTGCGCAGCAGGGCCTTGCGCTCCGCCACATCGGCCTCGGTCTCGATCCCCAGCGGCGAGGCGCCGTCGATCACGCCCATCACGCCGCGGCCGGCATCGGTCTGCGCGACGATCACCTGCGTCGGGTTCGCGGTCGCGCAGTAGATCCGGCAAACCTCCGGCACCGCGCGCACCGCGCCCAGCACGTTCACAGGGAAAAAACCGTCCCCCAGGAAGATCAGGAAGCTGTGCCCCGCGCCGATGGCGCGCGCGTTCTCGCAGGCCATGTCGATCAGGTGCTCGTCGGTGCCCGACCAGCGCACCAGCCGCTTGCCCGAGGCCTCGCAGAACGCGATCCCGAAGCGGATGCCGGGCACCGTGCCAACCAGCGCCTCGTGCAGGTCTTCCACGGTCTTGATGAAATGCGACTGGCCGAAGATGAAGTTGGTGGCTTCCGGCTTGGTGACCGGTACGACCGTCAGTTCCATGGCAGGGCTCCTGTGCGATGCATGTCGCCGTCCGGTTCATGGTAGGGCGCGAGGTGGTGAAAGCAAGCCGGCGCCTGCTATACCGGAGGGGTTGACCCTCCACCGGAGCAGCCGATGCCTGCCCTTGGCCGCTTGATTTCCTTGCTTGCCGTAATCGCCATGGTCCCGGCGTTTGCCGCTGCGCAGGTCGCTCCGGCATCACAGCGCGAGATCGCGGTGAGCGAGCTGCAGCGCCCCAATGTCCTGGTGGTGCTGCGCCATGCCAGCGCGCCGGGCGTGGGCGACCCGCCCGGGTTCCGGCTAGCCGATTGCGCCACCCAGCGCAACCTCGACGCGCGCGGACGCGAGCAGGCGGCGCGGCTGGGAACGAGCTGGAAGGCGGCCGGCTTCAGGCCGACGCAGGTTTGGAGCAGCGCCTGGTGCCGCTGCCAGGACACGGCGCGGCTGATCGGCCTGGGGCCGGTACAGGTGCAGCCGCTGCTCAATTCGTTCTTCGGGGCGGATGCGCAGCGCCGCGACGCGCAGGTCGCGCAGCTGTCGCGCCTGATCGACGGGCTCGACCCGCACGGCGGGCCCTACCTGATGGTCACGCACCAGGTGGTGATCACCGCGTTGACCGGCCACGGCGCCGACAGCGGTGGCGGCGTGGCGATCGAGTTGCCGCAGGGCGGCACGGCGCGGCGCACGCGCGTGCTGCCGGCCGCCGGGCTCGACTGAGCCGCGGCCTATCGGGTGGCCGGCAGGTCAGCCGCGCTCGAGCAGCGGCGCCAGGTATTTGCCGGTAAAGCTGGCCTTGCTCTTCGCCACGGCCTCCGGCGTGCCGCGCGCGATCACCTGGCCGCCGCCGGCGCCACCTTCCGGGCCCATGTCGATCAGCCAGTCGGCGGTCTTGATGACGTCCAGGTTGTGCTCGATGATGACCACGGTATTGCCCTGGTCGCGCAGCTTGTGGATGACCTTGAGCAGCAGCTCGATATCGTGGAAGTGCAGGCCCGTGGTGGGCTCGTCCAGGATATAGAGCGTGCGCCCGGTGTCGCGCTTGGACAGCTCCAGCGACAGCTTGACGCGCTGCGCCTCGCCGCCCGACAGTGTGGTCGCCGACTGCCCCAGCCGGATATAACCGAGGCCCACGTCCAGCAGCGTCTGCAGTTTGCGCCGCACCACCGGCACCGCGCTGAAGAACTCATGCGCCTGCTCGACGGTCAGGTCCAGCACCTCGGAGATGTTCCTGCCCTTGTACAGCACCTCCAGCGTCTCGCGGTTGTAGCGCTTGCCGTGGCAGACGTCGCAGGGCACGTACACGTCGGGCAGGAAGTGCATCTCGACCTTGAGCACGCCGTCGCCCTGGCATGACTCGCAGCGTCCGCCCTTGACGTTGAACGAGAAGCGGCCCGGATCGTAGCCGCGCTCCTTGGCCGCGGGCACGCCGGCGAACAGCTCGCGGATCGGCGTGAACAGGCCGGTGTAGGTGGCCGGGTTGGAACGCGGCGTGCGGCCGATCGGGCTCTGGTCGACGTTGATGACCTTGTCGAAATGCTCCAGCCCTTCGATGCGGTCGTGCTGCGCCGGCTCCGGCGTCGAGCCATACAGGTGGCGCGCCACCGCGTGGTAGAGCGTGTCGTTGATCAGCGTCGACTTGCCCGAGCCGGACACACCCGTGATGCAGGTGAGCAGGCCCACCGGCACTTCGGCGGTGACGTTGCGCAGATTGTTGCCGCTGGCGTTGACGATGCGCAGCAGCCGCTCTTCGTCCGGAGCGGCACGCTTCTTCGGCACTTCGATGCGGCGCTGTCCGGACAGGTACTGCCCCGTCAGCGATGCCGGCGAAGCCTCAATCTGCCCTGGCGTGCCCTCGGCCACGATCATGCCGCCGTGCACGCCCGCGCCCGGGCCGATATCGACCACGTAGTCGCAGGCGCGGATCATGTCCTCGTCATGCTCGACCACCAGCACCGAGTTGCCGATGTCGCGCAGGTGCTTGAGCGTGCCGATCAGGCGGTCGTTGTCGCGCTGGTGCAGGCCGATCGACGGCTCGTCCAGCACGTACATCACGCCGGTCAGCCCCGAGCCGATCTGCGACGCCAGCCGGATGCGCTGGGCCTCGCCGCCCGACAGCGTATCGGCGCTGCGCTCCAGCGACAGGTAGTCCAGGCCCACGTTGTTGAGGAAGTTCAGCCGCGCGGTGATCTCCTTGACGATCTTGTCGGCGATCTCGCGCTTGGCGCCATGCATGTCCAGCGTCAGGAAATAGGTCAGCGCATCGCGCAGCGGCCAGCCGTTGATCTCATAGATCGCGCGCGCCTGCTCGTTCTCGCCCAGCTTGACGTGGCGCGCCTCGGTGCGCAGCCGCGTGCCGTGGCAGGCGGGGCAGGGCTGGTTGTTCTGGTACTTGGCCAGTTCCTCGCGCACGGCGACGGAATCGGTCTCGCGGTAGCGGCGCTCCAGGTTGGGGATGATCCCTTCGAACACATGCTCGCGCACCGTGGTGCGGCCGCGCTCGTTGATGTAGGTGAACGGGATCTCCTGTTCGCCCGAGCCGTGCAGCACCACTTGCTGCACGTTCTCCGGCAGCTCTTCGAACGCTGTCTCGGTATCGAAGTCGTAGAACGCCGCCAGGCTCTGCAGCATCTGGAAGTAGAACTGGTTGCGCCGGTCCCAGCCCTTGATCGCGCCCGAGGCCAGCGACAGGTTGGGGAAGGCCACCACGCGCCTGGGGTCGAAGAAGGTGATCTGGCCCAGCCCGTCGCAGCTCGGGCACGCGCCCATCGGGTTGTTGAACGAGAACAGCCGCGGCTCCAGCTCCTGCAGCGAGTACGAGCAGATCGGGCAGGCAAAGCGCGAGCTGAAGGTGTGCTCCTTGTTGCTGTCCATCTCCAGCGCCAGCGCGCGGCCGTCGGCCAGGCGCAGCGCGGTCTCGAACGATTCGGCCAGGCGCTGCTTGATGTCGGCGCGGACCTTCACGCGGTCGACCACCACGTCGATGCTGTGCTTCTCGGTCTTCTTCAGCTTGGGCAGCTGGTCGACCTCATAGACTCTGGCCTCGGCCTCATGTGCGGTGCCGCCGCCCGAGCGGATGCGGAAGCGCACGAAGCCCTGCGCCTGCATGCTGTCGAACAGGTCCGAGTGCTCGCCCTTGCGGTCGACCACCACCGGCGCCAGGATCATCAGCTTGGTGTCTTCCGGCAGCGCCAGCGCCGCATCCACCATCTGCGACACGCTCTGCGCCTGCAGCGGCAGGTTGTGGTCTGGGCAGTAGGGCGTGCCGGCGCGCGCGTACAGCAGGCGCAGGTAGTCGTGGATCTCGGTGACTGTGCCGACGGTGGAGCGCGGGTTGTGGCTCGTGGCCTTCTGCTCGATCGAGATCGCCGGCGACAGGCCTTCGATCAGGTCGACGTCCGGCTTTTCCATCAGCTGCAGGAACTGGCGGGCGTAGGCGGAGAGCGACTCCACGTAGCGGCGCTGGCCCTCGGCATAGAGCGTGTCGAAGGCGAGCGAAGACTTGCCCGAGCCCGACAGGCCGGTGATCACGATCAGCCGGTTGCGCGGCAGGTCGAGATTGATGTTCTTCAGGTTGTGGGTACGCGCCCCACGGATCTTGATTTCTTCCATATGCCGAAAAGTCGTCGCCAGCCAGGCCGCCCGGGCCGGGCTGGCCGAGGCTGTCTGAAGGAAAGGCAAAACCCAGTGTCCAGGTGCGCTGGCTCGCACTTCCTGCCGCTGGCGACGGCGGAAAGCGCATCCGGGCACACGCCCGGGGGCTCGCTGGCAAGGCCAGGTGACCCGGGAAGCGCGAAGGAGCAAACCTGTTAATATACCCAACTTCGGTTTCCGGGGTAGCCGGTCCAGAACGGGCGCATGCCGGGAACCCCGGCGCGGAGCCGTCGCCGGCCTCATTTCCAGGGCGACCCGGAAGGCGGGCGGACACCGGCCAGAGGCCATACCGGCCGACGCCGTCACAAAACGGCCACCCGGCCGGCCCCGCCAGCCGACCCGCTTTCCAGAGATCCTCACGATCGCAATGCCGCCGATCCAGTCTTCTTCCCCGGACGCGAGCCCTGCCGGCGCGTCCCAGGCCCCCGCCCGCGAACGCATGACGCGCACCGAGCTGCGCGCCAGCGTGTCGCTGGCCAGCATCTTCGCGCTGCGCATGCTGGGGCTGTTCCTGATCCTGCCTGTATTTGCCGAATACGCCCGCAACCTGCCCGACGGGCATGACGCCCAGCGCGTCGGCCTGGCCATGGGCATCTATGGCCTGATGCAGGCCTTCCTGCATATCCCGCTGGGCTGGCTGTCCGACCGCATCGGGCGCAAGCCGGTGATGGTGGCCGGGCTGCTGCTGTTTATCGCGGGCGGCCTGGTGGCGGCGTTCTCCGATACGCTGACGGGCATCATCGCCGGGCGCGCGCTGCAGGGCATGGGCGCAATCTCGGCGGCCATCACCGCCTGCATCGCCGACCTCACGCGCGAGCGCCATCGCACCAAGGCGATGGCGATGGTTGGCGGCAGCATCGGCCTGACCTTTGCGCTGTCGCTGGTGATCGCCTCGCCGCTGCTGCACAGCATCGGCATGCCGGGCATCTTCAGCCTGATGTCGGTGCTGGGGCTGGTGGCCATCGGCGTGACGCTGTTCCTGGTCCCGACGCCGCCCGCGCCGCACCCGGTGCGGCTGCCGTTCCGCAAAGTGCTGCTCAATGCCGACCTGGCGCGGCTGAACGTCGGCGTGCTGGCGCTCCATGCATCGCAGGTGGCCATGTTCATGGTGGTGCCGGCGATGCTGACCGATGCCGGCATGCCGCTCGACCAGCACTGGAAGGTCTACCTGCCGGTGGTGCTGGTGTCGTTCGTGCTGATGCTGGGTCCGATGATGGCGGCCGAGCGCTACGGCCGCGTGCGCCCGGTGCTGCTGGGCGCGGTGGCGCTGATGACCGCGGTGCAGCTGCTGTTCGCAGCGGTGCACGGCCTGTGGGCCATCGTCGGTGTGCTGCTGCTGTTCTTTGTCGCGTTCAACGTGCTGGAGGCTATGCAGCCCTCGCTGGTGTCGCGCTATGCCGCATCCGCGCGCGGCGCGGCGCTCGGCGTGTACAACACCACGCAGGCGCTGGGCCTGTTCCTGGGCGGCGCCGTCGGCGGCTGGCTGCTCAAGCACGAGGGCCGCAGCGCGGTGTTCGTCGGCTGCGCGGCCGTGCTGCTGCTCTGGCTTATAATCGCCTGGAGCATGAAGGCACCTCCGGCCCGCGGGCAGGAAGCCGCACCTGCGCCGGCTGCATGAAGTTGCCTTGGCATCGCATCAATCCGTAACGCTTTCCGGGCCGAAAATGGCCTAGCATGATCGCGCCACCCGACACCGGCCGGGCGGCGCGATGTTCGTTTACGTTGCTTTAGTTGCTGCATGTCGCTGCGCCTTGGCGGCGCCGCAGTGACGGCGCAGTGCCGAACCCGGCAACCGGCCACGCTAGCCGTCGGCGCAGTATCGGATCACACTTGCAGTCAGCTTCACCCTTGTCGCCTTATCGTATTGCCACGCTTTTCAACACAGCGCGTGGCTTTTGGAGAACATTCACATGGCCTCGGTCAACAAAGTCATTCTCGTCGGCAATCTCGGCGCCGACCCCGAAACCCGCTACATGCCCAGCGGCGACGCGGTCACCAACCTTCGCCTGGCGACCACCGATCGCTACAAGGACAAGCAGTCCGGCGAGATGAAGGAAGCCACCGAGTGGCACCGCGTTTCGATGTTCGGCAAGCTGGCCGAAATCGCTGGCCAGTACCTGCGCAAGGGCTCGTCGGTCTATATCGAAGGCCGCATCCGCACCCGCAAGTGGCAGGACCAGTCCGGCCAGGACAAGTACTCGACCGAAATCGTTGCCGACCAGATGCAGATGCTGGGCTCGCGCCAGGGTGGCGGCGGCGGTGGCGATGAAGGCGGCTACGGCGGCGGCGGCGGTGGTGGCGGTGGTGGCGGCGGCTACAGCCGTGAATCGCAGGGCGGCGGCGGTGGCTACGGCGGCGGCCGTGGCGGCCAGGGCGGCGGCCAGGGCGGCGGCCAAGGTGGTGGCGGCGCTCGTCGCCCGCAGCAGGCACCGTCGAATGGTTTCGAGGATATGGACGACGATATTCCGTTCTGACCTTGTCTAACCAAAATCTGTAAAGATCAACCCCGCCTCTGCGCGGGGTTTTTTTATGTCCGTAGCTGACTGATGGTGCGCCAGTGGAGACTCAGTGCGATTCGTACCAGCGCCGCGAACGGTTGACCACGCCCACGACGAACAGCATGACGGGCACCTCGATCAGCACGCCGACCACGGTGGCCAGTGCCGCGCCGGATTGAAAGCCGAACAGGCTGATGGCCGTGGCCTCGGCCAGTTCGAAGAAATTGCTTGCCCCGATGAGCGCCGATGGTCCCGCCACGCAATGGGCAACGCCGAGCTTGCGGTTCAGCAGATAAGCCAGGCCGGAGTTCAGCAGCACCTGGATCAGGATCGGTACCGCAAGCAGCAGGATGATCAGGGGTTGCTCGACGATCGCGTTGCCCTGGAAGCCGAACAGCAGCACAAGCGTGGCAAGCAGCGCCGTGATGGAGCCGGGGCCCAGCGCATCCACCACGCGGCGGTACGCCGCTTCACCTCTGGCCAGCAGCGCCTTGCGGATGATCTGCGCGAACAGCACCGGAATGACGATGTAGAGTGCCACCGACATGATGAGCGTGTCCCACGGGACGGTGATCGAGGACAGTCCCAACAGCAGTCCGACGATCGGCGCGAAGGCTACCACCATGATGGCGTCGTTCACCGCCACCTGCGACAGCGTGAAATAGGGATCGCCCTTGCACAACTGCGACCAGACGAAGACCATCGCGGTACACGGCGCCGCGGCCAGCAGGATAAGTCCCGCCACGTAGCTGTCGGTCTGGTCGGCCGGCAGCCATGCGGAAAACAGCTGGCGCACGAAGATCCATCCGAGCAAGGCCATCGAGAACGGCTTGACCAGCCAGTTGACGAACAGCGTGACGCCGATGCCGCGCCAGTGGCCGGCGACCTGTCCCATGGCGCCGAAGTCGATCCGGATCAGCATCGGGACGTGCGCGCTGCGATTTTTATAGGATTTTTATGCCGGTCCGCCTTCTTTCTACCCGGTTTTTACGGACACGCCGGTAGGCTTGCCCGGACCCATTCAAGGATGTCAGCCGTGACCGGGATCTTCCAGATCGTATCGATCCCTTTTGCCGCGCAGCGCCAGCCATGCGCCGTGGCGGCGCGTCGGGCAGGCGGTTCTGCTAGCATGGGGCGCGAACTTTCCCATGCCTGATACCGAACTCCGCGCCGCCGGCACACGCCCCGATCCCGATGCCCTGCTCAGGCAGGTGCAGGCCGAAACGGCTCGGGCTGCGCGCGGCAAGCTTAGGGTCTACTTCGGCGCATCGGCGGGCGTCGGCAAGACCTTTGCCATGCTTACCGCCGCGCGCGCGGCGGCGGCGCAGGGCGTCGACGTCGTCAGCGGCGTGGTCGAGACCCACGGCCGCGCGGAAACCGAAGCGCTGGTCGGCGGCATCGAGCGCCTGCCGATGAAGGCGGTGCCGTACCGCGAGCGCGTGCTCAGCGAATTCGACCTGGACGCGGCGCTGGCCCGCCATCCTGCGCTGGTGCTGGTCGACGAACTGGCGCACTCCAATGCGCCGGGCAGCCGCCATCCGAAGCGCTGGCAGGACATCCAGGAGCTGCAGGCGGCCGGCATCGATGTGTGGACCACGGTCAACGTGCAGCACCTGGAGAGCCTTAACGAGGCCGTCGGCGGCATCACCGGCATCCGCGTGTGGGAGACCGTGCCCGACACGGTCTTCGACGGCGCCGACGAGGTCGTGCTGGTCGACCTGCCGGCCGACGAACTGCTGCGCCGGCTGAAAGAGGGCAAGGTCTACCTGCCCGAGCAGGCGCGGCACGCGGCGCGCAACTTCTTCCGCAAGGGCAACCTGATCGCGCTGCGCGAACTGGCGCTGCGCCGCACCGCGGACCGCATCGACGACGATGTGCGCGCCTGGCGCCAGTCCGAAGCCGTGCAGGCGGTCTGGCGCACGCGCGAGGCGGTGCTCGCCTGCATCGGCAGCGGCGATGATGCCGAGCAGGTGGTGCGCAGCGCGCGCCGGCTCGCCGGGCAGCTCGATTGCGACTGGCACGTGGTCACGGTGGCGACGCCCCGGCTTGCGCCGCTATCCGATACCGCCAGGCTGCGCCTGCAGGCCGCGATGCGCCTTGCCGAGGAGCTTGGCGCACGGACCGAGACGCTGGCCGGCAACGACATGGTGCAGGCGATTGCGGGCTACGTGCGGCGCCACAACCTGACCAAGGTCGTGCTCGGCCGCGCGCCGGCGGACTGGCGCCGCGGCGGCTCGCTGGTGGAGCGCGCGCGTGCGCTGCTCGGGCTGGCACTGTCGCCGTTCTTCAGCGGACCGGGCTGGCTGCCCGGCCGCCGCGCCAGCTTTGCCGATGCGCTGGCGCGCGGCTGCCCCGAGATCGATATCATCCGCGTGGCCGCCGACATGACGCGCGCGGATTTGCGTCCGCGCCATGCCGCCGACGACACGGAAACCACGGCAAGCCCTGACGGCGCCAGGCGCAAGGACTACGCCTGGGCCGTGGCCTGGTGCGCGGGCGCGACGCTGCTGTCGGCGCTGGCGCTGCCATGGTTCGACGTGGTCAACATCGTCATGCTGTTCCTGGTGGCGGTGGTCGGCGTGGCGCTGCGCCACGGCCGCGGGCCGGCGGCGCTGGCGTCGGTGCTGGCGGTGGCGTCGTTCGATTTCTTCTTCGTGCCGCCACGGCTGTCGTTCGCCGTCTCCGACGTGCAGTACCTGCTGACCTTCCTGGTGCTGCTGTCGGTCGGGCTGGTGATCGGCCAGCTTACCGCCGGGCTGCGCGAGCAGGCGCGGCTGGCGGTGCAGCGCGAAGAGGACGCGCGCACGCTGTACGAGCTGGCGCGCGAGCTGTCGGCGGCATTGCAGTCCGAGCAGATCGTCGCGATCGGCAGCCGCTTCCTGCGCGCCGCCTTCGATGCCAGTTCGGCCTTCTTCCTGGTCTCGGCGGACGGGCGGCTGCTGCCACCGGTGTCGGATGACGGCCCGGCGCGCGGCATGGGAAACAGCGCCGGCCACAGCGCGGGACACAGCGACTCGATCGACCGCGTGCTCGCCGAATGGGTCTTCCACCATGGCCAGCCCGCGGGCACCGGCACCGGCACGCTGCCGGGCAGCACCGTGCTGTACCTGCCGCTGAAGGCGCCGATGCGCACCCGCGGCGTGCTCGCCGTGGAGCCCGCGGTGCCGCATGCGTTCGCGCAGCCGGCGCTACGACGCCAGGCTGATGTGTTCTGCACGCTGATCGCGATCGCGATAGAACGGCTGCATTACGTCGAGGTGGCACAGCAGGCGCTGTTGTCGATGGAGTCGGAACGCCTGCGCAGTTCGCTGCTGGCCGCGGTCTCGCATGACCTGCGCACGCCGCTGACCAGCCTGATCGGCATGGCAGAAACCATGCAGCGCGGCACGCCGCCGCTGGCCCCGCCGCTGGAGGAGACTGTCGCCGCGATGCTGGAGCAGGCGCGCCGCATGCGGACCATGGTGGTCAACCTGCTCGACATGGCCAGGTTGCAAAGCCGCGACGTCCACATCCGGCGCGAATGGCAATCGGTGGAGGAACTGGTGGGCGCGAGCCTGGCCGCGATGCGCGAGGCGCTGGCGCGCCACCGCGTTGTCGTCGCCAGCCTGTCGCAGGTGCCGCTGGTGGAGTGCGACGCCGTGCTGGTCGACCGCGTGCTGTGCAACCTGCTGGAGAATGCCGCCAAGTACACGCCGCCAGGCACCGAAATCCGGTTGTCGGCCATGGCTGCGGGCGACGAGGTCCGGGTAGTGGTCGAGGACGACGGTCCGGGCGTGCCCCGCGGCAGGGAGCGGCAGATCTTCGAGAAATTCACGCGCGGCGAACGCGAGTCCGCGACCGCCGGCGTCGGGCTGGGCCTGGCCGTATGCGAGGCCATCATGCAGGCGCATGGCGGCCGCATCTGGGTGGAGCCGGCGCAGCGGCAGGGTCAGTCGCGCCCTGGCGATGGCACCGGCGCGCGCTTCACGATCGCATTGCCGCGCGGCAACCCGCCGGCGATCGAGCCCGAGCCGGCCGAACTGCCCGAGCCGTCGCCAACCAGGCAAGGAGAGGCATAGATGCCGTTCGATTTTTCGCCCACGATCCTGCTCGTCGAGGACGAACCGCATATCCGCCGCTTCGTGCGCCTGACGCTGGAGGCCGAGGGCTGCACGGTGCACGAGGCCGAGTCGCTCAAGCGCGGACTGATCGAGGCCGGCACGCGGCAGCCCGACCTGGTCATCCTCGACCTTGGCCTGCCGGACGGCGACGGGCTCAAGCTGATCGGCGAGGTGCGCACCTGGACCGCCGTGCCGATCCTGGTGCTGTCCGCGCGCAGCGGCGAAGCCGACAAGGTCGGCGCGCTGGATGCGGGGGCCGACGACTACCTGACCAAGCCCTTCGGCGTGGCCGAGCTGGTGGCGCGGCTGCGGGTGCTGCTGCGCCGGCATGCCCGCGCCAGCGCGCAGGGTTCCAGCCAGGTCACGTTCGGCGACGTCCAGGTCGACCTTGCCAACCGACTGGTCACGCGCGCCGGGCAGGCGGTGCACCTGACGCCGATCGAGTACCGGCTGCTGGCCGTGCTGATCGCGCATCGCGGCAAGGTCATGACGCACCGCGAGCTGCTGCGCGAGGTATGGGGGCCCGCGCAATCGGAAAGCAGCCAGTACCTGCGCGTCTACATGGGGCACCTGCGGCACAAGCTCGAAGCGGACCCGGCGCAGCCGGCCCACCTGCTGACCGAAGTGGGGCTGGGCTACCGGTTTGCCGGCTAAGGCGGTTCTCTCAGCCGGTCATCCCGCCACCGCGCGCTACCACGCTACCACGCGCTGTCCGCGCCGCCCGGCCCGCGGGCGCGGTGGCCGGCAAACCGCTCCAGCATGAAATCCACCAGCGCCCGCACCTTGTCGGGCCGGTGGTTGCGCGCCGGGAATACCAGGTAGATGTCCGCCGGCGCCAGCTGCCACTGCGGCAGCACGCGGCGCAGTGCGCCGCTGCGCAGGTGCTCGGCCACGTCCCATTCGGAGCGCACCAGCAGCCCTTGCCCGTCGAGCGCCCACGCCAGCGCCGATTCGCCGTCGTTGGTGCTCATGGTGCCGCGCACCTTGACCGTCTCCTGCTGCGCGCCGTTGCGCAGGTGCCAGGTGCCGAAGGTCTCGTCGGCCTCGCGGATAAAGATGCAGTTGTGCCGTGCCAGCTCGCGTGGATTCGCCGGCTCGCCGGCGGCCTGAAGGTAGGACGGCGCCGCGCACAGCAGGCGCCGGTTGTTGGCTAGCAGCCGCGCGGTGAGCCGCACGTCGGGCAGCTCGCCGAAATGGATCAGCGCGTCCAGGCCCTGTTCGACCAGGTTGAGCGGCCGGTCGCTCAGGTGCAGCTGGACCTCGATCCTGGGAAACGCGCGCGCGAATGCCGACAGCGCCGGCGCGATATGGCGGCGGCCGAAACCCAGCGTCGCCCCGATCTTCAGCAGGCCGTGCGGCGTGCTGCTGCTGCCGGCGATGGCGCGCTCCAGCGCCTCCATTTCCGCCAGGATGCGCGCCCCTTCGACCAGGTAGCTTTCGCCCTCCGGCGTCAGGCCGATGCGCCGCGTGGTCCGGTGCAGCAGCCGCACGCCCAGCCGCGCTTCCAGCGCGGCCAGCCGCTTGCTGACCGCGGGCGGCGTCACGCCCAGTTCCTGCGCCGCGGCGGCGAGGCTGCCGTGCTTGTTGATGCACTGGAAGAAGGCGAGATCGGAGAAGTTATCCATTGCTGAATTGCAGGAACTAAAGAAGTAACGGAGTCTGAATTATGTTTCTCCGGGGCAATGATACGATCGTTTCCACAACAATTCATCCCACAGGAGACGCCCGTGAAACTTGTCCACCTGACCGCCTTGCTGGCCTGTGCCGCGGTTTTCGCCGCCACCGCCGGCACTGCCGCTGCCCAGTCCTACCCCCAGCGCCCGGTCCGCCTGATCGTGCCGTATGCGCCCGGCGGCAGCGCCGACATCGCCGCGCGCCTGGTCGCCGATGCCTGGGCCAGGAGCCTCGGCGGCACCATCGTGGTGGAGAACCGTGCCGGCGCCGGCGGCAACATCGGCGTCGACGCGGTCGCCAAGGCGCCCGCCGATGGCTACACCGTCGGCCTGCAGACGGTGTCGCTGGCCATCAACCCCGGCCTGTTCCCGCGCATGCCGTATGACACGCTGAAGGACCTCGCGCCGATCGGCATGGTCGCCAGCTCGCAGCACGTGCTGGTGGTCAACAACAACATCCCGGCCAAGACGCTGCCGGAGCTGATCGCCGCGGCCAAGGCCCAGCCGGGCAAGCTGACCTACGGCTCGGCCGGCAATGGCAGCACCTTCCATATGTCGGCGGAGCTGTTCAAGTCGGTGGCCAACGTGTCGATCGTGCACGTGCCGTATCGCGGCGGCGGCCCGGCGCTGGTCGACACCATTGCCGGCCAGGTCGACATGAGCTTTCCGGTGGTGTCCGCGGCCCAGCAGCATGTGCAGGGCGGCAAGCTCAAGGCGCTGGCCGTGACCGGTTCGAAGCGCTCGGGCCAGCTGCCGAACGTGCCGGCCGCGGCGGAGGCCGGCTTGCCCGGCTACAACTTCGAGACCTGGTTCATGGTGTTCGCGCCCACTGGCACGCCCAAGCCGGTCATCGACAAGCTGAACACCGCGCTGAATGCCGCGCTCGCGACGCCGGCCACACGCGACCGGATGCTCAAGGAAGGCTTCGAGCCGACGCCGGGCACGCCCGCGGCCGCCCGGCAGCGGCTGGAGCAAGAAATGCCCGTGTGGGCCGACCTGATCAAGCAGCGCGGTATCACCGCGGAATGACCGCGGAATGACCGCGGAATGACCGTCAAACCGTTACCAAGGCTTGTGCCATGACACCCCGCACCCTGTACCAGAAGCTGGTCGACTCCCATACCGTCGCCAGGATCGACGACGACAACGTGCTGTTGTATTGCGACCTGCACCTGATGAACGAATACACCAGCCCGCAGGCCTTCGCCGGCCTGCACGAGCAGGGGCGTGGCGTGCTGGTGCCGGGGCAGAACGTGGCGGTGGTCAGCCATATCATCCCCACGCACCCCGGCGCGATCCGCGTGATCGCCGATCCGGCGTCGGCGCTGCAGGCCACCAACCTGCACGCCAACTGCGAGCGGCACGCGATCCCGCTGTTCGACACCAACGACGCGCTGCAGGGCATCGAGCACGTGGTGGCGCCCGAGCACGGCATGATCCGCCCGGGCATGGTGGTGATCTGCGGCGACAGCCACACCACCACCTACGGTGCGCTCGGCGCGCTGGGCTTCGGCATCGGCACGTCCGAGGTCGAGCACGTGCTGGCCACGCAGACGCTGGTCTACCGGATGGCAAAAACCATGCGCATCCGCGTGGACGGCAAGCTGCCGGTCGGGACCACCGCCAAAGACCTGATCCTGCGCATCATCGGGGCGATCGGCGCACAGGGTGCGCGCGGCCACGTGGTGGAATACTGCGGCTCGGCCATCCGCGAGCTGAGCATCGAAGCCCGCTTCACGCTGTGCAACATGACGGTCGAGGCCGCCGCGCGCGGCGCGCTGATCGCGCCGGACGAGGCCGCCATCGACTACGTGCTGCGCCGCGCCCCTGACATCGACGGCGCCCGGCGCGAGGCCGCGCTGGAGCACTGGCAGACGCTTCACAGCGATGCCGGCGCGCGGTTCGACATGGAATACATGTTCGACGCCAGCCAGGTCGAGCCGCACGTGACCTGGGGCACCAGCCCCGACCAGGTGCTGCCGGTGTCGGGCCAGGTCCCGTTCCCGGAAGACCAGATCGACGAAGCGGAGCAGCGCTCGGTCCAGCGCGCGCTGGCCTATACGCACCTGCAGCCGGGCGCGACGCTGGCTGGCACGCCGATCCAGCACGTCTTCATCGGCTCATGCACCAACGGCCGCATCGAAGACCTGCGCGCGGTCGCCAGCGTGGTGCGCGGCAAGACCGTCGCCGCGGGCGTGCGTGCGATGGTCGTGCCGGGATCGGGCGCGGTGAAGGCACAGGCCGAGCGCGAAGGGCTGGCCGACATCCTCATCGCGGCGGGATTCGAATGGCGCCAGCCCGGCTGCTCGATGTGCCTGGCCATGAACGACGATGTGCTCGCCGACGGCGTGCGCTGCGCCTCCACCACCAACCGCAATTTCGAAGGCCGGCAGGGGCGGGGTGCCATCACCCACCTGATGAGCCCGGTAATGGCGGCCGCGGCCGCCATTACCGGCGCGATCACCGACGTCCGCAAGCTGGAGCTGTCCCATGCCTGAACTTTCCTGCCTCGCCGGCAAAGCCGCCGCGATCCGTTTCGAGAACCTCGACACCGACCAGATCATTCCCAAGCAGTTCCTGCGCGGCATCGACAAGTCGGGCCTGGCCGATGGCATTCTCTATGACCACCGGTTCGACGCCACCGGCGCGCGGCGCCCGGAATTCGTGCTGAACCGGCCCGAGTACGCCGGCACCAGCATCCTGGCCGGCGGCGCCAACTTCGGCTGCGGCTCCAGCCGCGAGCATGCCGTATGGGGCCTGCAGCAGTTCGGCATCCGCGCGGTGATCGCACCCAGCTTCGGCGAGATCTTCTACTCGAACGCGATGAACAACCGGCTGCTGCTGGTGATGCTGCCGCGCGAGGTGATCGAGCGGCTGATGGACGCGGTCGATGCCGACAGCGCCAATGAGATCCGCATCGACGTCGAAGCGATGCAGGTGCGCACGCCGGTCGGCGACTTCCCGTTCGAGCTGTCGGCGCGGCATCGCCGCATGTTCCTGGAGGGGCTCGACATGATCGGCCTGTCGCTGAAGCAGCGCGACGAGATCGAACAGTTTGCGCGCCGCTACTGGGATGCGTTCCCGTGGATGAAGGATGTGGCCCGGCGCACCCGCGACCGGCTGGGCACGACCTGAGCCTTCCGCTGCCGCGCCGCCTTGCTGGCGCGCAGTTGCATTTAGCCGTCGATGCCCAGCCGCAAAGGCTGGAGGAGTTCGACATCGACATCGACAGCGCTCGATGCGAATTCCATGCATCCGCGGCCGCGCGTGGCTATGCTTGGCATATCTCCGCCACCTTCGGGCAGGCATGCAGCCCCGGACAAATGCCATGACGACGAACGACGACAGCGCTGGCCCGGCGCCGGCCGAGGCGGCCCGGACCGCCGGCGCGCGCCTGCTGGCCGCGATGAGCCACGAGATCCGCACGCCGCTGTACGGCATGCTCGGCACGCTGGAACTGCTGTCGATGAGCGAGCTGGACGCAGGGCAGCGCCAGCAGGTGGCGACCATTACCGAGTCGTCGCGGGTGTTGCTGCAGATGCTCGACGACCTGCTCGACTTCTCGCGCATCGAAGCCGGCCAGATCAGGCTGGACGCGGTGCCGTTCGATCCGGTGGCGCTGGCCGAAACCGTGGCGCGCGCGCAGGAGCCGCTGGCCATGCACAAGGGCGTGGCCCTGGACTGCGACCTGCAGCCGGGCCTGCCGTGGCTGCTGGGCGATCCGCTGCGCGTGCGGCAGGTACTGGCCAACCTGTTGCGCAATGCAATCAAGTTCACCGCGCAAGGGCGCGTCACGCTGCGCATGTGGCAGGAACCGCAGCCCTCCGCGGACCAGGTCACGCTGATGCTGGAAGTGGCCGACACCGGCCCCGGCATCGATGGCGCGCTGCTGCCGCACCTGTTCGAGCCCTTCACGCAGGGCGATGCCACGCGCGCGGCCGAACCCGGCGGCGCCGGGCTCGGGCTGACCGTCTGCAGGAAACTGGCCCGGCTGATGGGCGGCGACATCACCGCCGACAGCTCGCCGGGCCAGGGCAGCCGCTTTACCGTTGCGCTGCAGCTGCCCGTCACCGCCTCACGGCCGGCGCCCGCCGCCGCCGGTGCCGATGCGGCGCCAGCGATGCCGGCGCTGCCGCAGCTCGGGCTGCGCGTGCTGGTCGTGGAGGATCATCCGCACAACCGGCTATTGCTGCGTGGCCAGCTGGAGCGGCTCGGCTGCGCGGTGCAACTGGCGAGCGACGGCGCGCAGGGGCTGGCGGCGTGCACGGCAGGGGCCTTCGACGTCGTGCTGACCGATGTGCAGATGCCGGTCATGGATGGCTACGCGCTCAGCCGCCGGCTGCGCGCGGCGGGCAACCCGGTGCGCATCGTCGCGCTGACCGCCAACGCCGGCGCTGGCGAAGCCGGTCGCTGCCACGACGCCGGCATGGACCGCTGCCTCGTCAAGCCGGTGTTGCTGCAGGAGCTGGCGGCGTGCCTGCAGGAGCTGATGCCGGGGCGCGCTCAGGCGTCGCCGCGCATTAGCGGCGACGCCGATGCCGCGCTGCTGGCGCGGAGCGTGCAGGCCGATTTCGATGCCTTGCTTGCCGCTGCCGCCAGCGGCGACCTGGGCGCGGTACAGGCGCGAGCGCATCGCATGCGCGGTGCGCTCGCGCAGATCGATGCCGCGCGCGACGCGGCGGAGCTGTGCCGCGAACTGGAGGCCGGCGCCGCGTGGGCAGTGCAGGCGACGCAGGACCGCATCGGCGAACTCGGCCTGATCCTGGATGCCTGCCTGCCCGGCTACCGCCATTCACGCTTGTCGTCATGACCGGACCGGATCGCGGACGACCTCCCGGTCATCGTCATCGGGATCCTGCGCGGGATCCTGCGTGCGCTCGCGGTGATCTACCTGTAGCCCCGCCTCACGCAAGGGCGCCGGGCGCCTGCAAGGCTTCGTCCCGCTCCCACGCGACGCAGTTGCGGCCGCGGTTCTTGGCCGCGTAGAGCACGTGGTCGGCGCGCATCAGCAGCGTATCCAGGTCTTCGCCGGGCCGCAGCGTCGCCACGCCGAAGCTGGCGGTCACGCGGTGCACGCCGGGCAGCACTGTCATCGGCGTGTGTTCGAGCGTATGGCGCAGGCGCTCGGCCAGTTGCAGCGCGGCGTCGGGCGCGGTATCGGGCAGCAGCACGACGAACTCTTCGCCGCCCAGCCGCGCCGCGATATCGCGCCGGCGGATGCCGCCGGCAATGATCTGGCCGAACTGCGCCAGCACCGCGTCGCCGGCGCTGTGGCCGTAGTTGTCGTTGATGAACTTGAAGAAGTCGAGGTCGCACACCAGCAGGCTGAGCGGCTGCCCCGGCGGCGGCGGGATCTGCTGCATGGCGAGCGCGGCCAGGCCGCGGCGGGTATGCAGCAGCGTCAGCGGGTCGGTGTCGCGCTCGTGCCGCAGGCCGACGATGATGTCCTGCACCGCCGCGGCCAGCAACGCCAGGGCCAGTGCCATCAGCAGCAGCGCCAGCGTGGCCTGCAGCCACAGCCAGTAGGCAGATTGGATAAAGGCCACCGGATCGTGCGATGCGGCCGGCACCACGGTCAGCACGGTGCGCGGCAGGAAGTGCAGCGCGAACAGCAGGTAGAACCAGAACAGCACGCGGTCCGCCAGCCGCCCGCTGCGCAGCCGCGCCAGTGCCGGCATGCCCAGCAGCAGGATCATGGCGATGCCGACGTTCAGGATGTAGATGCGCGCCACCAGCCGCGGCTGCACCAGGTCGAACCACGCGATCGCGCCGAGCAGCGCGAGCGGCAATGCCACCTGCGCGCAGGTATCGAGCCGCGCACCGACGCGCGCCAGCATGCCGCGCAGCAGCAGCACGCCGCTGCCCAGGTACAGCAGGCCGGTCACCGTGGCCTGCCCGCCGCCGGGGTGCGGCGGCCAGACGATCTGCAGGGTGATGGCGATCGCGTACATGCAATACGCGGCAGCCGGCAGCAGCAGGTAGTGCCGGCTGCGCTCATAGCGCCAGGCCAGCACGAGGCACAGCGAGAATGCGATGGCGATGGCGGGATTGACCAGTGCCAGGAATCGACCAGCGTCTTGCAACACGAGAGTCCCCCGTTCTTGTCGTTCTCTGGCAGGGGTGGTTGCAAGCTCCGGCGAGGGTGCGCATGCGTCGCGGCATCGCGCGGCCGAAGGGCATGGCCAGGGAACATTATGGAGGGCATGGGCGCCCGGGCAGGCGCGGCGCTTGCCGCGGCCTGCTGAGTGTTTCCGTCAGGCCTCATTCTAGCCACCACCATGGCCCGCGGCGCATGGCGCCCGCCGCGGCCGGGCAAACAATTGTGAACACCGCGGACGTGGCTGCCGGGCCACGGTTGCCACGGTTTCCCGCTTTTGTGACTAATCTGGTAGAAGCTGTCCGGATCCTCCGGCAGTTCGGTTTTCCGTACGCAAGGAGATCACGATGAATACCAAGAAAGCGATGCCGGCCCTGTTGCTGGCGGCAAGCGTGCTGGCGGCGCCGTTTGCCATGGCGCAGGGTGGTGGCAAGACTTCTACCCGGCCGATGACGGAACCCGCGGCGTCTGCGCCGCCGCCAGCTCCGCAAAGCTCGCCGTATGTGCAGGTGCAGCAATGGAAGAAGGGCGACCGCCTGCCGACCGAGTTCAGGGACCGCCAATATGTGATCGACGACTACAAGCAATACAACCTGCCGGCGCCGCGCAAGGGCACGCGCTGGGTGGGGGTTGGCGCCGAGTATTACCTGGTGGCGCCCAATGGCGTGATCCAGCAGGTCGGGTCGGGCTCCTGACCGGACTGGGCCAGGGCCCTCGCCCTGGGCCATGCAGCAATGAGAAAGCCGCCGCGCGGGATTGCCCGGCGGCTCTTTTTTTTCTAGTGCGGCGCCCCGCTTCAGATGCCAAGTATCTTCTTGGCCTCGAGCAGCGACTTCATCGCTTCGTCATGCTTGCCGGCCTTGTGATAGGCCGCGCCGTCGGCACGCAGCTTGGCCACCTTGGCGGTATCTTCCGGCGACAGCGCCGGCTTGGTCGAGAGCTTGGCGTCGATCGCCTTCATCTCGTTGGGGCAGTTGTGGGCGAGTGCCAGGCCGCTGGCGCCGCACAGCACCAGCGCCGCCAGGATCGGGATGGATTTACGCATGTCGGCCTCCGCTTGCATTGGGATTGTGGGATTTCCAGCATAGTGCATGGCCCGCATGGCCACGAATCCTGTGGCTTGCCGGGTTCTGCATGACATCTTGCGGCGTTCCGCGGCTGTTTTCCCGCGAGCCTTCCGATGTTATGTTGGAGGGCGTCTTTTTTGCCCGCCATAAGCCGGACGCCCCAGCCACTCGACCGGTTGCGCATGGAAAACTCTGCCGAGAATTTTTTGCTGGCCCTGCTGTGCGCCGCGGTGCTGACCGTGGCCGTGGTGGGGATCCACTACGAGGCGCTGCGCGTGCTGTCGTCGCTGCATCCGCGGCGCTGGAGCGGGCGCGTCAACATTGGCGTGCTGATCGTCTGCATCATCCTCGTCCACTGCCTGGAGGCGATGGTGTTCGCGTTCGGCTTCTGGTTTGCCGACAATGTGCTCGGCCTCGGCTGGCTGGCCGGATCGACCGCGCCCGGCATGCCCACCCGCCACGGCGAGCCCTCACTGCTGGTCTATGCCTACTTTGCGCTGGAGACCTTCACCACGCAGAGCCTGGGCGACCTCTACCCGGTCGGCGCGACCCGGCTGATCGCGACCATCGAGCCGCTGGTGGGCCTGATCCTGATCGGCTGGTCCGCGTCTTTCACCTACGTGGTGATGCGGCGCGACTGGCAACTCGACGACGAGGGCGGGCACCGCGGGCGCTAGCGCAACGGCTGCCGCGGCCGGCAACAAATGCCGGAAGTGCCGCAGATGCCGCTAGTGCCAGACAGGGCGCGAACGTTTAAGCTGGCGGCTTCTGCCAATCAACGAGCCATACATCCGAGGAGCCACCATGCCGAGCCGCCAGCGCCCCCTGATCCGCCTAGCCGCACTTGCCACCCTTGTCGTGGCCTGCAGCGCCCAGGCGCAGAAGCAGGACGTCCAGGGCGCCGCCGCCGCTGCCATCAACGAGGCAGTCCAGCAGGGCACCACGCCCTACCGCCCCGACCCGGCCGCGACGCCGGCCAGCATCGAGTCGGCGGAATGCCGTGAGCTCGCCGCCCAGATCGCCACCGCGCCCAAGCGCGAGTACCGCACCACCGACTCGACCATCGAGACCGCGCAAGGGCGGCAGGTGCCCGAGCTGGAACGCGAGCGCCCGCGCAAGTCGCTGCAGCAGGCGTACCAGGAGAAGTGCACCCGGTAAGCCGGTTCCACGGCGGACGGCCGCGCCAGGCGCGGCGTCCGCCCCACGTCGCCACCCACCTCCCGGCGCGGTCCCGCGCCCGACTCCCTGCCTCCTTGCTCGTTCCCATGCTGCGCCGGCTGCACAAGCGTCGGGCGTCGATGCCCCACGTTTGCGCCCATCCGCCCGCGGCGCCAACGGTCGTTTCACCGTGCCGGTGAAAAATACATATGTTTCATGGTTATCCATGATGGAACAGTTGTTGCTGATTGCCTAGCATTGGCGATGCGATGGCGCGTCGCTGACCGCTACCCCGACAACCAAGCTATTCACGCATCCAAGGAGAGCCTGTATGAAAGCAGCAGAAGTCACGCGTCCGTGCGGCGGTTCACCGACCCCGCGCCGGTCCGCGGTTGCATCGGCCGCAGCGGCGGCGCTGGTGCTCTGCAGCGGCCCGGCCGGCACGGCGCATGCCGCCGGTGTCGCCGCCGGTGTCGCCAATTCCGCCGCCAGCCCGACCCTCGGCAAGATCAAGTCGTCAGGCACGATCTCCATCGGCCATCGCACCTCGTCGATTCCGTTCTCGTACTACGACGCCAACCAGAAGGTCATCGGCTTCTCGCAGGACATCTGCGACCGGGTGATCGATGCGGTGAAGCGCGAGACCGGCCTGCCGGCGCTGCAGGTGCGCATGGTGCCGGTGACTTCGCAGAACCGGATCTCGCTGGTGCAGAACGGCACCGTCGACCTGGAATGCGGCGTCACCACCAACCTGAAGTCGCGCCAGCAGCAGGTGGCGTTCTCGACCACGTTCTTCGTCGCCGGCACGCGGCTGCTGGTGAAGAAAGGCAGCCCGGTGCGCGACTTCGGCGACCTCTCGGGCAAGGCGGTGGTGACCAATGCCGGCACCACCTCGGAGCGCATCCTGCGCCGGCTCAACGACGAGAAGCAGGCCAACATCACCATCCAGAGCGCCAAGGACTATGGCGAGTCGTTCCTGATCCTGCAGTCAGGGCGCGTGGCCGCGTTCATGATGGACGACGTGCTGCTGTCGGGAGCGCGCACGCTGGCGCCCAACCCCGCCGACTGGACCGTGGTGGGCACGCCGCAGTCGTTCGAGGCCTATGCGTTCATGCTGCGCAAGGACGATCCCGGCTTCAAGCAGGTGGTCGACGGCGCCATCGGCGGGCTGATCCGCAGCGGCGAGATCAACAAGCTCTACAGCAAGTGGTTTGCCGCGCCGGTGCCGCCCAAGCAGGTCAATTTCGAGCTGCAGATGAGCGAGCCTTTGAAGAAGGCCTACGCCAGCCCCAGCGACGAGGCCTTCGAATAATCGTCGTCAGCCGCGGCCGGCGGGCACGTAGGCCCCGGCGCGGTGCAGCTCGCCCTCGGCCTGCTCGAGCGCGCGGATCGCGCCCTTGCCCTTGCGCGCCAGCAACTGCTCGACCAGCGCCTCGACCATGGCCACGCCGGCCGTGATCGAGGGGAAGAACGACGGGCTCTCGACCGAGAACAGCAGCGTGCAGTCCGCCGCCAGCGCGATCGGCGCCACGGTGCTGTCGGTCAGCGCGATCACCTTGCAGCCGCACTCGCGCGCGGCCGCCGCCACGCGGATGCTTTCCTGCGAATACGGGGCGAAGCTGGCCACCACCACGGCGTCCTTGGGCGCCAGGCCGCGCAGCTCCATTTCCAGCGTGCCGGCATCGGCGCGGATCAGCTGCACCGAGCTGCGGAACAGCCGGTAGACATAGTGGAAGGTGAACGCGATCGGGAAGCACGAGCGGAAGCCCGCCACGTGCACGTTCTGCGCTTGCGACAACAGTTCCGCCGCCTGCTGCAGCGTCTTGTCGTTGTTGGCGGCGATCAGGTCGAGGTTATGGTGCTGCGCGTCGAGCATCTCGCCCAGCATGCGGCTGGCGCTGCTTTCGCGCACCACCTTGCGCGCGCGGCGCGCATAGGGCTGGCTACCGCCGCGCAGCGCATCGACAAAGAGTTCGCGCAGGCCCTGCCAGCCCTCGAAGCCGAGGTGCTGCGACAGCCGCACCAGCGTGGCGGGCTGCACGCCGGCGCTGGCGGCGATCTTGCGCATCGACAGCACCGGCACGTCCTGCGGGTGGTCGAGCAGGTAGCGCGCGCCGCTCTGGAACT
Source organism: Cupriavidus sp. IK-TO18 (assembly GCF_015549295.1). Taxonomy (NCBI): domain Bacteria; kingdom Pseudomonadati; phylum Pseudomonadota; class Betaproteobacteria; order Burkholderiales; family Burkholderiaceae; genus Cupriavidus; species Cupriavidus sp. IK-TO18. The sequence goes on from NZ_JADGMP010000030.1 coordinate 136,794, forward strand.
GCGTGCTCAGGCTCGGGAAGCTGGCGCGCAGCAACGCCAGCAGCGCGTCGAGGTCGTGGGGCGGCGCCGGCGTGGGACTGGCCTGGGAAGGCTGCGGCGGATGGGTGGGGCTGTCGGACGGCATGGGCACTCCGGGTTCGTGGTTGTAACGATTGTTGCACAGCCGCGCACCGGAGCGCCGGGCGGCGGCGCTTGCAGACGACGCGCTGCCACGTCGCCACGCCGTCACATCGTTACTTCGAAAGCCGGTTAACGTCCGGACACCGCCAAAGCTGTACCCGGGGTTTTTGGCAAGCCCCCCGATTGTCGGATTGCCGCAACGCTGGCGCACTGTCATCAGAATTTCCTTACCCACTTGAATGGCGGTGACTTACACTCCGCGCCATAACCTCCGGAAATCGGTCAACCGGAACATAATTGGTACGGAGCGCGAGCATGGGACATAGAAGCCCTGCAGTGCGACACGGCGGCATGGTCACGCCGCCGTTTCGGGTCAAGGGTCAAATCGGGGCAGGAACAGACGCGGCGGGCGCCATGCCGGGCCGCGGCGCGCGCGCGCGCGGCTTCACGCTGGTCGAGCTGATGATCGCCGTCGCGATCATCGCCATCCTGGCCGCCGTCGCCATCCCCAACTACAGCCGCCATGTGGTGCGATCGCACCGCGCCGCGATCGAGTCGTTCATGCTCGAAGTCTCCGGCGCGCAGGAGCGGTTTCTCGTCGACAACCGCGCCTATGCCGCCAATCTCGGCGCGCTAGGCATGTCGGTGCCGTCCGCGCAGAGCACGCGCTACGACGTCACCGTGACTCCCAATGCCGCGCTGCCGCCGGGCTACAGCATCGTGGCCACGCCCAAGGGCAGCCAGCTGAGCGCCGATACCGGCTGCGGCACGCTGACGCTGACCAGCGCCGGCGCCAGGTCGGCGTCCGGTGGCGGCACCGATTGCTGGAACTGACCATGGCAGCCACCTACCGGCTTCGCCTGTGCCGCCCGCAGCCGCGGGCGCTGCGCGGCTTCACCCTGGTCGAACTGATGTGCACGCTGGCCGTGCTGGCGATCCTCGCGTTCGCCGCCGCGCCGTCGTTTGCGTCGCTGATGGCGGGGCAGCGCGTGCGCAGCGCCTCGCTCGACCTGAGCTCGGCGCTGCTGCTGGCGCGCAGCGAGGCGGTCAAGCGCAACGCCACCGTGACGCTGGCGCCCACCGGTGCGGCCTGGACCGCGGGCTGGGCCGTCAGCGCCGGCGCGGAGACAGTGCGCACCTTCGGGCCCTACGCCAGCCTCACCATCACCCCCAGCGCCGCCGGGGCGTTGTCGGTCGGCAACGACGGCCGGCTTGCCGGCGCGGCAATGCGCTTCGAGATCGCTCCCGCCAATGACACGACGGTCGCGCTGCGCGTGTGCGTGCAGGTCAGCGAGACCGGCCGCGTTGCCTCTGAAACGGGAGCCTGCACATGACCCGCATCCTTCCCCACGCCGGCCGCCGCCACGGGCAACGGCCGGCGCGCCTGCCGCGACGCACCGCGCAGCGTGGCCTGCTGCTGATCGAAGTGCTGGTGGCGGTGGTGATCCTGCTCGCCGCGCTGCTGGGCACGGCGGGACTGGTGGCGCGCTCGGGCCAGAACGAGATGGAGTCCTACCAGCGCGTGCAGGCGCTCGCGCTGCTGCAGGACATGGCCGCCCGCATCAATGCCAACCGCCAGGTGGCGCAGTGCTATGCCAATGGCGCCAACGGCGTGCGGCTGGGCACCGGCACAGCCGCGCCGGCGGCCTGCACGCTGGGAACGGCCGCGCAGAACGCCACCGCCAACGGCGACCTGCAGGCATGGAACACCGCGCTGCTGGGCAGCGCCGAGATGACGGCCGCGGCCAGCGGCGTGGCGGCGCAGCCGGTCGGCGCCATGATCGGCGCGCGCGGCTGCATCGACACCGTCGACGCGGCCGCCAACGTCTACCGCATCACCGTCGCCTGGCAAGGCCTGGCCGCCACCGGCGCCCCCGCGCTCGGCTGCGGCCAGAACCAGTACGGCAACGAAGCCTACCGTCGCGCGGTCAGCACGCAGATCCGCATTGGCTCGCTGGGGACCGTGTCATGAAGCGCCTGCCTCCGCGTATCGCACAAGGCCGCCGGCGCCAGCGCGGCGTGTCGCTGGTGGAGCTGATGATCGGCATCACCATCGGCCTGCTGATGCTGACTGCGCTGGCCAGTCTCTATTACGCCAACAGCTTGTCGCGCACCGAGTTCGTCAAGTCGGCCGAGCAGGTGGAGAACGGCCGCTATGCGCTGGAGCAGATCCGGCGCGAGGTGGAACTGGCGGGGTTCTACGGGGCAGGCAGCATTGCGCGGGGCGCCACGGTGGCCGGTCCCGCGCTGTGCGCGACAGACCCGGCAGCGCTCGGCTTCGCGGCAGGAGGCACCGTCCCACTGCCTCTGGCAGGCTATGCGGCCGGCGTGGTTGCGCCCTGCCTGGCCGACCTTGCCGCCACTTCCGAGGTGCTGGTGGTGCGGCGCGTGTCGACCACGCCGGTCGCGGCCCCGACGCCGGGCGTGCCTTACCTGCAGGTATCGGCCTGCCCGAACGACACCACTGCCTTTGTCTTCGATGCCAGCGCGGCGGCCGCTTTCCCGTTGCGCACCAAGGCTTGCGATGCGGCGGTACCGGCAGTGCTGCGCGAAGCGGTGGTGCGCGCGTTCTATCTCGCGCCGTGCGACCGCTGCACCAACGGCGGCGACGGCATCCCCACGCTGAAGATGGCCGAGCTGGTCAACGGCGCGTTCCAGACGCGTTCGCTGGCGCAGGGCATCCAGGACATGCATGTGGCCTACGGCATGGACCTGGACAGCAACGGCTCCGCCGACTGCTACGTGGACGATCCCGGCGCCAACAATGCCGCCGCCTGCCCAATCGTGCCGGGCTACGACTGGACCAATGCGCTAACCAACTGGAGCAACGTGACCACCGTGCGCGTAAACCTGCTGGCGCGCACGCTGCGCACCTCTGGCGGCACGGTAGACACGCGCACCTACGACCTGGGGCGCGCCGCCGCCAGCGGTCCGTTCAATGACGGCTACAAGCGCCACGTCTACGCCCAGGTGGCGCGGCTGGTCAACGTGGCCGGACTGCGCGAGCAATGATGCGATACCGCGAAGGGCAAGCAATGACGAAGTTATCCGGCCGGCCACTGCGCCGCAGGCAGACGGGCGTCACGCTGGTCGTGACGCTGGTGTTCATGGTGCTGTTCCTGCTGATCGCCGTGGCGCTGGTCAATTCGAGCCTGGTCAACGTCAAGGTCGCGGCCAACCAGCAGCACACCGCCGAAGCGCGCGACGTCGCGCAGCAGTCGATCGAGCAGGTGATCTCCGACGACTTCACCAAGGCGCCGGCGGCCATCAGCGTGCCGGTGGATGTCAGTGGAGATGGCAAGGCCGATTACGTGGCCCAGGTGGCGAAGCCGGAATGCATGGCAAGCAATCCCATCAAGAACGTCGAGCTCGACCTGAAGGATCCCGACGATGTGTCGTGCATGATCGGCAGCGGCGTGCAGAACACCGGCATCGTCACGGCCGGCAACAACGCGGGCAATTCGCTGTGCAACGCCACCCAGTGGGACGTAGCCGCCACGGTCGATGACAGCGCCGGCACCGGCGCCGTGGCAACGGTCCATCAGGGCGTGGCGGTGCGCATGCCGACCGGCTCGGCCTGCCCCTGACCGCACCGGCGTTGCCACCTATTCACCATTGATCGCACAGGAACCCGGATGACGAGCCCAGCCCGCCGGAATCGGCGCCTTGCCGCCTTCGCCGCAGCCCTGCTTGCCCTGGCCGGATGGCAGGGCGCGCATGCCGAAGACATCGACCTGTTCACCGGCCTGCAGAGCAATGCCGGTACCAAGCCCAATGTGCTGTTGCTGCTGGACAATGCGTCCACGTGGAATGCGGCCACGACCATCCGTGGCTGCGATGTCGATGTCGTCAGCGCCAACAACGCCGGCACCGACGTCGGCGCGATCCAGTGCGCACTGTACCGCGCGGTGAACACGCTCGCGACCAACCCGCAGCTGGCCGGCAACATCAACATGGGCTTGATGATGTTCGGCACGGGCACCAACCCCGGCGGCAAATTCCGCTATCCGTCGGCGGCGCCATACACATTGCCGCTGATGGACGCCACCAATGGCGCGCAATTCCTTGAGTACATCAAGAGCATCGACCGCCAGACCGACAACTCAAACAATTCCCAGGTGGGTGGGGGCATGCAGGAAGCCTGGGCATTCTTCGGCGGCAGGAAGGGCTTGTCAGGTACGCAGTACACGTCGCCGATCACCAACCCGTGCCAGAAGAACTTCGTTATCTACATCGCCAACGCGGTCAACAACGGCAAGCCGCAGGACACCGGCACCGAGCCCAAGGACGCGCTTGCCGCGGCGGGGGCCAGCGCCAAGCAGATGACCCAGCTCAAGCTCGACACGGCGGCCAACAAGTACGAAAGCAACTGGGGAGACGAGTGGGCGCGGTTCATGTACGAAACCGACGTGAACGGCAATCTCGACAATAACCAGAACATCATCACCTATACGATCGCCATCACGGACGGCAGGAACCCCGACTATGTCGAGTCGACCCGCAGCATGGCCGACAATGCCGGCGGCAAGCGCTATGTGGTTGACCTGGGCGACGTGGACGCGCTGGTGAAGGCGCTGCTGCAGATCTTCAACGAGATGCAGGCCGTCAACAACGTGTTCTCCTCGGTGAGCCTGCCGGTCAGCGTGAACGGGCAGGGTTCGTACCTGAACCAGATCTACATCGGCATGTTCCGGCCCGACGCCACCGCAGCGCCGCGCTGGATGGGCAACCTGAAGCAGTACAAGCTTGGCTACGACAACAAGAACCAGATCGTGGTGCTGGACGCCAACCCCAGCGGCCCCAACCAGCAGAGTGCGATCAGCAATGCCGGCACGGGTTTCATCTCGCCCAGCGCCAAGAGTTTCTGGACCGCCGAGCCGCCGCTGGGGTTCAGTGGTTCCAGCTATACCGGCAGCCAGGTAAGCGGCTGGCCTGCCAAGGGGTTCTGGGTCAACAGTCCGTCCGGCGCTGCCGGTGCGCTGGACTCTGCCGACGGCGTGGCGGGTGTGGTCGGCGGCGATGGCGAAATCGTCGAGAAAGGTGGCGCCGGCGAAATGCTGCGCGCCCAGTTCACCACCGACCAGAGCGGGCGCAAGCTCTACACCTGCGCGTCGGGGGCATGCAGCGGCAAGAATTTGGCTTCGTTCGATACGTCCAACAGCTGGCTGACCGGCACCAGCGGGCAGGCCGCGCTCAATACCACGGCCGCCGACGTCAACAACCTGATCAATTGGGTGCGCGGCCGCGACGTGCGGGCACTGGGCGAAAGTTCGGTGGCCGGCGCGGAGTTGCAGAAAGGCCCGGGGGGCAGCGTTACCATGCGCGGCTCGGTGCATGGCGATGTACTGCATTCGCGCCCGGTGGTGATCAACTATGGCGGCACGACCGGCGTGGTGGTGTTCTATGGCGCCAACGACGGCGTCTTCCATGCGGTCAATGGCAACCAGACCACCGGCATCGGCGGCATACGTCCGGGCGGGGAGCTGTGGGGCTTCATTGCACCGGAGTTCTATGGCAAGCTCGGCCGTCTCTACACCAATACGCCCGAGGTGCAGCTGAGCGGATCGCCCACCGGTGCGGGCGCGAAGCCGCGCGACTATTTCTTCGATGGCACCACGACGGTGTTCCAGGACCTGCGCGACCCGGCCAAGCCTCGTGTGGTGATCTACCTGACCGCGCGCCGCGGCGGGCGCCTGACCTACGCGCTGGACGTCACCGACCCGATGGCGCCGGAATTCCTGTGGAAGGCCGACAGCACCAGCATCGCGGAACTGGGACAGACCTGGTCGCAGCCGCGCGTGATCCGCGTCAAGGGGTATGCAAACCCGCTCGTGGTGATGGGCGCCGGCTACGATCCCGCCGAGGATGCCGAGCCGTCCCAGGGTGGCGGCAGTTCGGGACAAGGGCGTGGCGTGATCGTGTTCGATGCCTTCACGGGCGATGTGGTGCGCGCATGGCTGGCCGACTGCACCGGTCTTTCCGCCACGATGTGCACGACGCCTGCCGGCATGAACCGCGCGATCCCGTCCGACGTGGCCGTGGTGGACCGCAACGGTGACGGGCTGGTAGACAAGGGCTATGTCGGCGACGTCGGCGGCAATGTCTGGCGGCTGGACTTCGAGACGGCGGCCGGCACCGGGTCAGATGCCTGGACGCTGCATAAATTCGCATCCCTGGGTGGCGCGCAGGGCACCAACGATGCGCGCAAGTTCATGTATCCGCCGGATGTCATCACCACCGGCAACTACGATGCGGTGATGATCGGCAGCGGCGACCGCGAGCATCCGCTGTACACCACCAGCACTACGCCGGGCCTGGCCTACAACGTCAGCAACCGCTTCTACATGCTGAAGGACACGACGCTCACCGGCGGGCTGCCGTCGACATGGACGCCGCTGACCGAGGCCGACCTGTTCAACGCGACTTCGACCGCATACGCCGACACAAGCGCCGGCAAGGGCTTCTACCTCGTGCTGGGCACCGGCGAGAAGGTGGTCAACGCGCCGCTGACCGTGGCCGGCTACACCTACTTCGGCACCAATCAGCCAAGCGTGCCGAAGTCGGGCGTGTGCTACCCGGACCTGGGCAAGGCGCGCGGCTATGCAATTTCGTTCCTTACCGGCAAAGGCCTGAACGACGACCGCCATGTCGTGTTCAACAACGGTGGCTTGCCGCCGTCGCCGGTGTTCGGGGTGGTTGCCGTCACGGATGCGGCAGGCAACACCAGCAACGTGCCGGTGCTGATCGGCGGCGGCAACCAGACCGGTCCCGGCGGCGGCGACAATACCTCGTCGCTGGGCGCGCAGAAGATCTCGCCGCCGGGGATCGGCAAGCGCAAGCGCACTTACTGGTACTCGCAGACCGACCGCAAGTGACCGGGTGCGGCGGCGGCGCGCTTACCGGGGCGCCGCCGCCATCGGCGTTTCTTCCTCCTGCCACCACCCACCCCCCAACGCCTGCAGCAGCGCCGCCGAATCCGCCAGCCGGTCGGCGCGCGACTGCGCCAGGTCCAGCGAAGCCTGCCTCGCCTCGCGCTCGGCATCGAGCACGGCCAGCTGGCTGACGCCGCCGAGCCGGTACTGTTCCGACACCACCGTCAGCGTGTCGCGCGCCTGGCGCGCATTGTCGGCGCGCTCGCGCAGCGTCGCGGCGTCGGCCTCGAGCGCGCGCAGCGAATCAGCCACGTCCTGCAAGCCCTGCAGCACGGCCTGCCGGTAGGCGGCCAGTGCCTGCTCGTACGCCGCTTCGGCGGCGCGCTTGCGCGCCTGCAGTTCGCCGCCGCGGAACACCGGCTGCACCAGCCCGGCTGCGAGGCTCCACACATTGAGGCTGCTGAACAGGTCGCGCGCGGCGGTGACCTGGCTGCCGCCGCTGGCGCTCAGCGTGACCTGCGGATAGAGGTTGGCGGTGGCCACGCCGATATCGGCGCTGGCCTGGTGCAGCAGCGCTTCGGCCGCGCGGATGTCGGGGCGGCGCCGCGCCAGCGTGGCCGGCAGGCTGACCGGCAGCGTGTCGGGCAGATGCAGCGCGTCCAGCGTGAATGCGGGCAAGGAGGCGGCTGCCGGAGTCTGGCCGGTGTAGACCGCGAGCTGGTGCCGTGTCGCTTCCAGCTGGCGCTGCAGGCCCGGCACCAGCGCCTGCGTCTGCGCCAGTTGTGCGCGCTGGCGCTGCACGTCGACGCGCGCGACGCCGCCGGCGCGCAGGCGTTCCTCGGCGATGCCGAGCTGGCGCCGCTGGGCTTCGGCCAGCGCCACCGTGTCGGCCAGTTGCGCGCGCAGTCCGGCCTCGCGGATCGCCGCGGTGGCGACGTTGGCGGCCAGCGCCAGCCGCGCCGCTTCCAGCTCGTAGCGCTGGTAGTCGACCGCCGCCTGCAGCCCTTCGAGCTCGCGCCGCTGCCCGCCGAACAGGTCGAGTACATAGGACACCTGCACCGTAGCGCCATACAGCGTAAATGGTCCCGGGCTGGGGATCGTCGAAATGCCCATCGACTGGAAATTGACCTGCTGCCGCGTGGTATTGAGCTGCGCGTCAACCGCGGGCCAGCGCGTGGCGCCAGTGCGCGCGGCAAGGTTTTCCTGCGCCTCGCGCAGCCGCGCGCGCGCCTGGGCCAGCGTGGGGCTGGCGTCGAGCGCCATGCGGATGGTGGCGTCCAGCTCGGCGCTATGGAACAGCGTCCACCATTGCGCCGGCACGTCGGCGCCTGCGGCCAGTGTCTGCGCGTGCGATTGCGGATGGCGATCGCCGCTGTCGGCCGCGACGGTGGCAACCGGTTGCGGGCCCGGCACGTAGCCGGCATCATCGGTCGGCGCGGGGCGGCGGAAATCGGGGCCGACGGCACAGCCGGCCAGCAGCGCGGCAGCGGCCATCAAAGGAAGAAATCGGGTCATGGCAGCAATCCTTCAGTCCAGCGTGCGGCGGTAGAAGCGCACCGCGATCGTCATCACCACCACGATGAACAGCGCCATCGGCCAGACCTGCGGCCATAGCTCGGCCCAGCCGCTGCCCTTGAGCAGGATGCCGCGCACCATGCGGTTGAAATACGTCATCGGCAGGATGTTGCCGATCGCCTGCGCCCAGCCGGGCATGCCCGCAAACGGGAACATGAAGCCCGATAGCAGGATGTTGGGCAGGAAGTAGAAGAAGGTCAGCTGCATCGCCTGCAGCTGGTTCTGCGCCAGCGACGACAGGGTGATGCCCACCGTCAGGTTGGCCGCGATAAACAGCAGCGCCGCGAGGTAGACCGCCGTCACCGAGCCGACGAAAGGCACGCTGAATACCCAGCGCGCGGCCAGCAGCACGATGGTCACCTGGATCAGCCCGATGAAAATGTACGGCACGATCTTGCCGGTCATCACCTCGAGCGGCTGCACCGGCATGGCCAGCAGGTTTTCCATGGTGCCGCGCTCGCGTTCGCGCGTCATCGCCAGCCCGGTCATCATCACCATGGTCATCGACAGGATCACGCCCATCAGGCCGGGGATGATGTTGTACTGGGTCAGGCCCTCGGGGTTGTACAGGCGCTGCACCTGCACGTCGAACGGCGCCTTGCCGCCCGCCAGCGGCGCCAGCGAGCCTTTCAGGTCGTGGGTGCCGACCCTGAATGGCAGCTGCGGCAGCGCGGCGATCGCCTGGCCGGTGGCCGAGGGATCGGTGGCGTCGGCCTCCACCAGCAGCGCGGGGCGTTCGCCGCGCAGCAGCTTGCGCGTGAAATCGGGCGGGACGCTGAGCACGAACTGCACGTCACCCTTCATCAGCGCCTCTCTGCCGGCGGCTTCGTCGGGCAGCGTGGCCACCACCTTGAAATAGGTGGAGTTCTGCATGCTGGCAATGAAGGTGCGGGTGAATTCGCTCTGGTCGGCAGCGATCACCGCGGTCGGCAGGTGGCGCGGGTCGGTGTTGATGGCAAAGCCGAACAGCAGCAGCTGCATGATCGGCAGGCCGACGATCATGCCGAAGGTGACGCGGTCGCGGCGCAGCTGCAGGAATTCCTTCAGCACGATGCTCCACCAGCGCTGGACCGAGAAGCGCGTGCCGTTGGCGCGAGGCTGGCGCGGGTTCCGGATTGCGGCGGCGTTCATGTCGGCTCCTTCGCCTTGCGCGTGTCCATGTTGTCATCGGCCCGGCTCATCATGTGGATGAACACGTCTTCCAGGCTGGTCTGGGCCTGTATCACGCGCCGTCCCGGTCCGGCCAGGCGCTGCAGCGTGCCCGCCAACGCCTGCGCATCGCGCCCGGTGACGTGCAGCGCGGTGCCGAATGCCACGGTCTGTTCCACGCCCGGCGCGCCCTGCAATTGCTCCGACAGCGTGGCGAGGTCGTCGCCTTCCACGCTCCACGTCGACAGTTGCTGGCTGGCCACGACTTCGTCGGCGGTGCCTTGCGCCAGCAGCTTGCCGTAGGCGATATAGGCGAGCTTGTGGCAGCGCTCGGCCTCGTCCATGTAGTGCGTGCTGACCAGCACCGAGATGCCGCGCGCGGCAAGCAGGTGCAGATGCTCCCAGAAATCCCGCCGCGCCTTGGGGTCGACACCGGCGGTAGGTTCGTCGAGCAGCAGCAGTTCCGGCTCGTGCAGCAGACAGGCCGCCAGCGCCAGCCGCTGCTTCCAGCCGCCCGACAAGGATCCCGCCAGCTGTGCCGAGCGCGTCGCCAGGCCCAGGTCTTCGAGCGCGCGGTCGACGGCATCACGCCGGTCCGGCATGCCATACATGCGCGCGACGAAGTCCAGGTTCTCGCGGATCGACAGGTCGTCCCAGTACGAGAACTTCTGCGTCATGTAGCCGACTCGGCGCTTGATTTCGTCGGATTCGGTCAGGATGCCGAAACCCAGGCAGGTGCCTTCGCCCGAATCCGGCGTCAGCAGGCCGCACATCATGCGGATCGAGGTAGTCTTGCCGCTGCCGTTGGGGCCGAGGAAGCCGAAGATCTCGCCGCGCGCGACCTGCATGCTGAGGTCGTTGACCACGTGCTTGTCGCCGAAGTGCTTGTTCAGCCCGCGCACGTCGATGGCAAGTTCCTGCGCGCGGCCGTTGTCAGCGTGGCTGGTTTCCGTGTTCATTGCCGCACCACCTCGACGGGCTGGCCGGGCCGCAGCTTGATGGCATCGGCGGCCGACGGGCGTGCTTCCACCAGGAACACCAGCTTGTTGCGGGTCTCGTTGCTGTAGATCACCGGCGGCGTGAATTCGGCTTCGTTGGCGACATAGGTGATGCTGGCCGCCACCGGCGCGGCGCAGCCATCGCAGCGCACCTGCACGGCCTGCCCGTTGCGCAGCGCGCCGACCACGGCCTCGGGTACGTAGAAACGCACCTTGACGTTGCCGGGCGGCAGCATGCGCACCACCGGGCTGCCGGCGGGCACCCATTCGCCGAGGCGGTAGGGGGTGTCGTAGACCAGACCAGCCTGCGTGGCGGCCACGGTCTTGCGCGACAGCTTCCAGTCCGCCTGCGCCAGCGCGGCGCGCGCCGCGGCCACTTGCGCGGCTTGTGCGGCCTGTTGCGCGTCGCGTCCGGGCAAGCGTGCCACGTCGATATCGCGCTGCAGCTCGCGCACGCGCGCCGCATCGCTGCGCGCCTGGGCGCGCGATTCGTCGAGCTGCGCCTGCGCAATGCCGCCGATCTCAAACTGGCGCTCGTCGCGCCGCAGCGCGGCGGCGCTGCGTTGCGCCTGGGCCTGCGCCTGCGCCAGCTGGGCGCGGCTCACGTCGACTTCGACCGGGCGCTTGCCGGTCTTCATGTCCTGCAGCTGCGCTTCGGCGGCGCGCAGCTGGTCTTCGGCCTGCTGGCGCGCGGCGCGTTCGTCGTCGGATTCGAGCGCGAACAGCGCCGCGCCCTGCGCCACCTGCTGGCCGCGCTGCACGGAAAGCGTGTCGAGGCGGCCGGCGAAGGGCGAGGCGACGCTGACGAACTCGCCTTCGATATAGCCTTGCCAGGTGTCGGTGCCGGACTTGCCGCAGCCGGCGGCAAGCAGCGCGGCGCCGAGCAGCGCGGCGATGGGGAGCGCGCGCGCCAGAAGGGGAAGGGGGGAAACAACGGTGTTCATGCAGCGGACTCCGGGGAATGCCTGGGCGCACGGCCCTTCTTTTTTGATGCGGGTGGGGGCGAGGTTCCGGCGCGGTCAGTCGGCGCGGGGGCCAGCCCGTGCGTGAGCAGCGCCGAGACATGGCGCACCAGCGCGTCGGTATCGACCGCTTCGGCACCCGGCAGCCGGCGCCAGATATGGGTGGTGGCCAGCGGCAGCAGCGTCAGGCCCACCAGCGAGGGCATCACCAGCGCGGGCTCCAGCCCGCGGTTGAGCTGCCCATTGGCGATCGCCGCGGCCAGCGGCGCCATCAGCGCGCTGCCGCGCTCCAGCGCGAAGCGTTTCAGCACGCGTTCGCGCAGCGCGCCGTCGTCGCTGGCGACCTCGCGAATCCATAGTCCGGGAAACCAGGGCGTATCCGCCGCGGCGCGGACCAGCCGGGTGGCGATGCCGACCAGCATCGCCAGCGGCTCCGAAACTTCCGGGCCGGTGGCGAAGAACTGTGCGACCAGCGGCTGTACCTTCTCCTCGATCACGGCATCGAGCAGCAGCTCGCGGTCGCTGAAGTAGTAGTGGACCAGCGCGGGCGTGACGCCTGCCTTCACGGCGATGGCCTTGACCGGCGTGCCGGCGACGCCGTGCCGCGAGAACAGTTCGGTGGCGGCATCGAGAATGCGCTCGCGCTGGCCGGGTTGGCCCGCGGCAGGGCGGCCGGGTGTGCGACCGGGTGTGCGACCGGGTGTGCGACGATCGGGCGGATTCGGGGTAGCTGGTTTGCGTGGCATGGGCGTGTGTTGAACCGTGTCGAAAACAATATTAATTTTCGAATTAATTAATTCAAGCCCAGTTACAACGTCGGCATTTCCGCACCTGGCTCCGCGGTGGACATGTCATGTGCGCTTGGCTATGCTGCGTGCGCCGCCGGCACATTATTCGCCTCCTTCTTTGTTCATGCTGTTTTCGCCACTTGCCGCCGCGTACCCGCGCGCCCGACGCAGATTCCGCCGCGCGCTTGCCGCGCTGGCCTGCTGCGCATGCCTGCCGGCGGCCACGGCGCAGCAGGCAACTGCCGCCGACGCCGCCGCGGATGCCGATAGCCCGTTCGCCTTCCACGGCCAGAGCACCTACGTCTGGCAGCGCAAGCCGGCGTTCAACGCCGCCTATTCGGGCCCGAACAGCATTGGCACCGAACGCGCCAAGAGCTACTCCTTCAGCGCGACGCTCGACCTCGGGCTGAAGCTGTGGCGCGGTGCGGAATTCCACTTCAATCCGGAAGCCACGCAAGGCGTGCCGTTCTCAGGCCTGCACGGCCTGGGCGGGCTGTCCAACGGCGAACTGGGCAAGGCGGCCAGCACCAGCCCCGTCTTCTACCGCGCGCGCGCCTTCGTGCGGCAGACCTGGGGCATGGGCGGCGGCAGCGAGGCGCTGGAGGCCGACTTCAACCAGTTCGCACGCACCGTCGACCGCCAGCGCGTGGTGCTGACCGCGGGCAACTTCGGCGTGCTCGACGTGTTCGACCAGAACGAGTTCGGCTCGGACCCGCGCACGCAATTCATGAACTGGTCGTTCATGACGCATGGCGCGTTCGACTATCCGGCCGATGCGCGCGGCTATACCTGGGGCGTGTCGCTGGAATACATCGGCGACGGCTGGTCGGCGCGCATCGGGCGCTTCCTGCAGCCGCTGGAATCGAACGGGCTGGAGCTCGATACGCGCATGTTCGAGCACTACGGCGACATCATCGAGCTGGAGAAGCGCTACCAGCTCGCGGGCCGGCCCGGCGCCGCGCGGCTGCTGCTGTTCCGCAACAAGGCGCGCATGGGCGCGTTCAGCGATGCGATCCAGTTCGGCATCGCCAACAACACCACGCCGGACCTGGCCGAGGTGCGGCGCGAGCACGCCAAGACGGGCGTCGGCGTGACGCTGCTGCAGGAGGTGTCGGATTCGCTGGGAGTGTTTGCGCGCGCCAGCCTGTCGGATGACAAGACCGAGACCTATGCCTTTACCGAGATCGGCAGGCAGGTGTCAGGTGGCGGCGTGATGAAGGGGGATGCATGGGGACGTGCCCGCGATGCGCTGGGCGTGGCGGTCGCGATCAATATGCTGGGCGGCCAGCATCGCAACTATCTTGCCGCGGGCGGGCAGGGCGCCTTTCTTGGTGACGGTGCGCTGCGTTATGGCCCCGAGCAGATCCTGGAGATCTACTACAGTTTCCAGCCGGTGAAATACCTGAGCATCAGCCCGGACTTCCAGTTCGTGCGCAATCCCGGCTACAACCGGGACCGCGGGCCGGTGAAGTTCTATGGGGTGAGGTTTCACGGGGAGTTCTGACTCCCCGTCCAGCCTTATTGCCGCGCGTTGCGCTTGTTGTCCGGCCAGGCCGTATTGAAGTTGGTCCGGAACGGATTGATATCCAGCCCCCCGCGCCGCGTGTAGCGCGCATACACCGCCAGCTTCACCGGCTTGCATTGCCGCAGCACGTCCATGAAGATCCGCTCGACGCATTGCTCATGGAACTCGTTGTGGTTGCGGAACGAGATCAGGTACTTGAGCAGCGCTTCCTGGTTGATCGGCGCGCCGACGTAGCGGATCTGCACGCTGCCCCAGTCGGGCTGCCCGGTGACCAGGCAGTTGGACTTGAGCAGGTGCGACACCAGCGTTTCTTCCACCGGCGTTTCCTCCTGGTTGGCGAACAGCAGTTCGGGCGCGGGCTCGTAGCGGTCGACCTCGATGTCGAGCCGGTCCAGCAGCAGGCCGTCGAGCTCGCCCATTTGTTGCTTGCCAAGATCTGCCTCCGTCACCAGCCGCACCTGCACCGTGCCGCCGGTGGCTTCGGACAGGTCGTGGTGCAACAGCTGCTGCAGCGCTTCCGGCGAAGCGATCCTGGTCTGGTTGAACGAGTTCAGGTACAGCTTGAACGACTTGGACTCGACGATGTTGGGCGTGTCCGACGGGATGATGAAGGTGGCCAGCGCCACCTGCGGCTTGCCCTTCAGGTTCAGCCACGACAGTTCGTACGCGTTCCAGATGTCGACGCCGAAGAACGGCACCGGCTTGCCTTCGGGCAGGCCGATCTCGGTGCGCTTGGGCTGGCGCGGGATCGGGAACAGCAGCGAGGCGTCGTATTCGGTCTTGTAGGCCGAGGGCTTGCCCAGCGGCGAGTGTTCGGGGAGGCTCATGGGGCGCTCGGAAGGAAGCGGGACAGCAATCAGGACAGGAACAGCTTGTACACCGGGTTGTCGGTTTCGTCCCAGTGTACGTAGCCCAGCGTCGAAAGGAAGGCGCGGAAGGCGCGCTTTTCGTTCTTCGGCACCTGGATGCCGACCAGGATGTTGGAGGTGTCCGCCCCCTGGTTGCGGTAGTGGAACAGGCTGATGTTCCAGTTCGGGCTCATGCTCGACAGGAACTTCATCAGCGCGCCCGGGCGCTCCGGGAACTCGAAGCGGTACAGCAGTTCGTCATGCGCCAGCGCCGAGCGGCCGCCGACCATGTAGCGGATGTGCTGCTTGGCCAGTTCGTCGTTGGACAGGTCGAGCGTGTCGAAGCCATGCTTGCGGAAGCTGGCGGCGATCTTGTCGTTCTCGGCGCGGCTGGCGATCTGCACGCCGACGAAGATATGCGCCATGCTGGTGTCGGCGATGCGGTAGTTGAACTCGGTCACGCTGCGCGTGCCGACCAGCTCGCAGAAGCGCTTGAAGCTGCCGCGCTCCTCGGGGATGGTCACGGCGAACACGCCTTCGCGCGCCTCGCCCACCTCGGCGCGCTCGGCGACAAAGCGCAGGCGGTCAAAGTTCATGTTGGCGCCGCAGGCGATCGCGACCAGGTGCTGGCCCTTGAGCTTCTCGCGCTCGGCATACGCCTTCAGGCCCGCCACCGCCAGCGCGCCGGCCGGCTCCAGGATGCTGCGGGTGTCCTGGAACACGTCCTTCACGCCTGCGCAGATGGCATCGGTGTCGACCAGGATGATGTCGTCGACCAGCTCGCGCGTGATGCGGAAGGTTTCCTTGCCGACCAGCTTGACCGCGGTGCCGTCCGAGAACAGGCCCACTTCCTTCAGCTCGATGCGCTTGCCGGCATCGACCGAGCGCTTCATCGCATCCGAGTCCACGGTTTGCACGCCGATCACCTTGATCTCCGGACGCACTGCCTTGATGTAGGCGGCGACGCCGGAGATCAGCCCGCCGCCGCCGATGGCGACGAACACCGCATGGATCGGGCCCGGGTGCTGGCGCAGGATTTCCATGGCGATGGTGCCCTGGCCCGCGATCACTTCGGGATCGTCGAACGGGTGGATGAAGGTCAGCTTGTGCTTCTTCTCCAGCTCGGCGGCGTGGTGGTAGGCATCGCTGTAGGACTCGCCGTGCAGCTCGACCTGGACCCACTGGCCGCCGCGCTCGCGCACCGCGTCGATCTTTACCTGCGGCGTGGTCACCGGCATGGCGATGATGGCCTTGCACTGCAGCCGGGCCGCGGACAGCGCCACGCCCTGGGCGTGGTTGCCGGCCGACGCCGCGACCACGCCGCGCTTGAGTTCCTCCGCCGTGAGCGAGGCCATCTTGTTGTACGCGCCGCGCAGCTTGAACGAGAACACCGGCTGGGTGTCTTCTCGCTTGAACCAGACCGAGTTGCCGGTGCGAGCCGACAGCTGGTGCGCATAGGTCAGTTCGGTTTCCTGCGCCACGTCGTAGACCTTGGCGGTCAGGATTTTCTTCAGGTAGTCGGGGCGGGCGGCGGACGAGCGGGTCATGGTGTCAGGGCAGGGGCCGCGGGGGCGGCGCAAAAAAACCGGAAATTCTGGCGGAAACCATCAATGATAAAGGATGGCGGCGCCGCGCACCCCACCGGGGCAGCCCAACCGTCGCCCGCGGAAGTTAGCGCGGGACGGATGTGGCCGTGCCTTGAAGTGGTGGGGAAGGCACTGGCGGCGGGGCCCGGAACGATGCGCCGGGGCTGGCCCCGGACTTGCATCGGCTGACGATTGCGCTCCCGCCATGTAGGACTGCGCCCGGTGGACGCCGGTCAAAACGACGTGTTACGGTGTAACGCGATGCCTCAGCTACCGCTTATCGAACCCAATACCGCGCTGTTTCTCGACTTCGACGGCACGCTGGCCGACCTCGCGCCGCGGCCCGAACTGGTGCAGGTGGAACCTGAACTGGTCGGCACGCTGCGTACGCTCTACCAGCGGCTGGACGGCGCGCTCGCCGTCATCTCCGGCAGGCCCATCGGCGAGCTGGACCATTTCCTGCAGCCATTGCAGTTGCCGGCGGCCGGCATCCACGGGGCGGAATTCCGCACCGACGGCGGCATGGTGTCCCAGACACCCGCGCCGGCCCTCGAGCCGTTGATCCCACACCTTGAAGCGCTCGTGCACGCCTACCCGGCGTTGCGGCTGGAGCGCAAGTCCGTCGCCGTTGCCATCCACTACCGCCAGGCACCCGAGCTGGCCGGCCTCGTCGATGCCGCGGTCACTGACGTATTGCGCCACGCGGTCGGGCTGGAAGCGTTGCCCGGCAAGATGGTGGTCGAGATCAAGCCCGCCGGCGTCGACAAGGGCGATGCCATCGCCGCCTTCATGAAGTCGGCGCCGTTCTGCGACCGCACGCCGCTGTTTGCCGGCGACGACATGACCGACGAGCCCGGCTTTGCCGCCGTGCGCAAGCTCGGCGGGCTGGGCGTGCTGGTGGGCCGGCGCGAGACCGTGGCCGGCGTCTGCGTGGAAGGGCCCGCTGCGCTGCGCTGCTGGCTGCACCGCTCGGCGCGGGCGCTGGATCAATCCGCGCGCGCCGCCGGCCAGCCCGCCGCGGTGCCGCACGAGGCCGAGTCAGGCCGCGAAGGCGCACCGCGCCACAACCCCTATCCGACAGCATCCTGAGGGAGGTATTGCTGTGACCAATACGAGCAGCCCCAGCGAGCTGGGAAAGCCGCCGAGCGAAGGCGTGAACAAGACCGTGGACGGCAACTGCCGGCATGCCGAGGGCTCGCTCTCGCTGGGCATGATCGGCAACTGCGCAATCTCCGCGCTGGTGGATTGCCGCGGGCGCATCGTCTGGTCGTGCCTGCCGCGCTTTGACGGCGATCCCGTCTTCAACGCACTGCTTGACCCGAGCGAGAACGCCGGCCATTTCTCGATCGAGATCGAGGACTTCCACAGCGCCAGCCAGTGGTACGAACCCAACACCGCGGTGCTGCGCACGCGGCTGAGCGACACGCACGGCAACTGCCTTGAGATCACCGACTTCGCGCCGCGCTTCTTCCGGCTGGGCCGCTATTTCCGGCCGACCACGCTGATCCGGCGCATCCGTCCCGTGCGCGGCGCGCCGCGCGTGCGGGTGGTGGTGGCGCCGCGCTTCGAATGGGGCCGCAAGGCGCCGGAGATCTCGCGCGGCAGCAGCCACGTGCGCTACATCGGCGAATCGATGACGCTGCGCATGACTACCGATGCGCCGCTGGCCTACGTGCTGTCGCACACGCCGTTCCTGGTCACGCGCGGGCACAACTTTATCCTGGGCCCCGACGAGACCCTGGCGCATGGCGTGGAAGAGATCGCGCGCGACTTCGAGCAGGAAACCACCGCCTACTGGCGCCTGTGGAGCCGCCGGCTGGCGGTGCCGCGCGAATGGCAGGACGCGGTGATCCGTGCCGCCATCACGCTGAAGATGTCGCTGTACGAAGAGACCGGCGCCATTGTCGCGGCAATGACCACCAGCATCCCCGAGGCGCCGGGCAGCGGCCGCAACTGGGACTACCGCTTCTGCTGGCTGCGCGACGCGTTTTTCGTGGTGCGCGCGCTCAACAGCCTGTCCGAGGTCGGCACCATGGAGGACTACCTGCGCTGGCTCTCCAACGTGGTGATGCAGTCGCAGGACGGACATATCCAGCCGCTGTACGGCATCGGCCTGGAACGCGAGCTGCCCGAAA
The DNA here is from genome assembly GCF_015549295.1 of Cupriavidus sp. IK-TO18. Classification (NCBI taxonomy): domain Bacteria; kingdom Pseudomonadati; phylum Pseudomonadota; class Betaproteobacteria; order Burkholderiales; family Burkholderiaceae; genus Cupriavidus; species Cupriavidus sp. IK-TO18. The sequence continues at coordinate 155,352 of NZ_JADGMP010000030.1, forward strand.
GCATGCTCGACCACCTGCCCGGCTACCGCGGCATGGGGCCGGTGCGCGTGGGCAACCAGGCGCAGGAACACTTCCAGCATGACGTCTACGGCAACGTGGTGCTGGGCGCGGCGCAGGCCTTCCATGACCACCGGCTGCTGCACCGCGGCGGCCCGGCCGAGTTCCGCCGGCTGGAAGAGGTGGGCGAGCAGGCGGTGAAAGTCTTTGGCACCCCCGACGCCGGCATGTGGGAACTGCGCACGCGTGCCCGCGTGCATACCTCGTCGGCGCTGATGAGCTGGGCTGCATGCGACCGGCTGGCCAAGGTCGCGGAAAAGCTGCAGATCACGACACGCGCGGCGTACTGGCACGACCATGCCAACCGCATGAAGGAACAGATCCTGGCCGAGGCGTGGAGCGAATCGCGCCAGGCCTTTGCCGAAAGCTTCGGCGGGCGCGAGCTCGACGCCAGCGTGCTGCTGATGGCCGAGGTCAACTTCATCGATCCGCGCGACCCGCGCTTTATCGCCACGGTGAAGGCGCTGGAGACTTCGCTGTGCGACGGGCCGTATATGCGCCGCTACGAGGCCCCCGACGATTTCGGCAAGCCCGAGACCGCGTTCAATATCTGCACCTTCTGGCGCATCGACGCGCTGGCGCGCATCGGCCGGCGCGACGAGGCGCGCGAGATCTTCGAGGCGATGCTCGCCGCGCGCAACCCGCTCGGCCTGCTCTCCGAGGACACCCATCCCGTGACCGGCGAGATGTGGGGCAATTTCCCGCAGACCTACTCGATGGTCGGGCTGATCAATGGCGCGATGCGGCTGTCGGCGCCGTGGGACACGGTGATCTGACCTCGCACCCGCGTTCCCGGCATCTCGCACGGCAAGAACAAAGGAATCCAGAAAACAACATATGCCAAGACTTGTAGCGGTATCCAACCGTGTCGCAGATCCGCGCAACGTGGCCGCCGGCGGCCTTGCCGTGGCGCTTTCCGAAGCCTTGCGCCAGACTGGCGGGATGTGGTTTGGCTGGAGCGGCAAGGCGCTGGAAGCAGCGCAGGGCGGCACCCCCGGTGAAGGCGAACTGCACCTGCAGCAGGCCGGCAACGTGACGCTGGCCACGGTGGACCTGAGCCGCGAAGACCACGACGCGTATTACCTGGGCTACAGCAATGGCGTGCTGTGGCCGGTGTTCCACTACCGGCTCGACCTCGCCGACTTCGATTCCAACTTCCTCAACGGCTACCGCCGGGTGAACCAGCTGTTCGCGCGCAAGCTGGCGCCGCTGCTCAAGCCCGACGACGTCATCTGGATCCACGACTACCACCTGATCCCGCTGGCGTCCGAGTTGCGCGCGATCGGCTGCGGCCAGAAGATCGGCTTCTTCCTGCACGTGCCGCTGCCGCCGCCGCTGATCCTGGCGGCCATCCCGCAGCATGAGTGGCTGATGCGCGCGCTGTTCGCGTACGACCTGCTCGGCTTCCAGAGCCACGCCGACGTGGAGCATTTCTCGCGCTACGTGCAGGCCGAGGCGCAGGCCGAGCCGATGGGCGAGCACCGCTACCGGGCCTTCCATCGCACGGTGCGGGCGCAGGCGTTCCCGATCGGGATCGACGTGGATGAGTTCATCACACTCGGCCGCGGCGAGGAGGCGCAGGAAACCTACGAGATGATGTGCGCCCAGTACGCGCGCCGGCGGCTGCTGCTCGGCATCGACCGGCTCGATTACTCAAAGGGACTGCCGCAGCGGCTGAAAGCGTTCTACCGGCTGCTGGCGGAATATCCGGAAAACCGGATGAGCGCCACACTGGTGCAGATCGCCGCGCCGTCGCGCGAGTCGGTCGATGCCTATGTGGACCTGCGCAGCGCGATGGAGCAGTTGACTGGCGCGATCAATGGCGAGTTCGGCGAACTGGACTGGATGCCGGTGCGGTATATCCATCGCACTACCGCGCGCAAGCGGCTGCCTGGGCTGTGCCGCGCGAGTCGCGTGGCGTTGGTGACGCCGCTGCGGGACGGGATGAACCTGGTGGCCAAGGAATTCATTGCCGCGCAGGATCCGGAGGATCCGGGGGTGCTGGTGTTGTCGCGATTTGCCGGCGCGGCGGAGCAATTGAAGGAGGCGCTGCTGGTGAATCCCTACGATACCCGCGCGACTGCGCAGGCGATCCAGCAGGCATTGCACATGCCGCTGGCCGAGCGCCAGTCGCGGCACCAGAAGCTGCTGGAGCGGATTCGGGCGCAAGATGTGCACTGGTGGAGTAGTGAATTCTTGCGCGCGCTGGCTGAGACCGAGGGCGGTTGAGGTTTTAGCTGCCTGCCTGTTTAGGAGTGGGCTATGAGTGAGGATCTGGCATCGCAAACATGCACGCCATGTCGTGGCGGCGTCCCGCCGCTGACGCCTGATGAGGCTGAGGCGTTATTGCCGCAGGCGCCTGGATGGGATCTGGTGGATGGGGCTACTCGGTTGGAGAGGCGATTTTCATTTGCCAACTTTGCCGAGGCATTGGCGTTTGTTGATCGCGTCGGGCAGCTGGCGGAAGAGCAGGGGCATCATCCGGAGATCAGTTTTGGATGGGGGCATGCTACGGTTTCCTGGCGGACCAAGAAGATCAAGGGGTTGCATCGGAATGATTTTATTATGGCGGTGAGGAGTGGGGAGTTGGTGGGATAGGGTTCTTGCTGACAGCCCCTGACGTTGCCCGCTGCGGCCTGCATCTGGTGGATATTTGATGTGCCCTGTTCCGCCCTTTTAGGGCGGAACAGGGGGTAAACTCATTCCATATCCCCAGGCGTATCAATATCCCGAAACGCCCCCTCATCCTCCGTCAATATCCTCGTCACCGGCTTATCCTTGAGAAAGGCCCGCGCCCCTTCATCCCCATCGAGCCTCAGCAAGTCATCGCGCCAGGCAGCCCCAAAGCCGACAGGATGCCCGCGCTTCCCATCCCGCCACGGCGCAGCAATGATTTCCGGCGCGGTAATCGTCAACGCCACCGCCCGCACCAGTTCCATCGGTAGCCACGGCATATCGGCAAGCGCAACCACCCATCCCCGCGCCTCAGGCGTAGCCGCCACCGCCGCGCGCAGCGCTGCGCCCATGCCTTGCTCGGCCTCGGCCGATTCGAGCACACGGCAACCGCCGCGCCTCAGCTCTTCCGCCAGCGCCGGATTACCCGGCCGGATCACCGCAATCGAATCCGGCAACGCCGCGGCCAGCGTACGCGCACTGCGCCAGGCGACAGTGCGTCCACCAGGCAATACTTCCAGCAACTTGTTCCGTTTGCCGGCAGCATCGAAGCGCCGGCCAAAACCCGCGGCCAGCAAAATCCCGGTAGGCAGGTCGGTGCGAAGCAAGGGAGCATTGGGGGCGGCAGTCATGGCGGGCGCTCCGTTATCACGCGTCAGGTCGACGGACCAGGAGAAACATCGCAGCTGCTGCCGGTGCCGGCAGCCATCTCGCGCGCGGCCTTGGCGCCTTCCACCTGCAGGATGTCCGGCAGCGACACATGGTTCTTGGCTGCAACCACTTCCGCCAGGATCGAGATGGCGATTTCCGGCGGCGTACGGCTGCCAATGTAGATGCCAACCGGCCCATGCAGCCGCGCCAGCTGCAATTCGGTCAGATCGAATTCCTTGAGCCGCTCGCGCCGCGCCTGGTTGTTGCGGCGCGAACCCAGGGCTCCCACATAGAAGGCCCTGGTGCGCAGCGCTTCCATCAGCGCCAGATCATCCAGCTTGGGATCGTGCGTCAGCGCAATCACCGCGCAGCGCTCGTCCAGTTTCATGTCCATCACCGTGTCGTCCGGCATGGTGCGGACCATGGTCACGCCGGGGATATCCCAAGTCTCCGTGTATTCCTCGCGCGGATCGCACACGGTGACCTGGAAGCCCAGCCCCACGGCGATCTGGCACAAGTATTTCGACAGCTGCCCCGCGCCGATTACCAGCATGCGGTAGCGCGGGCCGTGGATGGTCAGCAGCGTCCTGCCGTCGAAGACCAGCCCGTCGGTGGCACTGGCCGGTCCCAGCGTGGCCGCACCCGTAGCCATGTCGAGCGTGCGCGCGACCAGCCGGCCGTTTTCCACGGCGTCGAGCAATTCGGCAATGCCGCTGGCCGGCTTGAGCGGCTCGGTGACCAGTTCGATGGTGCCGCCGCACGGCAGCCCGAAGCGGTGGGCTTCCTCGGCGCTGATGCCGTACTTGATGGCTTCCGGGTGGTCTGACGTAATGCCTTGCCGGCGCACGCGGTCGATGATGTCGTCTTCGATGCAGCCGCCCGAGACCGAGCCGACCACCAGGCCATCATCACGCACCGCCAGCATCGCGCCCTCGGGGCGGGGCGACGAGCCCCAGGTGCGCACTACCGTGACCAGCAGCACGCGATGGCCCTGTTGCTGCCAGTGCACGCTGTTCTTCAGGACTTCGAGATCCACGCTGTCCATGATCGTTTCCGCTTCGGTTCCTCTGTCTGTCCATTTTCGCCCGCGGCTGCGGCGGGGGCGCCCTCGGCCGCTGGCGTTTCCTGTGTGGTGTCCGGTGTAACCGCCTCGGTGAAGCGCGCAAAGAAGGTATCCGCCAGCTTGCGTGCCGCGGCGTCCACCAGCCGCGAGCCGATCTGTGCGATCTTGCCCCCCACATGGGCGTCGACGGCGTATGTCAGCACGGTCTCGTCGCCATCAGGTTCCAGCTTCACGCGGGCGGTTCCCTTGCCGAAGCCGGCCGCGCCGCCCTGGCCGTCGAAGCGGATGGTGTAGCTGTCCGGAGCCTGGATTTCCTCCAGCGCCATGCGGCCCTTGAAGCGCGCCTTGACCGGGCCCACCGCGGCCGTCATGGCCACCAGGTAGGCATTGTCGCCGTCGGGCTCGATACTCTCACATCCCGGGATGCATTGCTTGAGCAGCTCCGTGTCGTTGAGCGCTTCCCATGCCACCTGCTGGGGAATCGGCAGGCGCTGGCTCTGGTTCATTTCCATGGCGGGGCTTCCTTTCTTGGTGGGTTGGGGGCGCTGGCCCGCGGGGGGCCGCCCTGGTCGGACAGCAGGGATTCGAGCGCCAGCAAGCTATCCAGGTTGTGCGCGGGGCGCAGCGCGTCGACATGCGGCAGGATCGCCTGCACGCCGCGCGCCTGCGGCGTGAATCCAAGGTAGCGCAGCAGCGGGTTGAGCCAGACGATGCGGTGCGCAAAGCGGCGCAAGCGAGCCATTTCGTCGCCGAGCAGGTCGATATGCTCGTGGTCGAGCCCGTCGGTGACCAGCAGCACCGTGGCGCGGCCGGACAGCGTGCGGCGCGCCCAGTGGCGGTTGAAGCTCGCCAGCGCGGCACCGATGCGGGTGCCGCCGGCCCAGTCGCGCACCTGGCCTGTGATCATGGCGACGGCTTCGTCTGGGTCGCGTTCGCGCAGCGAGCGGGTGATGTTGGTCAGCCGCGTGCCGAACAGGAACACCGACAGCCGCTCGCGTGACTGAATCAGCGCATGGCAGAAGTACAGCACCGCGCGCGAGTACTGGCTCATCGAGCCCGAGATGTCTAGCAGCAGCACCAACGGCGGCCTGCGCTCGGCGTGCTTGCGGAATTTCCAGCGCAGCCATTCGCCGTGCTGGCGCACCGCCAGGCGCGCGCTGGCGCGCAGGTCGGCGTGCGTGCCGCAGGTGGCGGCGCGCAGCCGGCGCGTGCGCTGCAGCGCAAGGTGGGTGCGGCGGGTGCGCACCAGATGCTGCAGGGCACGCCATTCCTGCGCGGTCAGGGTTTCGAAGTCGCGCTGCGCCAGGCGTTCCTGGTCGGAGAAGGTCAGCGGCACGTGGATGCGTTCCGCCTCGGTCTGCGCCGGGCGCGACGGCATTTCCGGCTGGCGCGCGGCCAGCGCATCGGCAAGGCGGTTGCTGCGCCTGGGCGGCGGCGCGCCCGCGTCGACACGCGGCAGCAGCAGCGCGCGCAGCTTGCCTTCCCAGTCGGGGTCGCGCCAGAACAGGTCGAAGGCGGCGTCAAAAAGTGGCCGCTGGTCGGGGCCGGATAGCACCAGTGCCGCGAGCGCGGCGCGCACGTCGTCGCGCCGGCCGATGTCGAGCAGGCGCAGCGCGGCCAGTGCATCGACCGCGTGCGCCGGCGACAGGGCAAAGCCGCCGTCGCGCAGCAGGCGCATGAAGTGGGTGACGTTGCGCGCCAGCACCGGCAGTCCTGCATGCGGACCGCCGCTGCGCGCCGCGGCGTGCAGCATGGGCACGGCTTAGCCTCCGGGCGCGGCGCCCGCCAGCAGTTCTGCCACGGTGGGGCCGTCGACGCGCGCCAGGTCGTCCTGGTACTTGAGCAGCACGCCCAGCGTGTCGCGCACCGACTGCGGGTCGAGCTCGGTCACGCCCAGCGCCGCCAGCGCGCGGCACCAGTCGATGGCCTCGGCGATGCCAGGCGCCTTGAACAGGTCGATGCCGCGCAGCCGGTGCACGAAGTCGATCGCCTGCGCCTGCAGCGCGGCGGCGGCCTCGGGCGCGCGCGCGGCGACGATCTGCAATTCACGGTCGCGGTCCGGATAGCCAACCCATTGGTACAGGCAGCGGCGCTTGAGCGCGTCGTGGACCTCGCGCGTGCGGTTGGAGGTGATCACGATCAGCGGCGGGCGCTCGGCGCGGATCACGCCGATTTCGGGGATCGAAACCTGGAATTCGGACAGCACCTCGAGCAGGAAGGCCTCGAACGGTTCGTCGGCGCGGTCGATCTCGTCGATCAGCAGCACGCGCGGCAAGCCCGGTGCGGCGGGATCGGGCAGCAGAGACTCCAGCAGCGGGCGCTTGAGCAGGTAGTCGTCGTGGTACAGCGATTGCGCCTCGGGCCGCTCGCCGCGGGCTTCGGCCAGGCGCAGCGCCATGATCTGGCGCGGGTAGTCCCATTCGTACAGCGCGCTGGCGGCGTCGAGTCCCTCATAGCACTGCAGACGCAGCAGACGGGTGCCGAGGACGCCCGCCATGGCTTGCGCCAGTGCGGTCTTGCCGACGCCGGGCTCGCCTTCGAGGAACAGCGGGCGCTGCATGCGCAGGGCGAGGTAAAGCACTGTGGCGGTTTCGCGGTCGGCGAAATATTGCTGGTGTTCGAGTCTGGCGAGGGTGTCGTCGATGGAGGTGGGGAGCATGGGGCGATCTATATTGCCGACGTGCCTCGCACGCCGGTGGTTTGCTCCTCTCTCCCACGTGTGGGAGAGAGGCGGGGGTGAGGGCGGGAGGTTCGCCCGCGACAACGCCTGATTCAAGCGCCGGCTCTCTCCCCCGACCCCTCTCCCGCGCGCGGGAGAGGGGAGACAACATGCGGTCAATGGAGAAACTCTACGCCTTCACCGCCGCCTCCACCGCCCTTGCCGCCAGCACCGGAATCAGATGCGCCCGGTACTCCGCCGACGCATGCAGGTCAGTATTCAGCGTCCCCGCATCGACCTTCACCCCACGCGCCGCCTGCGCGGTGAAGCTGGCCGACAATGCCTGTTCCAGCGGCTGGCACCGGAACACGCTGTCGGCAGCTCCGGTGACCGCCACGCGCACCGCATTCCCGGAGCGCGCCACCATCACCCCCACCAGCGCAAAGCGCGATGCCGGATTGCGGAACTTTACATATGCCGCCTGATCCGGGATCGGGAAGCGCACCGCGGTGATCAGTTCGTCCGGCTCCAGTGCGGTCTCATACAGCCCCTTGAAAAAGTCATCCGCCGCGATGCTGCGCCGGTCGGTGACCACGGTGGCGCCCAGCCCCAGCACTGCCGCGGGATAGCACGCAGCCGGATCATCGTTCGCCAGCGCGCCGCCGATGGTTCCCATCGCGCGCACCTGCCGGTCACCGATGCCGCCGGCCAGCGCCGCCAGCGCCGGGATGCGCTCGCGCACCTTGGCGTTCTCGGCCACGTCGGCATGGCGCGCAGCGGCGCCGATGACGATCTCGTTGCCGTCGATGCGGATCCCGGCCATGCCGGGAATGCGCGTTACGTCGACCAGCGTGGAAGGCGATGCCAGCCGCAGCTTCATCGCCGCCAGCAGGCTCTGGCCGCCGCCGAGGAACTTGGCGTCGGAATCGGCCTTGACCTTGGCCACCGCCGCCTTGGCATCCGCGGCGCGTTCAAAGTTGAATGCGTACATGTCGGTTTCCTTTGCGGTGTGGATGGATCAGGGCTGAGGCCGCGCGGCCTGGATCGCCTGCCATACGCGATGCGGCGTGGCGGGCATCTGCACATCCTTCACGCCCAGCGGCGACAGCGCATCGACCAGCGCGTTGATAAACGCCGGCGGCGAGCCGATCGCGCCGGCCTCGCCGCAGCCCTTCACGCCCAGCGGGTTGTGCGTGCAGGGCGTGCCGCTGGCGGTCTCGACGGTGAAATCGGGCAGGTCGCCGGCGCGCGGCATGGCGTAGTCCATGTACGAGCCGGTCAGCAGCTGGCCGCTGTCTTCGTCGTAGACGCACTGCTCCAGCATGGCCTGGCCCAGCCCCTGGCCGATGCCGCCATGCACCTGGCCTTCGACGATCATCGGGTTAATGATGTTGCCGAAGTCGTCCACCGCGGTGAACTTGACCACCTGCGACTCGCCCGTGTCGGGATCGACTTCGACCTCGCACACATAGGCGCCAGACGGGTAGGTGAAGTTGGTCGGGTCGTAGAACGCGTTTTCGTTCAGGCCCGGCTCCAGCTTGTCGAGCGGGTAGTTGTGCGGCACGTAGGCGCTCAGCGCGACCTCGCCGAAGGTCTTGGTCCGGTCTGTACCGGCCACGCGGAACACGCCATTGCTGAACTCGATGTCGTTGTCCGACGCCTCCAGCAGGTGCGCGGCGATCTTCTTGGCCTTGGCCTCGATCTTGTCGAGCGCCTTGACGATGGCCGAGCCGCCCACCGCCAGCGAGCGCGAGCCGTAGGTGCCCATGCCGAACGGCACGCGCCCGGTATCGCCGTGCACGATCTCGACCTGGTCGAGCTGCAGCCCGAGGCGGTCGGCCACCACTTGCGCGAAGGTGGTCTCGTGCCCCTGGCCGTGGCTGTGCGAGCCGGTGAAGACCGTCACCGTGCCGGTCGGGTGCACGCGGATCTCGCCGACTTCGAACAGGCCCGCGCGCGCGCCAAGCGCGCCGGCGATGTTGGAAGGTGCGAGGCCGCACGCTTCGATGTAGCAGGAATAGCCCAGGCCACGCAGCTTGCCGCGCTGCTTCGCTTCATCGCGCCGAGCCGGGAAGCCCTTGACGTCGGCCAGTTCCTGCGCACGCGCCAGGCAGGGCTCGTAGTCGCCGGTGTCGTAGGTCAGCCCCACCGGGGTGGCATACGGAAACTGCCGGATGAAGTTCTTGCGGCGCAGCTCGGCCGGATCGGTCTTCAGCTCGTGCGCGGCGGTCTCGACCAGCCTCTCGACCACGAAGGTCGCTTCGGGCCGCCCGGCGCCGCGGTAGGCATCGACTGGCGCGGTGTTGGTGAACACCGCCTTGACCTCCGCATAGATCGCCGGCGTGGAGTACTGGCCGGCCAGCAGCGTCGCATACAGGATGGTCGGCACGCTGCTGGCAAAGGTCGACAGGTACGCGCCCATGTTGGCGACCGTATGCACGCGCATCGCCAGGAACTTGCCGTCGGCATCGAGCGCCAGCTCGGCCTTGGTCACGTGGTCGCGGCCGTGCGCGTCGGTCAGGAAGGACTCGGAACGGTCCGCGGTCCACTTGACGGGGCGGCCGACCTTCTTCGAGGCCCACGTCAGCGCCACGTCTTCCGGATACAGGAAGATCTTGGAGCCGAAGCCGCCGCCCACGTCGGGCGCGATGATGCGCAGCCGCGATTCCGGCAATCCCAGCACGAACGCGCCCATCAGCAGGCGTTCGACGTGCGGGTTCTGGTTGGCGACGTAGACGGTGTAGCTGTCGTCCTGGCGCGTATAGCTGGCGTTGACCGCGCGCGGCTCGATCGCGTTGGGGATCAGCCGGTTGTTGACGATCTCCAGCGTGGTCACGTGCGCGGCTTTGGCGAAGGCGGCGTCGGTGGCGGCCTTGTCGCCGTGGCCCCACGTGTAGCAGGTGTTGGCCGGCACGTCGTCGTGTACCAGCGTCGACGCCGACGCGGCATCGGCGGCGCGGACCACTGCGGGCAGTTCTTCGTAGTCGACGTCGATCTTCTCGGCGGCGTCGCGCGCCTGCTGCAGCGTCTCGGCGATCACGAGCGCCACCTGGTCGCCCACGTGGCGCACCTTGCCCTGTGCGATCACCGGGTGCGGCGGCTCTTTCATCGGCGTGCCGTCGATGCTGTGGATCAGCCAGCCGCAGGGCAGGCCGCCCACCTTGTCGGCGGCGAGGTCGTCGCCGGTCAGCACGGCGATCACGCCGGGCGCGGCCAGCGCCCCGGTCTTGTCGATCGAACGTATGCGCGCGTGCGCATACGGCGAGCGCAGGAAATACGCGTAGCTCTGCTGCGGCAGCACGATGTCGTCGGTGTACTGGCCGTTGCCGGTCAGGTAGCGGTAGTCTTCCTTGCGCTTGACGGAAGCGCCCACCAGGCGCTGGTTATCGGGTGCGTTCATGGCGGGTCCCCCTTATTCGGCGCTGGCGGCGCTGGCCGCCGTGCCCTGCATGGCCGCCTGGCCCTGCTGCACCGCACGCACGATGTTGTGGTAGCCCGTGCAGCGGCACAGGTTGCCCTCGAGTTGGGCGCGGATGGTGGCGGCGTCGGCGTCGGGATGCTGCTGGACCAGCGCGGTCGCGCTCATCACCATGCCCGGCGTGCAGAAGCCGCATTGCAGTCCGTGGCATTCGCGGAACGCTTCCTGCATCGGATGCAGGCCGTTGCCGGCACTGTCGCCAGCCAGCCCTTCGATGGTGGTCACGGTGGCGCCGTCCGCCTGCAGCGCCAGGATGTTGCACGACTTGACCGCCCGGCCGTCCAGGTGGACCGTGCAGGCGCCGCACTGCGCGGTGTCGCAGCCGACGTGGGTGCCGGTCAGGCGCAGCTGTTCGCGCAGGAACTGGACCAGAAGGGTATTGGGTTCTACCTGCGCGTCAACGGGCTTGCCGTTGACCGTCAGGCGGATCGGAATCGCCATGCTTGTCTCCATGTGGGGTGGACGCGCATGACCAATTCCCAGATCCCGAAAGCAACTGCGCGGGACTGGCCACGACGCGGTACTGCCGCTTAAGACGGCTATAGGACGGCTAATTCGTGATATTGGTGCTGCCGCTGCAACTGCTCCAGGTGCGCCAGCGAACGCTGCGGCCGGCGCATTGGCACGGCCGGCGAACGTTTGGCCGCGACAGGCTCTAACAGTTAAACACAAATCCCTGGCAGGTGCCATGAGGTTTGCCCGCGCCCCATCCGGGGGAGGGGGCGCCCCACTGGGCCGCTGCTAGAATGGCCCGGCCCCCCCGCCTGCCCCGACATGGAAGCCTTCTTCGACTGGCTGTTTCAAACCGTCGCCTTGCCCAAGGTAGGCCTGCCCGCGATCTTTGTGGTCAGCCTGGTGTCGGCCACGCTGCTGCCGCTGGGCTCGGAGCCGGCCGTGTTCGGCTACGTCAAGCTCAATCCCGAGATGTTCTGGCCGGCGGTCATTGTCGCCACCGCCGGCAATACCGTGGGCGGCGCGATCGACTGGTGGCTGGGTTACTACGCCAAGCTGGCGCTGGTGCGCTATCACAAGCGGCGGCGCGCCCGCGAGCACGAGCTGGAACACGAGGAGCACCGGGAGCATGCGCGCAAGCCGCCCAAGCCGAAGCTCGATGCCAAGTACTTTCGCTGGATGCGCAGGCTGGGGCCGCCGACGCTGCTGTTTTCCTGGCTGCCGGGCATTGGTGATCCATTGTGCACATTGGCCGGGTGGCTGCGACTGTCGTTCTGGCCCAGCCTGGCCTGGATGGCGGTCGGCAAGTTCCTGCGCTACCTGTTCATGACTGCCAGCCTGCTATGGATTCCAGACAGTTTTTGGCAGAACATTGCGCAAACTTTCAAGTCATTCTTCTGATAAAAGCGCCTTAGAAGTCTTATTTTGCGTGATGTTCTCGGCGCCGGGTTGCGTCTAATCCCTTGTTCCCACAAGGATTCCGCTTTGTTGCGGTGCGGCGAAACCGGGCCTTGCAGTACAATCGCCCTTTAATGAACGATTCGCGCACTGTCCCCGTGCGCAGCAGGAAGCGGTCCCCTCCATGAACGCCCCACTCGTGCTCGACGCCAAGCTCGCCGCGCAGGACGCCCCGCCGCGCCTGCGTGAAATTCCTTATAACTACACGTCCTTCTCGGACCGCGAGATTGTCATCCGCCTGCTGGGCGAAGAGGCCTGGCGCATCCTGGACGAGCTGCGCAGCGAGCGCCGCACCGGCCGCTCGGCCCGCATGCTGTACGAGGTGCTGGGCGATATCTGGGTGGTTCGCCGCAATCCCTACCTGCAGGACGACCTGCTGGAAAATCCAAAGCGCCGCCAGATGCTGGTCAGCGCGCTGCACCACCGCCTGAACGAGATCGAGAAGCGCCGCGCCGCCGACCGTGCCGAGCACGCCGAGCCCGCCGCCGAAGACCGTTCGCACCGCGTGGAGCAACTGGTCGCCTTCGCCAAGCAGGCGATCGAGGACTTCAAGAACGAGTTCGCCGCCGCCTACGACCTGCGCAAGCGCGCGCAGCGCGTGCTGGGCCGCGTCACGCAGAAGGACAACATCAAGTTCGATGGCCTGTCGCGCGTGTCGCACGTGACCGACGCCACCGACTGGCGCGTGGAATACCCGTTCGTGGTGCTGACGCCGGATACCGAGGAAGAGATCGCCGGCCTGGTCAAGGGCTGCTTCGAGCTCGGCCTGACCATCATCCCGCGCGGGGGCGGCACCGGCTATACCGGCGGCGCCGTGCCGCTGACGCCGATGAGCGCGGTGATCAATACCGAGAAGCTGGAGCAGCTGGGGCCGGTCGAGCAGACCGACCTGCCGGGCGTGTCGCACAAGGTGGCGACCATCTTCTCCGGCGCCGGCGTGGTGACGCGCCGCGTGGCCGATGCCGCAGACAAGGCGGGCCTGGTGTTCGCGGTCGACCCGACCTCGATCGACGCGTCTTGCATCGGCGGCAATGTCGCCATGAACGCCGGCGGCAAGAAGGCCGTGCTGTGGGGCACCGCGCTCGACAACCTGGCCTGGTGGCGCATGGTGGACCCGGAAGGCAACTGGCTGGAAATCGCCCGGCTCGACCACAACCTGGGCAAGATCCACGACGTGCCGGTGGCCACCTTCGAGCTGAAGTGGTCGGACGGCAATCGCGCCCCGGGCGAGAAGGTGCTGCGCACCGAGACGCTCGCCATCGAAGGCCGCAAGTTCCGCAAGGAAGGCCTGGGCAAGGACGTCACCGACAAGTTCCTGGCCGGCCTGCCCGGCGTGCAGAAGGAAGGCTGCGACGGCATCATCACCAGCGCGCGCTGGATTTTGCATCGCATGCCGAAGTTCATCCGCACCGTGTGCCTGGAGTTCTTCGGCCAGGCGCGCGACGCCATCCCCAGCATCGTCGAGATCAAGGACTTCCTCGATGCCGAGACGCGCAAGCCCGGCGGCGCCATCCTGGCCGGCCTGGAGCACCTGGACGAGCGTTACCTGCGCGCGGTGGGCTACGCCACCAAGAGCAAGCGCAACGCCTTCCCGAAGATGGTGCTGATCGGCGACATCGTCGGCGACGATGAAGACGCCGTGGCGCGCGCCACCTCGGAAGTGATCCGCATGGCCAACGGCAAGAGCGGCGAAGGCTTTATCGCCGTCAGCCCCGAGGCGCGCAAGAAGTTCTGGCTCGACCGCTCGCGCACCGCCGCGATCGCCAGGCACACCAACGCCTTCAAGATCAACGAAGACGTGGTGATCCCCCTCAACCGCATGGGCGAGTACACCGACGGCATCGAGCGCATCAATATCGAGCTGTCGATCAAGAGCAAGCTGCAGCTGGTCGACGCGCTGGAAGCGTTCTTCGCGCGTGGCAACCTGCCGCTGGGCCGCAGCGACGACGCCAACGAGATCCCCAGCGCCGAGCTGCTGGAAGACCGCGTGCAGCACGCGCTGACGCTGCTGCGCGAGATCCGCGCGCGCTGGCGCTATCTGCAAGATCACCTCGACACGCCGCTGGCGCAGGCCAGGGCCTCGCTGATCGGACACGGGCTGGGCCTGCTGGGGCAGGAATTCGAGGCACGGCTGCACCAGCAGCCGGACGCCAGCGTGTTCCACCTGCTGCAGGACCGCACCATCCGCGTGTCGTGGAAAAACGAGATCCGCGCCGAGCTGCGCAAGATCTTCAACGGCGGCGAATTCAAGCCGATCCTGGACGAAGCCCAGAAGATCCACAAGCAGGTGCTGCGCGGCCGCGTCTTCGTGGCGCTGCACATGCATGCCGGCGACGGCAACGTGCACACCAACATCCCGGTCAACTCCGACGACTACGACATGCTGCAGGACGCGCACCGCGCGGTGGCCCGCATCATGGACCTGGCGCGTTCGCTGGACGGCGTGATCTCGGGCGAGCACGGCATCGGCATCACCAAGCTGGAGTTCCTGACCGAGGAAGAGATCGGCGACTTCCGCGCCTACAAGCAGAAGGTCGACCCGCAGGGCCGCTTCAACAAGGGCAAGCTGCTGCCGGGCGCCGACCTGCGCAATGCCTATACGCCGTCGTTCGGCCTGATGGGGCATGAGTCGCTGATCATGCAGCAGAGCGACATCGGCGCCATTGCCGAAAGCGTCAAGGACTGCCTGCGCTGCGGCAAGTGCAAGCCGGTGTGCGCCACGCATGTGCCGCGCGCCAACCTGCTGTACAGCCCGCGCAACAAGATCCTGGCGACCTCGCTGCTGGTCGAGGCCTTCCTGTATGAAGAGCAGACCCGCCGCGGCATCTCGGTCAAGCACTGGGACGAGTTCTCCGACGTGGCCGACCACTGCACGGTGTGCCACAAGTGCGTGACGCCGTGCCCGGTCAAGATCGACTTCGGCGACGTCTCGATGAACATGCGCAACCTGCTGCGCAAGATGGGGCAGAAGAAGTTCAACCCCGGCACCGCGGCGTCCATGTTCTTCCTCAACGCCACCAACCCCGAGACCATCAACCTGACCCGCAAGGTCATGATCGACTGGGGCTACAAGGCGCAGCGCCTGGGCAACGAGGTGCTGAAGAAGCTGGCGAAGAAGCAGACCGCGCATCCGCCCGCCACCGTGGGCAAGCCGCCGGTGCGCGAGCAGGTGATCCACTTCATCAACAAGAAGATGCCGGGCAACCTGCCCAAGAAGACCGCGCGCGCGCTGCTCGACATCGAAGACAACGAGATCGTGCCAATCATCCGCGACCCGAAGGCGACCACGCCGGAATCGGAAGCGGTGTTCTACTTCCCGGGCTGCGGCTCGGAGCGGCTGTTCTCGCAGGTCGGCCTGGCGACGCAGGCGATGCTATGGCACGTCGGCGTGCAGACCGTGCTGCCGCCGGGCTACCTGTGCTGCGGCTATCCGCAGCGCGGCACCGGCCAGTACGACAAGGCCGAGAAGATCGTCACCGACAACCGCGTGCTGTTCCACCGCGTGGCCAACACGCTGAACTACCTCGACATCAAGACCGTGGTGGTCAGCTGCGGCACCTGCTACGACCAGCTCGCCGGGTATGAATTCGAGAAGATCTTCCCCGGCTGCCGCATCATCGACATCCACGAGTACCTGCTGGAGAAGGGCGTCAAGCTGGAGGGCGTGACCGGTACGCGCTACATGTACCACGATCCCTGCCACACCCCGATCAAGACCATGGACCCGACCAAGCTGGTCAACGACCTGATGGGCGGCAACGCGGGGCTGGGCAAGATCGAGAAGAACGAGCGCTGCTGCGGCGAGTCGGGCACGCTGGCGGTGACGCGTCCTGACATTTCGACGCAGGTCCGCTTCCGCAAGGAAGAGGAAATGACCAAGGGCGCCGACAAGCTGCGTGCCGACGGCTTTACCGGCGACGTCAAGATCCTGACCAGCTGCCCGTCGTGCCTGCAGGGCCTGTCGCGCTACAAGGAAGATGCGTCGGTGCAGGCGGATTACATCGTGATCGAGATGGCCAAGCACCTGCTGGGCGAGAACTGGATGCCTGAGTACGTGGCCAAGGCCAATGCGGGTGGGATTGAGCGGGTGCTGGTGTAAGGCCTGACGACGTTGACTTTGCCACCGGTTTTCTCCCCTCTCCCGCGAGCGGGAGAGGGGAGAAAACACGCAGCACGAAAGGTAATGCGCCGCATGATCAAGAGCCCCAACTGCCCCCTCTGCGAAACCGACGGCGGCGAACTGGTCTGGATGGGCGACCGCGCCCGCCTGATCCTGGTCGAGCATGACCGCTTTCCCGGATTCTGCCGCATCGTCTGGAACGACCACGTGGCCGAGCTGACCGACCTGGACGAGGCCGACCAGGCCTGGCTGATGCGGCTGGTGGCGCGCGTGGAGCGGGTGGTGCGCGAGGTGATGGCGCCCGACAAGGTCAACCTGGCGGCGTTCGGCAATATGGTGCCGCACCTGCACTGGCACATCGTCCCGCGCTACCGCTGGGACACGCATTTCCCCGAGGCGATCTGGGCGGCGCCGCAGCGCGCGGCGGACAGCGTGCGCGTGCAGGAGCTGGCCAGCCGGCTGCCGGCGCTGCGTACGGCACTTTCGCTGATCGAAGCCGACGACGCCTGAAGGCGGGCGCGGAACCCGCGCCGGCCAGCAACCGTCTGAATGCTGTTGCCGCCGCGGTCGCGCCCGCGCGCCGCGGCACGAGAACAACATGCCCGGCCATGCAACCCGCTGGCGGGCCAGAAAGCTGCCGCTATGTCCTCGACCCCCACTTCCGTCACCGTACCGGGCCCGGCCGTCCCGGCCAAGGCCCTCAAGATCCAGAGCCGGCTGCGCATGGCCGCGACCTGGGCGCTGATCAAGCCCTACTGGAAATCCGACGACCGCGTCGCCGGCCTCGGCCTGCTCGCGCTGGTGGTCGTGCTCAACCTGGGCATCGTCTATATCAACGTGCTGCTCAACGAATGGAACCGCGTGTTCTACAACGCGCTGGAGCAGCGCGACTACGCCTCGTTCAAGGTGCTGCTGCTGCGCTTCTCGTGGATCGCGGCGTTCTTCATCGTGGCGGCGATCTCGCGCCAGTACTACACCATGATGCTGCAGATGCGCTGGCGTACCTGGATGACCGGCCGCTTCATGGGCCACTGGCTCGGGCACCAGGCCTACTACCGCATCGAACAGACCCGCGCCACGGACAACCCCGACCAGCGGATTGCCGACGACCTGCGCCTGTTCACCGACGGCGCGCTGTCGCTGTCGCTGGGGCTGCTCAACTCGGTGGTGACCTTGCTGTCGTTCGTCGGCATCCTGTGGACGGTGTCGGGGCCGATCAGCTTTGCGCTGGGCGGCCAGGAGTGGACCATTCCCGGCTACATGGTCTGGTTCGCGGCCGGCTATGCGGTGATCGGCTCGCTGGTGGCGCACGTGGTGGGCCGCCCGCTGATCGGGCTCAACTTCCAGCAGGAACAGTACGAAGCGGACTTCCGTTTTACGCTGGTGCGCCTGCGCGAGAACAGCGAGCCGGTGGCGCTGTACCGCGGCGAGCCGACCGAGCAGGCCGGCCTGCGCGCGCGCTTCGACCGCATCCGCGCCAACTGGAACCAGCTGATGCGCTATACGCGGCGGCTGACCTTTGTCAGTTCCGGCTATGCGCAGTTCGCCATCATCTTCCCGATCCTGGTGGCGGCGCCGCGCTACTTCGCCGGCAAGATGACGCTGGGCGGACTGATGCAGACCAGTTCCGCGTTCGGGCAGGTGCAGGGGGCGCTGTCGTGGTTCGTCGACAGCTATGCCACGCTGGTGGGCTGGAAGGCCGCAGCCAACCGCCTGATCGATTTCCAGGAAGCGATCCGCGTGGCCGAGCGCCAGGACATGGCCCCCGGCGGCACGCGTGACATCGAGGTCGAGCATGCCGGCAAGCCGCAGGAGGGCATCGTGATCGACGGCCTCGCGCTGGCGCTGCCGGTGCGCGCCGCGCGCGGCAGCGCCGTCGGCCAGCGTCCGCTGGTGGCGCCGTTCTCGCTGTCGGTCGCGCCGGGCGAGCGCTGGCTGGTCAGCGGCCCGTCCGGCTGCGGCAAGAGCGTGCTGTTCCGCGCGCTCGCCGGCATCTGGCCCTATGGCAGCGGCACCGTGACCATGCCCGAGGGCAAGCGCATGCTGTTCCTGCCGCAGCGCAGCTACCTGCCGATCGGCACCCTTGCCGATGCGCTGGCCTACCCGGATGCCGGTACCGAGCACAGCTCGGAAGCCCTGCAGGCGGCGCTGCGCCAGGCGCGGCTGGCGGCGCTGGCCGACCAGCTCGACGTGTTCGACAACTGGTCGCTGCGGCTGTCGCCGGGCGAGCAGCAGCGGCTGGCGTTCGCGCGGGCGCTGCTGCAGAAGCCCGACTACCTGTTCCTGGACGAAGCCACCAGCGCGCTCGATGAAGATACCGAAGGCGTGATGTACCGGCTGATGGTGGAGTCGTTGCCGGATGCCGCCATCGTCAGCATTGCGCACCGCAGCACGGTCGCGGCCTTCCATGGCCGGCGCCTGCGCTATGTGCCGCAGGACGAGGAGGCGGCGCGGGCTGCGCAAGCCGGCGAGCCTGGGGTAAGCTATCGGGTTGTAAGCGAAGCGTGATGCGGCGCGAGGCGGCGCCTGGGGCGCCGCTCGCTCATGCCGCCGCGCCGGATTCCCCCCCTACAGAGCGCCCGTGAACCGGGCCGCGATCATCATGGCTGGCCTGGACAAAGACACCCCCCATCCCACCGCACTGACCGTCCACACGCAATCGCGCGTGCTGGAAGTCGGCTTCGACAACGGCCGCAGCTTCCGGCTGCCGTTCGAACTGCTGCGCGTGTATTCGCCATCGGCCGAAGTGCAGGGCCATGGTCCCGGGCAGGAAATCCTGCAGACCGGCAAGCGCGACGTCGGCGTCAATGCCGTCGAGCCGGTGGGCAACTACGCCATCCTGATCCGCTTCACCGACGGCCACGACACCGGCATCTATTCGTGGGAACTGCTGTACCGGCTGGGCGACCAGCAGGACGCGCTGTGGCAGGACTACCTGAAGCGCCTGGAAACCGCCGGCGTCGATCGCGATACCCCCATGCCTGGTGCCGGCGCTGCCGGCGGCCACGGTTGCGGCCACCACCATTGAGCCGCCCCCGACCACCCTGGAGTCTGAGAAATGAGTGAAACCCACTTCGGGTTTGAGAAAGTCGACGAAACGGAAAAGGCCGGCAAGGTCGCCGGCGTGTTCCATTCGGTGGCGAGCAAGTATGACGTGATGAACGACCTGATGTCGGGCGGCATGCACCGGCTTTGGAAGATGTTCACCATCGCCCAGGCCAATGTGCGCCCCGGCCACAAGGTCCTGGACATCGCCGGCGGCACCGGCGACCTGGCCAAGGCGTTCGCCAGGCAGGCCGGCCCGACCGGCCAGGTCTGGCTGACCGACATCAACGAGTCGATGCTGCGCGTCGGCCGCGACCGGCTGCTGAACAAGGGCATCGTCACGCCGGTGGCGCTGTGCGACGCCGAGAAGATCCCGTTCCCCGACAACTACTTCGACCTCGTCACGGTGGCCTTCGGCCTGCGCAACATGACGCACAAGGAGGCCGCGCTGGCCGAGATGCGCCGCGTGGTCAAGCCCGGCGGCAAGGTCATGGTGCTGGAGTTCTCCAAGGTGTGGAAACCCCTGGAAAAGGCGTACGACGTCTATTCTTTCAAGGTACTGCCCTGGCTGGGCGAGCGCGTGGCAGGGGATGCTCCCAGCTATCGCTATCTCGCGGAATCGATCAGAATGCATCCAGACCAGGTTTCACTTGTACGCTTAATGGAACATGCGGGCCTGGAGAATGTCGAATACTTCAATCTGACGGCCGGAGTGGTGGCGCTCCACGTCGGGCGGAAGTATTAAGAACACTTGAAATCGCCATGCTCGCCCTAAAATGGGTGAATCTGACAGGGGATAACAGCAAATGTCGTCAATTCGTGGAAAATTCCTGGTGGGGTCGCTGGTCACGGCGCTAGCCGTCGGGATGGCGTTCGACGCCGAGGCCAAGCGCATGGGTGGCTCGCGCAGCATTGGCAAGCAGTCTGAATCGGTGACGCAACGTCAGCAGACGCAACCCACCTCGCCCACGCAGCAAGCGCAGCAACCTGCACAGCAGGCAGCACCGGCCACGGCCGGGGCGGCCGGCGCGGCAGCGGCCGCGGCGCCCAAGCGTAACTGGGGCGGCATCCTCGGCGGCATCGCCGCCGGCCTGGGTATCGGCTGGCTGCTGTCGCACTTCGGCCTGGGCGGCGCGGCACTGAGCTTCCTGTCCAACCTGATCCTGATCGCGATCGTCGCCTTCGCGGTGATCTGGCTGATCCGCAAGTTCCGCGGTGGCAGCCAGCGCAGCCAGCAGCCGGCTTATGCAGGTGCGGCGGGTGCCGGCAATGCCGGCGGTTTGGGCCGCAGCGCCGAGCCGATGCTGCGCCAGCCGCTGAACACGCCGGCCAGCAACCCGGTGATGCCGGGCGCGGCGGCCGCGCCGGTGGCAGCTGATGCCGTGGCCCCGCAGCCGTGGGGCGTGCCGGCCGACTTCGATACCGACAACTTCCTGCGCAACGCCAAGGTCCACTTCGTGCGCCTGCAGGCGGCCTGGGACGCCGGCAATCTCGACGACATCCGCGAATTCACCACGCCGGAAATGTTCGCCGAGATCAAGATGGACCTGTCCGAGCGCGGCGCCGAGGTCAACAAGACCGACGTGGTCACGCTGGAAGGCCAGCTGCTCGGCATCGAGTCGACGCCGTCGCAGCATATCGCCAGCGTGCGCTTCTCCGGCATGATCCGCGAGAAGGCGGGCGAGGCGGCGCAGCCGTTCGCCGAGGTCTGGAACCTGGCCAAGCCGGCGACCGGCACCGGCGGCTGGCTGCTGGCCGGCATCCAGCAGGAGTCGTGATGCCGCGCCTCCGTGGCGAGTGATGCGCCCGGGGGAGTAGCTTAGAATGGAGGCCCACGTGAAAGCGTGGGCCTTTTTGTATTTGGGCGCCTGGCGTGCAACCTCGCCGGATGCCCGCATGTCTTCCAGCCAGCCAACCCGCGCTGCCATGAACACTCTGCCTTCCGCCCTGGCCACTCCAGCAGTCTCGGCACTGAACCACCTGCTCGAGCAGGAGCCGTGGGCCCGCAACCAGCTCGCGCCGTTTGCCGGGCGCGTGATCCGCTTCGATGCAGCCGCCTTCGTGCTGTCGCTGAAGGTGACCGAGCACGGTGGCACCGAGCTGGCGCCGGAAGCCGAGGCCCCCGCGGTGACGCTGCGCGTGCCGGTGCAGCAGTGGCCGCTGGTTGCCGCCGATGTCGCCGAGGGCGGCCAGGCCGCGGCCATGCGCCATGTGCGCATCGAAGGCGATGCCGAACTGGCCAATACCGTGTCGGCGCTGGCGCGCAACCTGCGCTGGGATGCCGAGGAAGACCTGTCCCTCGCGCTGCGCGGCATCCTGGGCGGGCCGCTCAGCGACAGCGTGGCGCAGCGCGTGGTCGGCGGCGCGCGCCAGGTCCACGAACAGGCCACGCGCATCGGCCGTGCGCTGGTCGACAACGTCACCGATTACCTGCTGGACGAGCAGCCGACGCTGGTGCGCCACGCCGCGCTGGATGCCTTCGGCGCCGACGTGGGCCAGCTGCGCGACAGCCTGGCCCGGCTGGAGAAGCGGCTGGAAAAACTGGAGCGCGCCTCCGCCACTCCCGCCGCACCCGGCCAGCTGCCGTCGCCGCACCGCTGAGTCCGGCCCCGGCCGCATCCACCCCATGCCAACCGCTAACCTGACTGCCCGCCCCGGCCCCGAGAAGACTCCCGAATGACCCGCCTCCTGCGCCTTGGCAAGATCCTCTTCGTCATCCTTTACTACGGCCTGGACGAGCTGGTGCTGTCCGGCTTCAGCAACCGCAAGATCCGTTTCCTGGTGCGCGTCATCACCATCGGCCGCAAGCTCGACATGCCGCGTGGCGAGCGCCTGCGGCGCGCGCTGACGGCGCTGGGGCCGATCTTCGTCAAGTTCGGCCAGGTCCTGTCGACGCGCCGCGACCTGATGCCGCCCGATATTGCCGACGAGCTGGCCAAGCTGCAGGACCAGGTGCCGCCGTTCGACTCGGCGGTGGCGGTCAGGATCATCGAGCGCTCGCTGGGTCGGCCGATCGCCCAGCTGTTCGACACCTTCGAGCACCAGCCGGTGGCCAGCGCGTCGATCGCGCAAGTCCACTTCGCCACGCTCAAGGGCGGCCCCAACCACGGCCGCGAGGTCGCGGTGAAGGTGCTGCGCCCGGGCATGCTGCCGGTGATCGACAGCGACCTGGCGCTGATGCGCGACATGGCCACCTGGCTGGAGCGCTTCTGGGCCGACGGCAAGCGCCTGAAGCCGCGCGAGGTGGTGGCCGAGTTCGACAAATACCTGCACGACGAACTCGACCTGATGATCGAGGCGGCCAACGCCAGCCAGCTGCGCCGCAACTTTGCCGACACCAACCTGCTGCTGGTGCCCGAGGTGTTCTGGGACTGGTGCAGCAGCTCGGTGTTCGTGATGGAGCGCATGCATGGCATCCCGATCTCGCGCACCGAATCGCTCAAGGCGGCCGGCGTCGACATGCACCAGCTGGCCGAGGAGGGCGTCGAGATCTTCTTCACCCAGGTGTTCCGCGACGGCTTCTTCCATGCCGACATGCACCCGGGCAACATCCTGGTGTCGGTGCAGCCGGAGTCCTTCGGCCGCTACATCGCGCTGGACTTCGGCATCGTCGGCGCGCTGTCTGAGTTCGACAAGAACTACCTGGCGCAGAACTTCATCGCCTTTTTCCGCCGCGACTACCACCGCGTGGCGCTGCTGCACGTGGAATCCGGCTGGGTCCCGCCCGAGACCCGCGTGGAAGAGCTGGAAAGCGCGGTGCGCGCCTGCTGCGAGCCGTACTTCGACAAGCCGCTGAAGGAAATCTCGCTGGGCATGGTGCTGATGCGCCTGTTCCAGACCTCGCGCCGCTTCAATGTCGAGATCCAGCCGCAGCTGGTGCTGCTGCAGAAGACGCTGCTCAATATCGAAGGACTGGGCCGCCAGCTCGATCCGGACCTGGACCTGTGGAAGACCGCCAAGCCGTTCCTGGAGCGCTGGATGTACGAGCAGGTAGGCTGGAAGGGCGCCTGGGAGCGGGTCAAGGTGGAAGCCCCGCAGTGGGCCAAGATGCTGCCGGACTTCCCGCGGCTGGCGCACCAGTTCCTGGAGCGGCGCGCGCTGGCCGGCAACGGCGAGCAGGACAAGCTGCTGGCGCAGCTGGTGGCCGAGCAGCGCCGCACCAACCGGCTGCTGGGCACGGCGCTGCTGCTGGTCGGCGGCTTTGTCGCCGGCATCGTGCTGACGCACGTGCTGGCGTGGGGCGGCTACTGACAAGCGACCCGCTATATAAGTAAGAGTAAGCAGGCAAACGAGGAGACAGTCCCCATGGCCGACGTGCCCAAGCCCGCCCCGGCGTTCAGCACGCGCAACGCCGCCGACCCGTCATTCTGGGACGAGCGCTTCGCGCAGCACTTCACGCCCTGGGACGCAGGCGGCGTGCCGGAGGAGTTCCGCCAGTTCATCGCCGGCCGCGCGCCGTGCCCGACGCTGGTGCCGGGCTGCGGCAACGGCTGGGAGGCAGCGTGGCTGTTCGAGCAGGGCTGGCCGGTGACGGCAATCGATTTTTCGGCGCAGGCGGTGGTCTCGGCCAAACGCGCGCTGGGTCCGGCCGGGGCGGTGGTGCAGCAGGCCGATTTCTTCGCCTTCACGCCCCAGCCGCCATGCCAGCTGGTCTACGAGCGTGCCTTCCTGTGCGCGCTGCCGCCGGCGATGCGGGGCGCCTATGCCGTCCGCGTGGCCGAGTTGCTGCCGCCGGGCGGCTTGCTGGCTGGCTACTTCTACGTGGGCGAGAACCGCGGCGGACCGCCCTTCGCGATGCCCGAGGCCGAGCTGGCGGCTCTGCTGGGAACCGCTTTCGAGCGCCTGGAAGACCGGCCCTCGGCCGCGCCGCTGCCCGTGTTCCAGGGGCAGGAGCGCTGGCAGGTGTGGCGGCGGCTGGGCGGCTGAGCGTTCGCTCCCAGCCGTTGTGGCGCTCCGGATGCACCCGCGTGGCGCATTTGCCCCACCCGGGAATTTTTTTGTCCCGTGCCGGTCTGCGTCGCTATAATCCGCGTTTTGATTCGGCTACGACCGCAGGCCCTGCCGCGCGCTCCCGCTCCGGGAACTCGCCAAGAAGCTCCTCACGCGGCCCCGACCGATGAATTGGACTCCGGGCAGGCGCACCTGACGTATCACGCAAGCCGCCCCGGCATTCGGTTTTTCGCCACAAGGGCACTTTCTGCATAGGCAGCGGCATGCTGATCTGGTTCGTCATCATCTACTGGGTAATCTCGGTCGGCATCGGCCTGTGGGCGGCGCTGCGCGTACGCAACACCACCGATTTCGCCGTCGCCGGGCGCAGCCTGCCGTTCCACATCGTCACCGCCACCGTCTTCGCCACCTGGTTCGGCTCCGAGACCGTGCTGGGCATCCCGGCCGTGTTCCTTAAGGAGGGGCTGTCGGGGGTGGTGTCTGACCCGTTCGGCTCGTCGCTGTGCCTGATCCTGGTGGGCCTGTTCTTCGCCCGGCCGCTGTACCGGATGAACCTGCTGACCATCGGCGACTACTACCACAACCGCTACGGCCGGCTGGCCGAGGTGCTGACCACGCTGTGCATCGTGGTCTCGTACCTGGGCTGGGTCGCGGCGCAGATCAAGGCGCTGGGGCTGGTGTTCTATACGGTCTCGGACGGCGCGCTGTCGCAGGAGGCCGGCATGATGATCGGCGCTGCCAGCGTGCTGGTCTATACGCTGTTCGGCGGCATGTGGTCGGTGGCGATCACCGACTTCATCCAGATGATCATCATCGTGATCGGCATGGTGTATATCGGCTACGAAGTCAGCGGCCAGGCCGGCGGCGTCACGGCGGTGGTGTCGCACGCGGCCGCGGCGGGCAAGTTCGAGTTCCTGCCGGCGCTGGATTTCGTGCAGATCATCGGCTTTGCCGCGGCGCTGTTCACCATGATGCTGGGCTCGATCCCGCAGCAGGACGTGTTCCAGCGGGTGACTTCGTCGCGCACCGAGCAGATCGCCGGGCGCGCCTCGGTGCTGGGCGGCGTGCTGTATTTCTGCTTCGCCTTTATCCCGATGTTCCTGGCGTATTCGGCCACGCTGATCGATCCGGGCATGGTGGCCAAGTACATCGACACCGATTCGCAGCTGATCCTGCCGCAGCTGATCCTGCAGCATGCCCCGATGTTCGCCCAGGTGATGTTCTTCGGCGCGCTGCTGTCGGCGATCAAGAGCTGCGCCTCGGCGACGCTGCTGGCGCCGTCGGTGACCTTTGCCGAGAACATCCTGCGCCCGTACTTTCGCCATCTCGACGACAAGCAGTTCCTGCGCGTGATGCAGAGCGTGGTGCTGGTGTTCACCACGCTGGTGACGCTGTTCGCGCTGAACTCGCACCTGTCGATCTTCCATATGGTCGAAAATGCCTACAAGGTCACGCTGGTGTCGTCCTTCGTGCCGCTGGCCTTCGGCATGTTCTGGAAGCACGCCACCCGCCAGGGCGGCCTGGCCGCGATCCTGCTGGGCCTGACCTCGTGGCTCACCTGCGAGGTCGCCTTCGCCGATGCGGTGGTCCCGCCGCAAATGGTAGGCCTGATGTTCTCGATCAGCGGCATGGTGGTCGGCTCGCTGCTGCCGCAGTGGATCGCGGATCACGCGCCGGTCAAGGAAGTGCATATCGCCTGACCCGGCGCCTCGCCACTCCCAAGGCAGGGCCCCGATAGCCCTCCATTTCCGGTCATCAGCCAGCCACAGAACGGTTTATAATTCAAGGCTTTGCATCGCCATGCGGGGCGGCGCGCGCGGGTTTCCGCGCTCTCCGGCACCGGCGGCGATGCCCGCCTTTGTACCGATTTCCGTAGTTTTCTCGCCAAAAGACACCATGCCGATCTATGCCTACCGTTGCGACGCCTGCGGCCACGGGCGCGATGTGCTGCAAAAAATGAGCGACGCCCCGCTGACGGACTGCCCGTCGTGCGGCGCCGCCGGTTCGTTCAAGAAGCAGCTGACCGCGGCCGGCTTCCAGCTCAAGGGCTCGGGCTGGTACGTGACCGACTTCCGCGGCGGCAGCGGCGGCACCAGCGCGCCGGCCGCGGGCGGTGCGGCTGCCGGCGCGGCAGCGGCCAGCGCCCCGGCCGCCGCCGAATCGTCTTCGGCCAGCACCACCGCCGCCGCCGCGCCTGCCGCCGGCGGTTGCGGCAGCGCCTGCGCCTGCCACTGATCCGGATCGCCACGTGGTCGCCAAGAAGACTTCCGCCCTCAAGACCTGGTTCCTAACCGGTCTGCTGGTGCTGGTGCCGCTGGGCATCACGCTGTGGGTGCTCAGCCTGATCATCGGCACGATGGACCAGAGCCTGGCACTGCTGCCCGAGGCCTGGCGCCCGGACCGGCTCATGTTCGGCAAGCGCGTCACCGGCCTCGGCGCCATCCTGACGCTGCTGTTCATCCTGCTGGTCGGCCTGCTGGCGCATAACTTCATCGGTCAGCGCCTGGTGCGCTGGTGGGAAGCGCTGCTGGGCCATATCCCCGTGGTCGGCCCGATCTACACCAGCGTCAAGCAGGTGTCGGACACGCTGCTGTCGTCGTCGGGCAATGCTTTCCGCAAGGCGCTGCTGGTGCAGTATCCGCGCGAGGGCTCGTGGACCATCGCCTTCCTGACCGGCCGCCCCGGCGGCGACGTGCAGAACCACCTGCAGGGCGAGTACGTCAGCGTCTACGTGCCGACCACGCCGAATCCGACTTCGGGCTTCTTCCTGATGATGCCCAAGGCCGACACCATCGAACTCGACATGACCGTCGATGCCGCGCTCAAGTACATCGTCTCGATGGGCGTGGTGGCGCCGGCCGAGCTGCCCCGCAAGAGCGATAGCGCGCCGCCGCAGCAGCGGCCGCCGGCCAGCCGCGCCAGCAGCGGGGAAGCGGTCGAGACGACCGATCCTTAAGCATTCAAACAGATACGAGCCGCCCGATCTGCTTCGGGCGGCAGCGTTTTACCGGGAATCTCTCCTTATGTCCTCCATGCGTACTCACTACTGCGGTCTGGTGACCGAACAATTCTCGGGCCAGGAAGTGGCCCTGACCGGCTGGGTCCAGCGCCGCCGCGACCATGGCGGCGTGATCTTCATCGACCTGCGCGACCGCGAAGGCCTGGTGCAGGTGGTGTGTGACCCGGACCGCCCCGAGATGTTCAAGGCCGCGGAAGAGATCCGCAACGAGTTCTGCATTCGCGTCACCGGCAAGGTGCGTCCGCGCCCGGCCGGCACCGAGAACGCCAACCTGACCTCGGGCAAGATCGAAGTGCTGTGCCACGAGCTGACCGTGCTGAACCCGTCGGTCACGCCCCCGTTCCAGCTCGACGACGACAACCTGTCGGAAACCACCCGCCTGACGCACCGCGTGCTGGACCTGCGCCGCCCGCAGATGCAGTACAACCTGCGCCTGCGCTACAAGGTGGCGATGGAAGTGCGCAAGTTCCTGGACGCCCAGGGCTTCATCGACATCGAGACCCCGATGCTGGGCAAGAGCACGCCCGAAGGCGCGCGCGACTACCTGGTGCCGTCGCGCGTGAACCCGGGCCACTTCTTCGCGCTGCCGCAGTCGCCGCAGATCTTCAAGCAGATGCTGATGGTCTCGGGCTTCGACCGCTACTACCAGATCACCAAGTGCTTCCGCGACGAAGACCTGCGCGCGGATCGCCAGCCTGAATTTACGCAGATCGACTGCGAGACCTCGTTCCTGACCGAGCAGGAGATCCGCGACCTGTTCGAGGACATGATGCGCACGGTGTTCAAGAACGCCATCGATGTCGACCTGGACGCCAAGTTCCCGGTGATGGAGTTCCGCGAAGCCATGGCCCGCTTCGGCTCGGACAAGCCTGACCTGCGCGTCAAGCTGGAATTCACCGAGCTGACGGAAGTGATGAAGGACGTCGATTTCAAGGTGTTCTCGGGCCCGGCCAACAGCGACAACGGCCGCGTGGTCGGCCTGCGCGTGCCGGGCGGCGGCGCCATCTCGCGTGGCGAGATCGACGCCTACACCCAGTTTGTCGGCATCTACGGCGCCAAGGGCCTGGCCTGGATCAAGGTCAACGAAGTGGCCAAGGGCCGCGACGGCCTGCAGTCGCCGATCGTCAAGAACCTGCACGACGCTGCCATTGCCGAGATCCTGAAGCGCACCGGCGCCCAGGACGGCGACATCATTTTCTTCGGCGCCGACAAGGCCAAGGTGGTCAACGACTCGATCGGCGCGCTGCGCCTGAAGATCGGCCACTCCGACTTCGGCAAGGCCAATGGCCTGTTCGAGGACGCCTGGAAGCCGCTGTGGGTGGTGGACTTCCCGATGTTCGAGTACGACGAGGAAGACGCCCGCTGGGTCGCCATGCACCACCCGTTCACCAGCCCCAAGGACGAGCACCTGGAATACCTGGAGACCGACCCGGGCAAGTGCCTGGCCAAGGCCTACGACATGGTGCTGAACGGCTGGGAAATGGGCGGCGGCTCGGTCCGTATCTTCCGCTCGGACATCCAGAGCAAGGTGTTCCGCGCGCTCAACATCAACGACGAGGAAGCCCGCGCCAAGTTCGGCTACCTGCTGGACGCGCTGCAGTACGGCGCGCCCCCGCACGGCGGCCTGGCCTTCGGCCTGGACCGTATCGTGACCATGATGGCCGGCGCCGACTCGATCCGCGACGTGATCGCCTTCCCCAAGACCCAGCGCGCCCAGGACCTGCTGACCCAGGCCCCGAGCTCGGTCGACGAGAAGCAGCTGCGCGAGCTGCACATCCGCCTGCGCGCTGCGGAACCGAAGCCGAACGCCTGAGTTGCTGTGCCTCCCGGGTAAAGAAAGCCGCGCCGATGCGCGGCTTTTTTGCTTTCTGCGCAATACCGCGCCCGCGGTGCCGCCTGCAGCGCTTTGGTTTCGATTTGTTACCGCTAGGAACGAAGCCCGCGACGGCCGTGTCTCCTTTCTTTGACAGGTAATTTGCCGAGGGGCCTCCGCGATGAAGGTTCCCGGCGCTCGGGAGGAAATTCGTGAACATGAACCTGGATACCGAACTGATCCGCCAGTTCCTGCTGGCTCACCAGGAAACCATCGTGACCTGGCTGGTGGCCGGGCTGGTAATGATGCTGCTGGCCCGCTTCGAGCTGCGCCGCGCCCAGCGCCGCGCGGCGGTGGCCATGTCCGAATCGGTGGCTACCACGGTGGCCGCCTGCGTGCCGGATATCGCTCATGCCGTGCAGGCGGCGTCGCCGCAGCCGCTGGCCGAACCGGTCGAGATGCAGCGTGCCGAAGCGCTGCGCCGGCTGGCGCTGGACACCGTCGGCGCGGTCATGACGCGCGGGCGCTGGCTCGATGAGCTGGGCAACCTGCGCCTGGCGGACGACGCGCTGCTCGACGGCCAGCGTGCCGGCGGCGCTGACCCGCTGCTGGTGGTGGCGCCGCAGCCGTCGGTGCAGGCCTACCTGGCGGCCCAGCGCGTGTTCGAGGACGAGGCCGCGCAGGTGCAGGCGCTGCGCCGCGATGCCCAGCGCCACCAGGAAGCGCTGCAGGCGCTTGACGCCGAGGCCGCCCATATCGAGCAGGAAACCGGCAGCATCGTGCTGCGCTTCGAGCAGGTCAATGCGCAGGCTGCCCAGGGCGTCGATGGCGGCGACTACCAGCGCTTCCTGATCCAGAAGTACAACGCCCTTGGCCAGCGTGAGAAGGACATCGCACAGGAGCGCGTACACCTGCAGGCCCAGGCGCGGCTGAGCGCCGACGTGCTGGCCGAGCGCGCCCGCTCTGCCTCGCGGCGCTACCGCGAGTCGCTGGCGCCGCTGATGGACCAGCTGCGTGCCGCCTGGGGCCATGGCGACTCGCCGCAGGTGTTCGATACCTGGCAGCATCAAGGCACCGGGCAGGGCACCGAGCCGTACCTGGCGCCCCACGCCTCCGCGCGCAACGCTGCCTGAGACAGGGCCATCGGTCCCGGGGACCGCGCTTTCGCGTGGCAAGCGCGCGCGGCTGCGCTATCCTTGGGTTTGTCCTTTCGCCCAGTCCCATGCCCTACAAGATTCCGGAATCCGTGCTGGTCGTGATCTACACGCCAGATCTTCAAGTCTTGCTGCTGGAACGCGCCGATCGCCCGGGGTTCTGGCAGTCCGTGACCGGCAGCCTCGATACCCTGGACGAACCCCTGGCATTGACCGCCGCACGCGAGGTGGCGGAGGAAACCGGCATCATTACCGGCGAGCACCTGCTGGCCGACTGGGGCCATTCGATCCAGTACGAGATCTACCCGCAGTGGCGGCACCGCTACGCCGAAGGCGTCACGCGCAATTCCGAGCACTGGTTCGGCCTGCGCGTGCATGAAGCGTTGCCGGTGACGCTGGCGCCACGCGAGCACCTGCAATACAAGTGGCTGCCGTGGGAGCAGGCCGCCGCCCAATGCTTCTCCAGCAGCAATGCCGAAGCCATCCGCCAGCTGGCCTGGCGCGCGGCCGGTGCCGCCGGGCAGCAGGCGCTATGCGGAGCGCAGCCATGAAACTGCGCGTGGTCACCTACAACATCCACAAGGGGGTGACCGGCCTGTCGCGGCGCCCGCGCATCCAGAACGTGCGGGCCGGCCTGCATGCGATGGATGCGGACATCGTCTTCCTGCAGGAAGTGCAGGACCGCAACGACCGCCTGGTGGCGGCGGCGCTGTTCGATCCCGACCATACCCAGCTCAACTACCTGGCGACCGATGCGTATCCGCATTCGGTCTACGGGCGCAACGCGGTCTATGACTACGGCCATCACGGCAACGCGATCCTGTCGCGCCATCCGATCCTGATGTCCGAAAACCTCGACATTTCCGACCACCGCTTCGAACAGCGCGGACTGCTGCATGCGGTGGCGGACATCAACGGCATCGAGACCCACCTGATCTGCGTGCATTTCGGCCTGTTCGCCCGCAGCCGCGCCCGCCAGGCCGAGGCGCTGGTCGAGCGCGTGCGCAACGTGGTGCCCGAGGGGGTGCCGCTGGTGATCGCCGGCGACTTCAACGACTGGAACCACCGGCTCGATGCGCAGATCTGCAATACGCTGCAT
This sequence comes from Cupriavidus sp. IK-TO18, assembly GCF_015549295.1. NCBI lineage: Bacteria > Pseudomonadati > Pseudomonadota > Betaproteobacteria > Burkholderiales > Burkholderiaceae > Cupriavidus > Cupriavidus sp. IK-TO18. Next base: position 186,543 of record NZ_JADGMP010000030.1, read on the forward strand.
GCGGTGGAGGCGTCGCACGCGCGCGGCGCGCGGCTGCATACGTTCCCGAGCCATATGCCGTGGTGGCAGCTGGACCGGATCTACGTGCGCGGCTTCGAGATCGAGCGCGCGCACGCGCTGACCGGGCGGGACTGGGCGCAGCGGTCGGACCATGTGCCGCTGGTGGCGGAACTGGGTCGTGCGCACAAGGAGGCTGTGGAAGCGGCGGCCGAGCAGCGGGACAAGGCTGCCTGAGGCAGTCGCGCAGGCCGCGTCGGGGAACAGCTAGCGGCTCGAATAGTCGCGGATAAAGGCGAACACCGCATCCGGATCGTTCAAATCCAGCACCGGCAACGACGTCATCGCCGCGGTGCCCGCGACATCTTCACTAGCCACCGCCACCACCCCCGGTACTTCGTCCCACAGCGGCGCACGCCCCAGCCCGGGCCGGAACACCTCCAGCTTTGGAAAATCGCTGCGCTTGTAGCCCTCCACCAGCACCAGGTCGATGTCGGCCGGCAGCACCGCCAGCGCGTCGTCCAGCTCCGGCGAAGGCACTGCCTCGGGATAGTGTCGCATCAACGTCAGGTGGCGCGCGCCGACCAGCACCACGTTGGCGCAGCCGGCCTCGCGCATGCGCCAGGAGTCCTTGCCCGGCGTGTCGGGATCGAAGCCGTGGTGGGTGTGCTTGACGCCGGCCACGCGCACGCCGGCGGCGACAAAGCGGGGGATCAGCTGGTCGAGCAGCGTGGTCTTGCCGCTGCCGGACGAGCCGGTGATGCCGAATACCTTCACGATCAGGATCCGTGGGGGGCGCGTCGATGATGGCAACGACGATAGCAGAGATCCGCCCACATGTGCACGGGGCGCCTTCCGGACAGCATTCTGTCCGATAATCTCGGCATGTCACGGATATCCCACTCCGAGCGGCCGCATGTGACCGCCGCTGGCACTGCCGAAAACACTGCCGACGGGCAACGCCATCGCATGCTGCGCTGGACATGGCGCCGCGGCAAGCCGACCAGCGGCAACACCGTGCGCCTGCTGCACGGCGGCCAGGACTTCTTTCCCGCGCTGATCGAAGCGATCGACCAGGCCGCTTTCCAGGTAGTGCTGGAAACCTACATCTATGCCGACGACGACATTGGCCGCGCCGTCAGCGAAGCGCTGGTACGTGCCGCCGCGCGCGGCGTCTCGGTTCGCGTCACCGTCGACGGCTTCGGCGCCGGCGACATGCCCGCCGCCATGGCCGAGCGCCTGAGCGGGGGCGGCGTACAGCTGCGCGTCTACCGCAAGCTGCACGGCTTCCGGCTGGCCCGGCGCCACCTGCGCCGGCTGCACCGCAAGCTGGCGGTGATCGACGGGCAGGTGGCCTTCGTCGGAGGCATCAACATCATCGACGACCTCAACCACGGCCCGTTCGAAGGCACCAACCTGGGACCGCGCTACGACTTCGCGGTGCAGGTCAGCGGCCCGCTGGTGGACCGCATCGCGCTGACCGCCGAACGGCTCTGGTGGCGCCTGGCGCTGCGCGACACGTACGGCAGCGGCCGCGCCGCAGCGGTGGCCGACTACCCGCTGCTGACCGACCTGCCACCCCGTGCCGAGCCCACCGGCGGCGTGCGGGCCGCGCTGCTGCTGCGCGACAACCTGCGCAACCGCCGCACCATCGAGCGCGAATACCTGCGCGCGCTCGGCGCCGCGCGCCATGATGTGATCCTGGCCAACGCCTACTTCCTGCCCGGCCACAAGATGCGCCGCGCGCTGCTGGCCTGCCGCGCGCGCGGCGTGCGCGTGCGGCTGCTGCTGCAGGGCATGGTCGAATACCGGCTGCAGCACTACGCCACGCACGCGCTCTATGCCTCCCTGCTGGAAGCCGGCGTGGAGATCTACGAGTACGCAGAGAGCTTCCTGCACGCCAAGGTCGGCGTGGTCGACGAAGCGTGGGCCACCGTGGGTTCGAGCAATATGGACCCGTTCAGCCTGCTGCTGGCGCGCGAAGCCAACGTGGCCGTTTATGATGCTGCCTTTGCCGCGGAACTGCGCACGGCGCTGGAAAGCGCCATTGCGCACCGCAGCGTGCGCGTCATGCCGGAAGCCCATGCACGGCGCTCGCCGCTGCACCGGCTGGCGAACTGGACCGCGTACATGCTGCTGCGGCTCGGCGTGATCATCGCCGGCGTCACGGGGCGCTACTGAAACGGTTGCCACTGTCCGTTTGCTGCCATGCGGCGACGCACGGCTTGCGATCCGTTGCGTCGCCTTGCGTGACGGGCATGCTGCATTGCGGCCCATTTAGAAACACGGGTCTAATTAAAAGCTTGAAGGTCGACTGCTGCGCCAGAATAATCTGAACGACCGTTCTTTTTTGGCTTAGACTGCGTGCATTCGCGGTATGCAGCGGCAAATTCGCCAGCTTCCGCAAACAAAATGCAACGTCAGGGTCATACGCACAGGCCGCAGCAGGGCCTTTGCAGAACGGAGAAATAACATGCGACACCAGTCAGCCCGTCTCGAATCCGCCGCCGCCTCCCCCGCGCCCATGCGCAAGGGTGAAATGACGCGCGTGGCAATTCTGGATGCCGCACTGGAACTGTCGTCCCGCGACGGGCTTGAGGGTCTGACCATCGGCCTGCTCGCGGAACGGATGCAGATGAGCAAGAGCGGCGTCTTCGCGCACTTCGGTTCGCGCGAAGACCTGCAGGTGGAGGTGGTGCGGGAGTATCACCGCAGGTTCGAGCAGGAGGTGTTCTACCCCTCGCTGCAGGAGCCGCGCGGACTGCCCCGGCTGTGGTCGATGGTGCGGCGCTGGATGGAGAAGCGCATCCAGGAAGTGACGACTGGGTGTATCTACATCAGCGGCGCCGTGGAGTACGACGACCGTACCGGCAGCCTGGTGCGTGACGAGCTGGTCAAGAGCGTCACCATCTGGCGGGCAGCGCTGAATCGCGCCATCGACCAGGCCAAGGAAGAGGGCCATTTGCGCGCGGATTGCGATCCGCGCCTGATGCTGTTCGAGATGTATAGCCTTGAACTAGGCTTGCATCATGACGCCCGTTTCCTGCGCCTGCCTGACAGTGCCGAGCTTGCCATGGTCGCGCTCAACAAACTGATTCAGTCTTACCGTACCTGAGGCCGTCGGGTCGGACCGGATCGCGACAAGCGAGGCGGGCGGCGTGGCGGCATCGTATAACTCCAAGGAGTCTCTGATGGGCCAGTACACCGCACCGTTGCGCGACATGCAGTTCGTGCTCCATGAACTGCTCGGCGCCGAAGCCGAACTCAAGGCGATGCCGCCGCACGCGGACATCGACGCGGACACCATCAACCAGGTCATCGAGGAAGCCGGCAAGTTCTGCTCGGACGTGGTGTTCCCGCTCAACCAGGTGGGCGACCGCGAGGGCTGCACCTATGTCGGCGACGGCGTGGTCAAGGCCCCCACCGGCTTCAAGGAGGCCTACCAGCAGTACGTCGAGGCCGGCTGGCCGGCGCTGGCGTGCGACCCGGCCTTCGGTGGCCAGGGCCTGCCGATCGTGGTCAACAACGTGGTCTACGAGATGCTGAACTCGGCCAACCAGGCGTGGACCATGTACCCGGGCCTGTCGCACGGCGCCTATGAGGCGCTGCATGCGCACGGCACGCCGGAGTTGCAGCAGGCCTACCTGCCCAAGCTGGTGTCCGGCGTCTGGACCGGCACCATGTGCCTGACCGAGCCGCATTGCGGCACCGACCTGGGCATCCTGCGCACCAGGGCCGAGCCGCAGGCCGACGGCTCCTATCTGATCACCGGCACCAAGATCTTCATCTCCGCCGGCGAGCACGACCTGGCCGAAAACATCATCCACCTGGTGCTGGCCCGCCTGCCGGACGCGCCCGGCGGCACCAAGGGCATCTCGCTGTTCGTGGTGCCCAAGTTCATCCCCGATGCCAGCGGCAACCCGGGCGAGCGCAACGGCATCCAGTGCGGCTCGATCGAGCACAAGATGGGCATCCACGGCAACGCCACCTGCGTGATGAACCTGGACGGCGCGCGCGGCTGGCTGGTGGGCGAGGCCAACAAGGGCCTGAACGCCATGTTCGTGATGATGAACGCCGCGCGCCTGGGCGTGGGCGCGCAGGGCCTGGGCCTGACCGAGGTGGCGTACCAGAACTCGGTCGCCTACGCCAAGGACCGCCTGCAGATGCGCGCGCTGACCGGCCCGAAGGCGCCGGAAAAGGCCGCCGACCCGATCATCGTGCACCCCGACGTGCGCCGCATGCTGCTGACCCAGCGCGCCTACGCCGAAGGCGGTCGCGCCTTCAGCTACTGGACCGCGCTGCAGATCGACCGCGAACTGTCGCACCCGGACGAAGCCGTGCGCAAGCAGGCCGGCGACCTGGTCGCGCTGCTGACGCCGGTGATCAAGGCCTTCCTGACCGACAACGCCTTCACCTCGACCAACGAAGGCATGCAGGTGTTCGGTGGCCACGGCTACATCTCCGAATGGGGCATGGAGCAATACGTGCGCGACGCCCGCATCAACATGATCTACGAAGGCACCAACACGATCCAGTCGCTGGACCTGCTGGGCCGCAAGATCCTGGGCGACATGGGCGCCAAGATGAAGGCCTTCGGCAAGATCGTGCAAGAGTTCGTGGAAGCAGAGGGCACCAACGAAGCCATGCAGGAGTTCGTCAACCCGCTGGCCGACCTGGGCGACAAGGTGCAGAAGCTGACCATGGAAATCGGCATGAAGGCGATGGGCAACGCCGACGAGGTAGGCGCTGCCGCGGTGCCATACCTGCGCGTGGTGGGCCACCTGGTGTTCTCGTACTTCTGGGCGCGGATGGCCAAGATCGCGCTGGAGAAGGAAGCCAGCGGCGACAAATTCTACACCGCCAAGCTGGCTACGGCGCGCTTCTACTTTGCCAAGCTGCTGCCTGAAACCGCCGGCGAGATCCGCAAGGCGCGCGCGGGGTCGGCTTCGCTGATGGCGCTGGACGCGGATTTGTTCTGATTCGTTGAGGCGGCTTTCCATGCCGCCGGTCTGCTCCCCTCTCCCGCTCGCGGGAGAGGAGAGAACGCCGACCGCCAACGCAAGAGCCCGCAAAAACTCTCACCTCAACGCTCACTAATCCAGGAGCGAGCATGTCCAATTTCATCGTCAAGAAAGTCGCCGTGCTGGGTGCCGGCGTCATGGGGGCGCAGATCGCCGCCCACCTGATCAACGCGCGCGTGCCCGTGGTGCTGTTCGACCTTCCCGCGAAGGACAAGGACGGGGGAGGGGCCCCGTCCGCTTCCCCGGTCGCGAAGAACGGCATCGCCCTGCGTGCCATCGAGAACCTGAAGAAGCTGTCGCCCGCGCCGCTGGGCATCAAGGACGAAGCCGGCCTGATCCAGGCGGCCAATTACGAAGACGACATCGCGCTGCTCAAGGAGTGCGACCTGGTGATCGAGGCGATCGCCGAGCGCATGGACTGGAAGCATGACCTGTACAAGAAGGTCGCGCCGCACCTGGCCTCGCATGCGATTTTCGCCACCAACACCTCGGGCCTGTCGATCACCGCGCTGTCCGACGGGTTAGGCGGGGAAAATGCGGACAACCTGAAGTCGCGCTTCTGCGGCGTCCACTTCTTCAACCCGCCGCGCTACATGCACCTGGTCGAGCTGATCCCGACCGCGACCACGCAGCCTGAGATCCTCGACAAGCTGGAAGCCTTCCTGACCACCACGCTCGGCAAGGGCGTGGTGCGCGCCAAGGACACGCCCAACTTCATCGCCAACCGCGTCGGCATCTTTTCGATCCTGGCGGTGTTCGCCGAGGCCGAGAAATTCGGCATTCCGTTCGACGTGGTCGACGACCTGACCGGCTCCAAGCTGGGCCGCGCCAAGTCCGCCACCTTCCGTACCGCGGACGTGGTCGGCCTGGACACCATGGCGCACGTGATCAAGACCATGCAGGACAATTTGCACGACGACCCGTTCGCGCCGGTGTACAAGACGCCGGCCGTGCTCAAGGGCCTGGTCGATGCTGGCGCGCTGGGCCAGAAGACCGGCGCCGGCTTCTACAAGAAGGAAGGCAAGGCCATCAAGGTGCTGGACGCCAAGACCGGCCAGTATGTCGAGTCGGGCAAGAAGGCCGACGAGATCGTGGTGCGCATGCTGAAGAAGGAACCGGCCGAGCGCATCAGGCTGCTGCGCGAGTCGACCAACCCGCAGGCGCAGTTCCTGTGGGCGGTGTTCCGCGACGTGTTCCACTACATCGCCGTGTACCTGGAGCAGATCGCCGGCTCGGCCGCCGATATCGACCTGGCGATCCGCTGGGGCTTCGGCTGGAACTCCGGGCCGTTCGAGGACTGGCAGTCGGCCGGCTGGAAGCAGGTGGCCGAGTGGGTGAAGGAAGACGTGGAAAGCGGCAAGGCGCTGTCGGCCGCGCCGCTGCCGGCATGGGTCTTTGAAGGCCCCGTCGCCGAGCGCCAGGGCGTGCATGCCGCCGAAGGTTCGTGGTCGCCGGCGACGCAGTCGTTCGTCGCGCGCAGCACGCTGCCGGTGTACCAGCGCCAGGCGTTCCGTGCCGCGCTGAAGGGCGATGCCGCCGCCGATCCGCGCAAGGCGGGCCGCACCGTCGAGGAGAACGACGCCGTGCGCATCTGGGTCAGCGAAGGCCAGGACGACGTGCTGGTGGTCTCGTTCAAGAGCAAGATGAACACCATCGGCCCGGACGTGATCGACGGCCTGACCCGCGCCATCGACCTCGCCGAAGCGCAGTACAAGGGCCTGGTGGTGTGGCAGCCGACTTCGCTGCAACTCGGCGCGCCGGGCGGCCCGTTCTCGGCGGGCGCCAACCTGGAGGCGGCGATGCCGGCCTTCATGATGGGCGGCGCCAAGGGCATCGAGCCGTTCGTGAAGAAGTTCCAGGACGGCATGATGCGCGTGAAGTACGCGTCGGTGCCGGTGGTGTCGGCGGCGTCCGGCATCGCGCTGGGCGGCGGTTGCGAGCTGATGCTGCATTCGGCGGCACGCGTGGCTGCGCTGGAAACGTACATCGGCCTGGTCGAAGTCGGCGTGGGCCTGGTGCCCGCCGGCGGTGGCCTGAAGGAAGCTGCGCTGGCCGCAGCACGCGCCGCCCAGGCAGCGGGCAGCACCAACTACCTGCAATTCCTGACCAGCCGCTTCCAGAGCGCGGCGATGGCCAAGGTATCCGCATCGGCGCTGGAAGCGCGCCAGATGGGCTACCTGCAGCCGTCAGACAGGATCGTCTTCAACGTGCACGAGCTGCTGCACGTGGCGCAGAATGAAGTGCGCGCGCTGGCCGATGCCGGATACCGCGCGCCGCTGCCGGCGCTGGTGCCGGTGGCTGGCCGCTCGGGCATCGCCACCATCAAGGCATCGCTGGTCAATATGCGCGACGGCGGCTTTATCTCCGCGCATGACTTCCTGATCGCCTCCCGCATCGCCGACGTGGTGTGCGGCGGCGACGTCGAGGCCGGCTCGCTGGTCAGCGAAGACTGGCTGCTGACGCTGGAGCGCAAGGCCTTCATCGACCTGCTGGGAACCGGCAAGACGCAGGAGCGCATCATGGGCATGCTGCAGACCGGCAAGCCGGTGCGCAACTAATCAGGCAAGCGAGGAACGGACATCATGAAACAACTGCAAGACGCATATATCGTTGCGGCCACCCGCTCGCCGATCGGCAAGGCGCCCAAGGGCGCGTTCAAGAACACGCGCCCGGACGACCTGCTGGCCACCATCCTGAAGGCCGCGGTGGCTCAGGTGCCGGACCTGGACCCGAAGCTGATCGAGGACGCCATCGTCGGCTGCGCGATCCCCGAAGCGCAGCAGGGCCTGAACGTGGCCCGCATCGGCGCGCTGCTGTCGGGCCTGCCCAATACCGTGGGCGGCATCACCGTGAACCGCTTCTGCGCCTCGGGTGTGAGCGCCGTGGCGATGGCGGCCGACCGCATCCGCGTGGGCGAGTCCGACGTGATGATCGCCGCCGGCATCGAGTCGATGAGCATGGTGCCGATGATGGGCAACTCGCCGTCGATGTCGCCGGACATCTTTACGCGCGACGAGAACGTGGGCATTGCCTATGGCATGGGCCTGACCGCCGAGAAGGTGGCGCAGCAGTGGAAGGTCAGCCGCGAGGACCAGGATGCGTTCTCGCTCGCTTCGCACCAGAAGGCCATCGCGGCGCAGCAGGCCGGCGAGTTCAAGGACGAGATCACGCCGATCGAGATCGTCGAGCGCTTCCCCGACCTCGCCAGCGGCCAGGTCAGCGTGAAGACGCGGACCATCTCGCTCGACGAAGGTCCGCGTCCTGACACCACGCTGGAAGGCCTCGGCAAGCTGCGCCCCGTGTTTGCCAACAAGGGCAGCGTCACCGCCGGCAACAGCTCGCAGACCTCGGACGGCGCCGGCGCGCTGATCCTGGTTTCGGAGAAGATCCTCAAGCAGTTCAACCTGGTGCCGCTGGCGCGCTTCGTCTCGTTCGCGGTGCGCGGCGTTCCGCCCGAGATCATGGGCATCGGCCCGAAGGAAGCGATCCCGGCCGCGCTGAAGGCGGCGGGCCTGACGCAGGACCAGATCGACTGGATCGAGCTGAACGAAGCGTTCGCCGCGCAATCGCTGGCCGTGATGCGCGACCTGGATCTCGATCCCGCCAGGGTCAACCGCATGGGCGGCGCGATCGCGCTGGGCCACCCGCTGGGTGCCACCGGTGCGATCCGCTCCGCCACGGTGGTGCATGCGCTGCGCCGCCATAACCTGAAGTACGGCATGGTAACCATGTGCGTCGGCACGGGCATGGGCGCCGCAGGGATCTTCGAGCGCGTCTGATTGCCACAGCCACCAAAAAACGAGGAGATCATGAGCATCCTTACCCGCATCGAGCAGGGCATCCTGACGCTCGAGTTCGACCGCATCGACAAGAAAAACGCCATCACCGCGGCGATGTACCAGGCGCTGGCCGACGCACTGCGCGCGGCCGAGACCGATCGCAATGTGCGCGTGATCCTGCTGCGCGGCAAGCCCGAGATCTTTACCGCCGGCAATGACCTGGAAGATTTCATGCAACGCCCGCCGACTGCAGGCGAGGGCGCGGAACAGGCGCCGGTGTTCCAGTTCCTGTACCAGATCAGCCATGCCAGCAAGCCTGTCGTTGCGGCGGTCAGCGGCGCGGCGGTCGGCGTGGGCACCACCATGCTGCTGCATTGCGACTTCGTCTATGCGTCGGAGACAGCCAGGCTGTCGCTGCCGTTCGTGCAGCTGGGACTGTGCCCCGAGGCGGCCTCGAGCCTGCTGCTGCCGCGCCTGGTCGGCTACCAGCGCGCCGCGGAGAAGCTGATGCTGGGCGAGGCCTTCAGCGCGCAGGAAGCGCTGGACATCGGCCTGGTGACGCGCGTGCTGCCCGTGGCGGAACTGCACGACTTCGCGCTGCAGCAGGCGCGCAAGCTGGCGGCGCTGCCGGCTTCGTCGCTGCGCGAGACCAAGCGTTTGATGAAGTCGGGCGCGGTGGCCGAAGTGGAAAAACAGATGGCCGACGAGGGCGAGGTGTTCCGGCGCATGCTGGTGGCGCCGGAGGCGAAGGAGGCGTTCAGCGCGTTCTTTGAGAAGCGGAAGCCGGATTTTACGAAGTTCGAGTGAGGGGCCGAGGGACTTTCCTCTACCCCATTCTTTCTCCCCTCCCGCTTGCGGGAGAGGGGAGAAAACCCGCGACGGTCGTTGCCTTCAAGCCGTCGGCAACACCCGCGGCTGCCGCGACTCATCCGTCGCCACATACGTCAACGTCGCCTCCGTCACCTTGACGATCTCATTGCTATGCCGCATCCGCTGCGCATAGACCTCCACCGCAACGGTGATCGAGGTACGCCCGGTCTTGACGATATCGGCGTAGAAACTCACCAGGTCGCCGACGAACACCGGGTGCTTGAACAGGAAGGAATTGACCGCCACGGTCGCGACACGGCCTTGCGCGCGTTCGACCGCCGGGATCGACCCCGCAATATCCACCTGCGCCATGATCCAGCCGCCGAATACGTCGCCGTGCACGTTGGCGTCGGCAGGCATCGGCACCACGCGCAGCGCGGGGTTCTTGCCGGCGGGCAGGGCGGGGACGGTATGGGGAGCGTTCATGACGGTATGCGGGTGGACTTCTGAAGGGGGGCGCGGGCCGCGGCGAAAAACCCTTCGCCTGCCGCGCAATGCGATTCCTGCGACAATCGCGCATTGGCCCGGATTCTAACGTATGCGCCGCTATTCCACGACCGCCGAGCAGGCCCCCGACCCTGCCTCGGTCAAGCTCTTCCCCGGCCAGCGCGCCCCCCGCAGCGACTGGCAGACTGTCCGCAACCTGCTGCCCTATGTCTGGCACTACAAGTGGCGCGTGATGCTGGCGCTCGCGTGCCTGGTGGCGGCCAAGGTGGCCAACCTGGGCGTGCCGGTGCTAATGAAGCGCCTGATCGACAGCATGAATATCACCGCGGGCGACCCGCGCGCGCTGCTGGTGGTGCCGGTCGGGCTGATCGTCGCCTACGGCATGTTGCGGCTGTCGGCGACGCTGTTCACCGAGTTGCGGGAAATCCTCTTTTCCAAGGTCACGCAGAGCGCCGTGCGCGAGATCGCGCTGCAGGTGTTTCGCCACCTGCATGCGCTGTCGCTGCGCTTCCACCTGGACCGGCAGACCGGCGGCATGAGCCGCGACATCGAGCGCGGCACGCGCGGCATCCAGTCGCTGATCTCGTACTCGCTGTACAGCATCCTGCCCACGCTGGTGGAGATGGGGCTGGTGATTGGCTTCTTCATCCTGCACTACGACATCTGGTTTGCGGCGATCACCGGCTGCGCGCTGGTCAGCTATATCGTCTTCACCATCGTCGTGACGGAATGGCGCACGCACTTCCGCCGCAAGATGAACGAGCTGGATTCGCGCGCCAACCAGAAGGCGATCGATTCGCTGCTGAACTTCGAGACCGTCAAGTACTTCGGCAACGAGGAGTACGAAGCCCGGCGCTACGACGAGAACCTGCTCAATTACCGCGCCGCGGCGATCCGCTCGCAGAATTCGCTGTCGTTCCTGAACTTCGGCCAGCAGGTCATCATCGCCGCTGGGCTGATCCTGATCCTGTGGCGCGCCACCGTGGGCGTGGTCGACGGCAAGCTGACGCTGGGCGACCTGGTGCTGGTCAACACGCTGATGATCCAGCTTTATATCCCGCTGAACTTCCTCGGCGTGATCTACCGCGAGATCAAGCAGGCCACCACCGACATGGACCGGATGTTCGTGCTGCTGGGCACGCACCAGGAAGTGGCGGATTCGCCCGGCGCGCAACCGCTCAAGGTCAACGGCGCGCAGGTGCGGTTCCGCGACGTGCGCTTCGGCTACGAGCCGGACCGCACGATCCTGGACGGCGTCGATTTCAATATCGCGGCAGGCACCACCACCGCGGTGGTCGGCCACAGCGGCTCGGGCAAGTCGACGCTGGCGCGGCTGCTGTTCCGCTTCTATGACGCCAACAGCGGCGCGATCGAGATTGACGGCCAGGACATCCGCGCGATCACGCAGGACAGCCTGCGCCGCGCCATCGGCATCGTGCCGCAGGACACGGTGCTGTTCAACGACAGCATCTATTACAACATCGCCTACGGGCGTCCGGATGCGACGCGCGAGGAAGTCATCGCCGCGGCGCAGGCAGCGCAGATCGATGCCTTTATCCGCGAGCTGCCGCAGGGCTACGACACGCCGGTAGGCGAGCGCGGCCTGAAGCTGTCCGGCGGCGAGAAGCAGCGCGTGGCGATCGCGCGCACGCTGCTGAAGAATCCGCCGGTACTGGTCTTCGATGAAGCCACCTCCGCGCTCGATTCACGCACCGAGCAGGCGATCCAGGCCGAGCTGATGCGGCTGGCGCAGAACCGCACCACGCTGCTGATCGCGCACCGCCTTTCCACCGTGGTGCATGCCGACCAGATCCTGGTGATGGACCACGGCCGCGTGGTCGAGCGCGGCACGCATGCCGAACTGATGCGCGCGCGCGGCCGCTATGCGGAGATGTGGGACATCCAGGCCCGCGCGGCGGCAAAGGGTGGCGAGGCGGAGCGCAGCGCGGACGCCCTTGCGGTGGACGTGGGCGACGCCACGCAGGACGCGTAACGACGCAAGCGTAGCGCCGGCAGGCCGGCGAAGCCACGTGACGGCGCCCGTGCCGCTGGTGGATAATCCTGCGTCATGGAAATCAAATGGCTTGAAGACTTCGTCAGCCTGGCCGAGACGCACAGCTTCTCGCGCTCGGCCGAGCTGCGCCACGTGACGCAGCCCGCTTTCTCCCGGCGCATCCAGTCGCTGGAGGCATGGGTCGGGACCGAACTGATCGACCGCTCCAGCTACCCCACCAGCCTGACGTCTGCCGGCAAGGTGTTCTACGAGCAGGCGCTGGCCATGCTGGCGCAGGTCAGCGAAACCCGTGCGCTGATGCGCGGGCAGCGCTCGGCCAACGCGCAGGTGCTGGAGTTCGCGGTGCCGCATACGCTGTCGCTTACGTTCTTCCCGGAATGGCTCAAGGCGCTGGAACGCAAGATCGGCACGCTGCCGTGCCGGCTGCGCGCGCTCAACGTCCATGATGCGGTGCTGATGCTGGTCGAGGGCGGCTGCGACCTGGTGATGGTCTACCACCATGCGCGCCAGGCCATCCAGCTCGATCCGGCGCGGTACGACATGCTGGTGCTCGGTACCGAGCGGCTGTCACCGTACAGCGTGCCGGATGCCGCCGGCAAGCCGCAGTTCCGGCTGCCCGGGACCGACAAGAAACCGGTGCCGTTCCTGAGCTACACCCCCAATGCCTTCCTCGGGCGCATGGTCGACCTGCTGCTGTCGGATACCGCCGAAGCGCTCAAGCTCGACAAATGCTACGAGACCGACATGGCCGAGGCGCTCAAGGTCATGGCGCTGTCCGGCCACGGCATGGCGTTCCTGCCGGAGAGCGCGGTGCGCGAGGAGGTGGCGCAGGGCAAGCTGGTGCGGGCGGAGTCGGCGCGCGGCTTGCCGTTGTCGATCGACATGGAGATACGCTTGTATCGCGAGAAACCCGGGGAGAACGGCGGCGAGCGGCGCGGTGCGGGGGCACGGCGCAAGCGGCAGCTGGTGGACCAGGTGTGGTCGACCTTGTCGGAAGGCTGACACGCACCGGAACACAACGTTGACAAGTCATCCTCAAAGGTTATGCGAGTCTTGCATAACCGGATGAGCAAACGGCATTGGATTCCGGCGGGCCGCCAAGCCTAAGCTTGCGGCCATCCTCCACCCCGGAATCATCCGATGTCCTCCGCAGCACCGACCAACATTGCTGGCCAAAAGCACGCACTCCCGTCCTACCTCAACGCCGACAACCTCGGCCCCTGGGGCATCTACCTGCAGCAAGTCGACCGTGTCACGCCCTACCTGGGCTCGCTGGCACGCTGGGTCGAAACCCTGAAGCGCCCCAAGCGCGCGCTGGTCGTCGACGTTCCCATCGAGCTGGACAATGGCACCATCGCCCACTTCGAGGGCTATCGCGTACAGCACAACCTGTCGCGCGGCCCGGGCAAGGGCGGCGTGCGTTTCCACCAGGACGTGACGCTGTCGGAAGTGATGGCGCTGTCGGCATGGATGTCGGTGAAGAACGCCGCGGTGAACGTGCCGTACGGCGGTGCCAAGGGCGGCATCCGCGTCGACCCGCGCACGCTGTCGCACGCCGAGCTGGAGCGCCTGACGCGCCGCTACACCAGCGAAATCAACATCATCATCGGGCCGAGCAAGGACATCCCGGCGCCGGACGTCAACACCAACGCCCAGGTGATGGCATGGATGATGGACACCTACTCGATGAACTCGGGCAGCACCTCCACCGGCGTGGTGACCGGCAAGCCGATCTCGCTGGGCGGCTCGCTGGGCCGCCACGAGGCGACCGGCCGCGGTGTGTTCGTGGTGGGCTCGGAGGCCGCGCGCAATATCGGCCTGGAAATCAAGGGCGCGAGCGTCGCCGTGCAGGGCTTCGGCAACGTGGGCGCAGTGGCCGCCAAGCTGTTCCATGAGGCCGGCGCCAAGGTGGTGGCGGTGCAGGACCACCGCACCACGCTGTTCGACCCGGCCGGCCTGGACGTGCCGGCGATGATGGAGTACGCGGCGCACAGCGGCACCATCGAGGGCTTCCGCGGCGAAGTCCTGCGTACCGAGCAGTTCTGGGAAGTCGACTGCGACATCCTGATCCCGGCCGCGCTGGAAGGCCAGATCACCGCCAGGAACGCGCCGCTGATCAAGGCGCGCCTGGTGATCGAGGGCGCCAACGGCCCGACCACCCCGGAAGCCGACGATATCCTGCGCGAGCGCAATATCCTGGTGGCGCCGGACGTGATCGCCAACGCCGGCGGGGTGACCGTTTCCTACTTCGAATGGGTGCAGGATTTCTCCTCGTTCTTCTGGACCGAAGAGGAAATCAACCAGCGCCTGGTACGAATCATGCAAGAGGCGTTCCGCGCAATCTGGCAGGTGGCGCAGGACAACAAGGTAACGTTGCGCACGGCGGCGTTCATCGTGGCCTGCTCGCGGATCCTGCAGGCGCGCGAAATGCGCGGCCTGTATCCCTGATCGCAGGGCACCGGTGAACCGGAACGAGGCGCGTGGCACTGGCATGGTGCGATGCAGCAACCGATCCGGTTCCCAAGGTTCATGACCGCCAGACGCGGTCTCCGGCAAGCGCCGGAGACCGCGTTGTCGTATCCAGACGACGTGCGCTCCGATTGCCCTGAATAAGGGTTCTAGGAGAAAACCCAGTTGTATTGCGGCGGATGCTGCGCAATACTGTTTCACCAGAGGGGGTTTGGTCTCTAGAATCCCGCTTTCTCTTCTATGGTCAAGGAGATGTTATGAATTTTGCCAAGTTGGCTTCCCTGATGATTGCCGCCGGCGTGATGTGCGGAACGGCCCAGGCAGCCGAACAACTGACGGGCACGCTGAAGAAGATCAAAGATACCGGCGTGATTACGCTTGGCGTGCGCGAGTCGTCGATTCCGTTTAATTACAACCTGGGCGGCGTGCGCCAGGTCGGCTATTCCTACGATATCAATATGAAGATCGTGGAAGCCATCAAGGACCAGCTGAAGCTGCCGAACCTGCAGGTCAAGGAAATCCCGATCACCTCGCAGAACCGCATCCCGCTGCTGCAGAACGGCACCATCGACATGGAGTGCGGTTCGACCACCAACAACCTGGAACGCCAGAAGCAGGTCGCCTTCACCAACTCCATCTTCATCATCGGCACGCGCATCATGGTGAAGAAGGATGCCGGCATCAAGGACTGGGCCGACCTGAAGGGCAAGAACGTCGTCACCACCGCCGGCACCACGTCGGAGCGCCTGCTGCGCAAGATGAACGACGACCAGAAGCTGGGCCTGAACATCATCAGCACCAAGGACCACGGCCAGTCGTTCCTGACGCTGGAATCGGGCCGCGCGGTGGCATTCATGATGGACGACGCGCTGCTGTATGGCGAGCGCGCCAAGGCCAAGAACCCGGCCGACTGGATCGTGGTGGGCAAGGCGCAGTCGCGCGAGTCGTATGGCTGCATGATCCGCAAGGACGACCCGCAGTTCAAGAAGCTGTCCGACACCGTGATCTCCGGCATGATGAAGGACGGTTCGGTCAACACGCTGTACACCAAGTGGTTCATGCAACCGGTTCCGCCCAAGGGCCTGAACCTGGACTTCCCGCTGTCCGACGACATGAAGGCCCTGATCAAGGCGCCGAACGACAAGGCGCTGGACTGATCTGATCGGGACAGCAGTGCGAAACGGAAGGCATGTCCTTCCGTTTCTTTTTGAGGACGCAACATGAACTACAACTGGCATTGGGGAGTTTTCCTCGAACAGGCCGCCCAGAACGAGACCTACCTGGACTGGATGATCTCGGGTCTCAAGGTCACGCTCGCGCTGGGGCTTTCGTCCTGGGTCATTGCCCTGGCCATCGGCTCGGTGCTTGGCGTGCTGCGCACCGCGCCCAACAAGTGGCTGTCGGGTTTTGCCGCCACCTACGTCGAGATCTTCCGCAACATCCCGCTGCTGGTGCAGCTGTTCATCTGGTATTTCGTCATGCCCGAGCTGCTGCCCGGCGGCGAGGCGATCAAGCAGATGAACCCCTTCGCGCAGCAGTTCCTGGCCGCGATGCTGTGCCTGGGCACCTTCACCGCCGCGCGGGTGTGCGAGCAGGTGCGCTCGGGCATCAACTCGCTGGCGCGCGGGCAGAAGAACGCGGGCCTGGCGATGGGCTTCACGCTGCCGCAGACGTACCGCCACGTGCTGCTGCCGATGGCGTTCCGCGTGATCGTGCCGCCGCTGACCTCCGAATTCCTGAATATCTTCAAGAACTCGGCGGTGGCATCGACCATCGGCCTGCTGGAACTGGCCGCGCAGGGGCGCCAGCTGGTGGACTACACCGCGCGCCCGTATGAATCGTTCATCGCGGTCACGCTGATGTACGCGCTGATCAACGTCACGGTGATGCTGCTGATGCGCTGGGTCGAGGCCCGCACGCGCGTGCCCGGCTTCATCGGCGGCAAGTAAGGGGGCGCCATGGCTTATTCCTTCGATTTCACCTCGATCAACCCGAGCACGCTGCACGTGCTGGGCGAGGGCATGATGGTCTCGCTCAAGATCACCGTCACCGCGGTGGTAGTGGGCATCATCTGGGGCACCATCCTGGCGATGATGCGGCTGTCGTCATTCCGGCTGCTGAACTGGTTCGCACAGGGGTATGTGACCATCTTCCGCTCCATCCCGCTGGTGATGGTGCTGTTGTGGTTCTTCCTGATCATCCCGCAGGTGCTGCAGGGCATCTTCAACCTGTCGCCAGCGACCGACCTGCGCATGACCTCGGCGCTGGTGGCGTTCGCGCTGTTCGAGGCGGCGTACTACTCAGAGATCATCCGCGCGGGGATCCAGAGCGTGTCGCGCGGGCAGATGTTCGCGGCGCAGGCGCTGGGCATGACCTACGGGCAGTCGATGCGGCTTGTGATCCTGCCGCAGGCGTTCCGCAACATGGTGCCGCTGCTGCTGACCCAGGGCATCATCCTGTTCCAGGATACGTCGCTGGTGTACGTGAGCGCGCTGGCTGACTTCTTCGGCCAGGCCTACGGCATCGGCGAGCGCGACGGGCGTATCGTCGAGCTGCTGCTGTTTGCCGGCCTGGTGTACTTCATCATTTGTTTCTCCGCTTCGCTGCTGGTCAAGCGTTACCAGAAAAAGGTGGCTGTATGATCGAAATCAACAATGTTTCCAAGTGGTACGGCTCCTTCCAGGTGCTGACCGACTGCACCACCAAGGTTGCCAAGGGTGAAGTGGTGGTGGTGTGCGGCCCGTCGGGCTCGGGCAAGTCCACGCTGATCAAGACCGTCAACGCGCTGGAGCCATTCCAGAAGGGCGACATCCTGGTCGACGGTACCTCGGTGGGCAATCCCAAGACCAACCTGCCCAAGCTGCGTTCGCGCGTGGGCATGGTGTTCCAGAACTTCGAGCTGTTCCCGCACCTGTCGATCACCGAGAACCTGACCATCGCGCAGATGAAGGTGCTTGGCCGTTCGAAGGACGAGGCGATGGCCAAGGGCCTGAAGTACCTCGAGCGCGTGGGCCTGAAGAGCCAGGCTGAGAAGTACCCCGGCCAGCTGTCGGGCGGCCAGCAGCAGCGCGTGGCGATCGCGCGCGCGCTGTCGATGGATCCGATCTGCATGCTGTTCGACGAACCTACCTCGGCGCTGGACCCCGAGATGGTCAACGAAGTGCTGGACGTGATGGTGCAGCTGGCGCAGGAAGGCATGACCATGATGTGCGTGACCCACGAAATGGGTTTCGCGCGCAAGGTGGCCAACCGCGTGATCTTCATGGACCAGGGCAAGATCGTCGAAGACGCCGACAAGGAGGAGTTCTTCGGCAATATCGAAGCCCGTTCGGAGCGTGCGCGGCAGTTCCTGTCGAAGATCCTGCATCACTGAGCGGACTGTCAGCCATATGAAAAAGGGACGCCTTGGCGTCCCTTTTTCATTTGTGTGCCGGATGGCTCAGGTGCAGGCCGCTCAGGTACAGGCTGTATTGGCGGCGTTCTTGGCCTGGACTTCGGGCGGGATCGGCACGGTCAGTGTCATCACCGGACGCCCGTGCTCGAACATGATCAGCTCGCCCGGGGCGAACTGGGTCCAGTTCTCGTTGTCGGTCAGCGGGGCGGTGGCGATCACGGCAACGCGGTCGTCGGGCGTGGTCACCTGGGCAAAGTCGATCGACAGGTCCGCATCGATCAGGTGCGCGGTCGAGAACGGCCACTCCCGCACGATGTAGTACAGGCGGGTAGAGCAGTGGGCAAACAGGGCCTGGCCGTTGCTCAGCAGGAAATTGAACACGCCATGCAGCGTGATATCGCGTGTGATGTCGGCCAGCGCATGGCCCAGTTCATTCAGCGGCGGTTGCGAGCCCGGGAAGCGCTTGCGCAGGCCCTGCATCAGCGTGCAGAAGGCCAGTTCGCTGTCGGTATCGCCCACCGGCTGGTACACGCCCGACAGGAACGGGGAAAAGTTCAGCAGGTCGCCGTTGTGGGCAAAGATCCAGTGCCGGCCCCATAGCTCGCGCATGAACGGGTGGCAGTTCTCCAGCAGCACCGTGCCCTGCGTCGCCTTGCGGATATGCGAGATGACGTTCTTGGACTTGATCGGGTAGCGCTTGATCAGGTCGGCCACCGGCGAGGTGCCGGCGGACTGGTTGTCGATGAACAGGCGGCAGGCCTTGTCTTCAAAGAAGGCAACACCGAAGCCGTCGGCGTGGTGGTCGGTCACGCCGCCGCGGGCGGCGAAGCCGGTGAAGGAGAACGTCACGTCGGTCGGCGTGGCGCAGTTCATGCCTAGCAACTGGCACATATCGGGGCACCGGTCGGCAGCGGGCTGCCGCTTTGCAATAGAATGCAGACATTATCCCGCGCGCCCGGGCCGCTGCCAAGCAACCCGCGGGCGCTCCAGTACGGTGCCAATGACGCCAGCCATGGCGCCACCATACCTGCCAGCAATCCCGAGAACGATGAGCCAATACAAGATCGCCGTGATTCCCGGAGACGGAATCGGCACGGAAGTCATGCCCGAGGGCATACGCGTGATGGACGCCGCGGCGCGCCGCTTCGGCATCGACTTCCAGTGGGATCACTTCGATTTTTCCAGCTGCGACTACTACGCCCGCTACGGCAAGATGCTGCCTGACGACTGGTTCGACACGCTGGTCAAGTACGACGCCATCTATTTCGGCGCGGTCGGCTGGCCCGATGCGGTGCCCGACCACGTCTCGCTGTGGGGTTCGCTGCTGCAGTTCCGCCGCTCGTTCGACCAGTACGTCAACCTGCGCCCGGTGCGGCTGATGCCCGGCATCAGGAGCCCGCTCGCGGGCCGCAATCCTGGCGACATCGATTTCTATGTGGTGCGCGAGAATACCGAGGGCGAGTACTCCAGCATCGGTGGCCGCATGTTCCCCGGCACCGAGCGCGAGATCGTGGTGCAGGAAACGGTGATGAGCCGCACCGGCGTCGACCGCATCCTGAAGTTCGCCTTCGAGCTGGCCCGGAAGCGGCCTAAAAAGCACCTGACATCGGCGACCAAGTCCAACGGCATCTCGATCACGATGCCGTACTGGGATGAGCGAGTCGAGGCAATGGCTGCGAACTACCCCGGCCTGAAGGTCGACAAGTACCACATCGACATCCTGACCGCCCATTTCGTCCAGCATCCGGACTGGTTCGACGTGGTGGTCGCCAGCAACCTGTTCGGCGACATCCTGTCCGACCTTGGGCCGGCCTGCACCGGCACCATCGGCATTGCACCGTCGGGCAATATCAACCCGGACCGCACCTTCCCCAGCCTGTTCGAGCCGGTGCACGGCTCGGCCCCGGACATCGCCGGGCGCGGCGTGGCCAACCCGATCGGCCAGATCTGGTGCGGCGCCATGATGCTCGAACACCTGGGCCATGACGAGGCCGGCGCCGCCGTGCTGGGCGCGATCGAGAAGGTGCTGGCCGCCGGGCCGGAGCACGCGCCGCTGACGCGCGATATCGGCGGCAAGGCCGGTACTGCCGACCTGGGCCGCGCCATCGCGGAGGCGCTGTGAGCGCCGCGTGCGCGGGGGACGCCCGCGCACTGCTGCTCGAGACCTTCCACGCCGCCGTGGCGGCGGCCGATCCGCTGCAGATCGTCGCGCAGCACCTGCCGCCGCCGCACGCCGGTGGCCGCACGCTGGTGGTGGGCGCGGGCAAGGCAGCGGCGTCGATGGCCGCGGCGGTCGAGCGCGCCTATGCCGGCAAGGCCACGCTGGAAGGGCTGGTGGTCACGCGCTACGCGCACGGCATGCCGACCGGCCATATCCGCGTGATCGAGGCCGGCCACCCGGTGCCGGACGAGTCGGGCGAGCAGGCCGCGGCGGAGATCCTGGCCGCGGTGCAGTCGCTGACTCCGCAAGACCGGCTGCTGGTGCTGGTCTCGGGCGGCGGCTCGAGCCTGCTGTCGCTGCCGGCCGAGGGTATCCCGATGGCCGACCTGAAGGCGACCACCAGGGAATTGCTGCGCTGTGGCGCGCCGATCACCGACATGAACATCGTGCGCAAGCACATCTCGCGCATCCAGGGCGGTCGGCTGGCGCAGGCCAGCCAGGCGCCGGTGACCACGCTGATCGTCTCGGACGTGGCGGGCGACGATCCCAGTGCGATCGCCTCGGGCCCGACCGTGGCCGATCCCAGCACCTTCAACGACGCGCTGGAGATCCTGCGCCGCTACGGCGCGCGGGTGCCGGCCAGCGTGCAGTCGCACCTGGAGCGCGGCGCGCGTGGCGAAGTGGCGGAGACGCCCAAGCCTGGCGATCCCTTGTTCGATCGTGTCGACAACGCCATGATCGCCACCGCCCACGGCAGCCTCGAAGCCGCTGCCGCGCTGTTCCGCCAACGGGGCATCACGCCGGTAGTACTGGGCGACACGGTGACGGGTGAGGCGAGCGAAGTGGCGCGGGTCTATGCCGCGCTGGTGCGCGAGATTCGCGCGTACAATGCGCCGTTCGCCACGCCCGTGGCGCTGATTTCCGGAGGTGAGTGCACGGTCACTTTGCCGGCCGGCGGCGGCGCGGGCAAGGCGCGCGGCGGGCGCTGCTCGGAGTTTCTGCTGTCGCTGGCGGTCGAACTGGCAGGCATGCCCGGCGTGCACGCGATCGCGGCCGACACCGACGGCATCGATGGCTCGGAAGACAACGCCGGCGCGCTGGCCGACCCGACCACGCTGGCTCGTGCCGAAGCCGCCGGCCTGCCGGGCCAGCGCCAGCTCGACCTGCACGACGCCTGGGGCCTGTTCGATGCCATCGGCGACCTGGTTGTCACCGGACCCACGCGCACCAACGTGAACGATTACCGCGCCATCCTGATTCTCTGATCCTGAAAAAGTGCCCGCCGCCGTCCCCCGCGGCGAGCCCACGCAAGCCATGACCCAGAAGCTCACCATCACCCGCCCGGACGACTGGCACCTGCACCTGCGCGATGGCGCGGCGCTCGCCGCCGTACTGCCCGACACCGCCCGCCAGTTCGCGCGCGCGATCATCATGCCGAACCTGAAGCCCCCCGTGACCACGGTGGAACAGGCGCAGGCCTACCGCGCCCGCATCCTGGCGGCGCTGCCGGCCGGCATGCAGTTCGAGCCGCTGATGACGCTGTACCTGACCGACAACACCAGCCCCGAGGAAATCGTCGCGGCCAAGGCCAGCGGCTTCGTGCACGGCGTCAAGCTGTACCCGGCGGGCGCCACCACCAACAGTGACGCCGGCGTGACCGACATCCGCCGCTGCTACGCCGCGCTGGAAGCGATGCAGCGCGAAGGCCTGCCGCTGCTGGTGCACGGCGAAGTCACCGACCCGGCCATCGATATCTTCGACCGCGAGGCCGTGTTCATCGACCAGGTGATGACGCCGCTGCGCCGCGACATGCCCGAACTGAAAGTAGTGTTCGAGCACATCACAACCAAGGACGCCGCCCAGTACGTGCTGGAAGCCAGCGGCCCGGTCGGCGCCACCATTACTGCCCACCACCTGCTGTATAACCGCAACGCGATCTTCACCGGCGGCATCCGCCCGCACTATTACTGCCTGCCGGTGCTCAAGCGCGAAACCCATCGCGAGGCGCTGGTCGCGGCCGCCACCTCCGGCAACCCGCGCTTCTTCCTCGGCACCGACAGCGCGCCGCACGCGCGCGGCCTGAAGGAGCACGCCTGCGGCTGCGCCGGCTGCTACACCGCGCTGCATGCGATGGAGCTGTATGCCGAGGCCTTCGACGCCGCCGGCGCGCTGGACAAGCTGGAAGCCTTCGCCAGCTTCAACGGCCCGGCCTTCTACGGCCTGCCGCGCAACACCGGCACGCTGACGCTGGAGCGCGAAGACTGGCAGTTGCCGGCAGAACTGCCGTACGGCGACACCACGCTGGTGCCGCTGCGCGGTGGTGAAACACTGCGCTGGAAAGCGCGCTGACCGCTGCGGCATTGCCAGCCGGAGCAACTGCGGCGGGCGAATCCTTCGCCGCCGCGCTGGCCGGGATCGACTGGTCCCGGCCATGGTTCCAACCCTTTGCCCCGCGCGGCGCGGCGCTGGCCGCGGCAGTGCAGGGCGGGGCCGACCTGCGGGCACTGCTCGATGCAGAGTCTGGCGCAATGGGCCTGCAGAACGCGCGCGGCCTGCCGCTGCGCTTTGTCCCGCAGCTGGCCTTGCCCGAGGGCAGCGCCTACGAAGCGCATATCGACGCCACCGGCGAGGTCCCGACGCGCGACAATCTCCACGATTTCTTCAATGCCCTGGTCTGGCTGTATTTCCCCCAGGCCAAGCGCGTGCTCAATCAGATCCAGGCCACGGTGATCGCGCGCGAAGGTGTACGGACCGCGCGCGGCGGCGTACGCGACGCGGCCACGCTGTTCGACGAGAACGCGGTGCTGTTCCTGAGCGAAGACGACGAACATGCCGAAGCGCTGCGAGGGTTTGCCTGGCAGCAGCTCTTTGTCGACCAACGGCACGCGTGGGCCGCCGCCTGCAGGGTCGTGCCGTTCGGCCATGCACTGCTGGAAAAGCTGGTGCGGCCGTACAAAGCCGTGACCGCGCATGCCTGGACGCTACCGCTGGTGGCGGATGGCGCGCTGGACAAGGCGGTGGCGTTGTCGCTGCAAGACGCTGCCGCAGCCGGCACGCTGCGCGGCGGCCGCTGCTTCGCTCCGTTGCCTGTCATGGGGATCCCGGGGTGGTGTGACGACAACGCCTCACCTGATTTCTATGCCGACACCACGGTGTTCCGGCCCGGGCGCATGCGGGATTTACGCCGGCAACCCGATTGAATCGGTGTTAGACTGCGGCCCGCAAAGCAGGCCAGGCAACCGCTGCCTGTACCGCAAGGTGCAGGGGGAGGAAAGTCCGGACTCCACAGGGCAGGGTGTTGGCTAACAGCCATCCACGGCAACGTGCGGAATAGGGCCACAGAGACGAGTCTTGCCGCCGGGTTCGCCCGGCGGCAAGGGTGAAACGCGGTAACCTCCACCTGGAGCAATCCCAAATAGGCAGGCGATGAAGCGGCCCGCTGAGTCTGCGGGTAGGGAGCTGGAGCCGGCTGGTAACAGCCGGCCTAGAGGAATGGTTGTCACGCGCCGCTGGCCGCAAGGCGGGCGGTGCGCACAGAATCCGGCTTATCGGCCTGCTTTGCTTCAGTCTTCGGCATGACCCGGCGCCTTCGCGGCACACCGGGCCGGCCAACTTCCATCAGCCTTCGACGATTTCCATCGTGTGCGTGATCTCGGCCGTCTTGGCCAGCATGATCGACGCCGAGCAGTACTTCTCGTGCGACAGCTTGATGGCGCGCTCGACCGTGGCGGGGTTGAGATTCTTGCCGGTCACCACAAAATGGAAGTTGATGCGGGTGAAGACCTTGGGGTCCTCGCTGGCACGGTCGGCCTGAAGCTGCACGCTACAGCCGGTCACCTCCTGGCGGCCGCGCTTGAGGATCAGCACCACGTCATAGGCCGTGCAGCCGCCGGTGCCGACCAGCACCATTTCCATCGGCCGCGGCGCAAGGTTATGGCCACCGCCCTCGGGAGCGCCGTCCATCGCGACGATGTGGCCGCTGCCGGTCTGGGCCACGAAGCTCATGCCGTCCACGCCCATCCAAGTTACTTTGCATTCCATTTTGTTCGTTCCTGTCGCTTCTGTTGTGGTATTGCGATCACGAGCGCGTGACCCCGAATCTTGCATTTCTGAGTATATGGCATCGTCAAGTTCGGCCGCCGGCTGCCGATATCCTTAGGAAATCTGAGGGTTTCCTCTAATGTGACAACTCGACGACACTGGCACTTTTTGTTTAAGTATTTGAATATTAAGAAGATTTTATGGGTGTGCGGAGAGGCTTTTTCTTACCACAATACGAAATCGCATTTCGCACTACAAATTTCCCTTGCATCCGGGAAAACCCCATGTATAATTTCAATCATTGAACGACGGCGCTGACAGCGCGCCAGAGTGCGAAAGCGAAGCCTCCCGGCCAAGCCCTCCGCACCGCCCGCAGGTCCCACCGTCGATCTCCAAGTGTCTCCTCCACCCTCCTCCTTTGGTGGATTCAAACCCAAGCTAAACCAGCTTGGGTTTTTTTTCGCCCCTGCTATCGAAGTGGCCCACGCTGCTCGGGTAGTCGATTTGCGGCAACGATCTTGACGAAAACCCCAGTCTTTGCTTGTGCCAGCCCGGGACCCGCCATTATAATCGTGGGCTTTTCCGTCATGCCCGCGGGAAAGAGAAGCAGCATCCGGCCAGTCCCCAGGACGGGCCACAAGACTTGCAGGGGCGAGCACAAGCCTTCGCGAGTCGGATTTCGGGCACGAACTAATAGTCAGGAAAAATCATGAAGACCTTTTCCGCCAAGCCTCATGAGGTAAAGCGCGACTGGTACGTGATTGACGCGACGGACAAAGTCCTCGGCCGTGTCGCCAGCGAAGTGGCACGCCGTCTGCGCGGCAAGCACAAGCCGGAATTCACTCCGCACGTCGACACGGGTGATTACATCATCATCGTCAATGCAGCCAAGCTGCGTGTCACGGGTACCAAGGAAACGGACAAGAAGTACTATCGCCATTCGGGTTACCCGGGCGGTATCTACGAAACGACGTTCGGCAAGATGCAGCAGCGTTTCCCGGGCCGTGCCCTGGAAAAGGCTGTGAAGGGCATGCTGCCGAAGGGTCCGCTGGGCTACGCGATGATCAAGAAGCTGAAGGTTTACGCCGAAGCCGAGCATCCGCATGAAGCGCAGCAGCCCAAGGCGCTGGAAATCTAAGGAGGCCAATCCATGATCGGTAACTGGAATTACGGTACTGGCCGCCGCAAGAGCGCTGTGGCTCGTGTCTTCATCAAGTCGGGCAAGGGCGACATCGTCGTCAACGGCAAGCCCATCAAAGAGTATTTCGCTCGCGAAACCTCGCTGATGATCGTGCGCCAGCCCCTGGAACTGACCGCCCACGGCGAAACGTTCGACATCAAGGTCAACGTGACCGGTGGTGGCGAAACGGGCCAGGCCGGCGCAGTGCGCCACGGCATCACCCGCGCCCTGATCGACTACGACGCGACCCTGAAGTCGGCCCTGTCGAAGGCTGGCTACGTCACGCGCGATGCACGTGAAGTCGAGCGTAAGAAGGTCGGCTTCCACAAGGCGCGTCGTCGCAAGCAGTTCTCGAAGCGCTGATGCGTTTTCGCGGTCCTGGTCCCTGCCGGATGCCGCGAAATCCAGAAAAACCGCACGCTGGCCGTGCGGTTTTTTTTCGCCTGTTCCCTGCGGATTCACATCCGGCTGCCGAAATAGCGGGTGGAGCCAGACTTTTGTGGGGTATGCGCTGCACGCGGATACAATCACGCCCTGTCGCTATCGGCAAGCCGTCTGTCATGGCGACGCGCCCCGGGCCCGGCGGCCCGGTACGAACGAGAGAGGAGTGAGCGATGTTGTTTTCGAAGAAGAAGGGCCTTTCGATCGATACGCTGATCGGCGCAGACACCGCCATCGACGGCGACCTGGTGTTTGCCGGAGGCCTGCGGCTGGATGGGCGTGTGCGCGGCAACGTCACCGCGGCGCCGGGCAAGGCAAGCATGCTGGTGGTCAGCGAGAAGGGTATGGTCGAAGGCGAGATCAGCGTCGGCCACCTGGTGCTGAATGGCACGGTGAAGGGGCCGGTGCAAGCGACCGACCTGCTGGAGTTGCAGCCGCAGGCCCGCGTGCTGGGAGACGTGCGTTATGCGGCGCTGGAGATGCACCAGGGAGCACTGGTCGAAGGGAGGCTGGTGCCGCTGGCACAGGGCGCGGCAGGTGAAGTCAAGGCGTTGCCCAACGTGATCGATGGCGGTGCCGTAACGGAAGTGACGGAAAAGACGGCTGAAACAGATGCTGCGGACGACGAAACTCCGCCAGACGCAGCCAGTCCCACCGAAAAGGCCGCCTGAGCGGCCTGCCGCACGTCCGGAAACCCTTGAAAACAAAGGGGTTCGGCACGATCTTCCAGTAGCGCTTAGAATACAGGCGTATCTAAACAGGAGAACACCCCATGAACGCAGTCGCAGAGGCACCCGTTACCGAGGACGTGCCGGCACCGTTCGTCTTTACCGACAGCGCCGCCGACAAGGTCAAGCAGTTGATCGAGGAAGAGGGCAATGCCGAGCTGAAACTGCGCGTGTTCGTGCAGGGCGGCGGCTGCTCGGGCTTCCAGTACGGCTTTACCTTCGACGAGGAAGTCAACGAAGACGACACCACCATGGTCAAGAACGGCGTCACCCTGCTGATCGACTCGATGAGCTACCAGTACCTGGTCGGCGCCGAGATCGACTACAAGGAAGACATCAACGGCGCCCAGTTTGTGATCAAGAACCCGAATGCCTCGACCACCTGCGGTTGCGGCTCGTCGTTCTCGGTCTGAGCGGTTCCGCCCCCAAAAAAACGCACCTTCGGGTGCGTTTTTTTGTTTCGGGATCGTGACTACTGGCCGGCGCGCCAGACCACCGGAAACCAGTCCTCGCGCAAGCGCTCGCCGGTCTGCTGGCCGATGCCGGGAAACGGGGGCGAGGTACGTCCCGGCCGTTGCATGAAGCGCACGTCGTCCCCAAGGAAACGCGCCGAGAACGCGCGCCGGCGGCCGGTGCCGGTATTGCCCGCGGCGCCGTGCACGGTGCGGAAGTCGAATACCACCGCATCGCCCGGTTCCAGTTCGGGCGCAAGCAGCGTGTGGCTGCCGTCCTCGACATCCGGCATGTCCATGAATGCACTGTCATCGTTGCCCTGGCCGCCATAGAAGCTTTCGTTGCTGGCCCAGCGCCTGGGCCGTACCAGCCGCGGCCAGCGATGCGAGCCGGCCACCACGCGCAGCGTATTGGCCTGCGTGACGGGATCCAGCGGGATCCAGTAGCTCGCGGTCTGGGTGCCGTCGACGCAGTAGTAGGGCAGGTCCTGGTGCCACGGCGTGGGCTTGGCCGTGCCAGGCTCCTTCACCAGGATGTGTTCGTGGAACACCTGCACGGCCTGCGATTGCATGATGCGGCCGGCGATGGACCCCGCCGCGGACTGGCGGATAAAAGCATCGAACGGCGCGATGCGCTGCCAATTGCAGTAGTCCTCGAAAAAGCGCCCGCCTTCGCCGGGCCGTACGTTCTCGATGGCGAAAGGGCCAGGCTCGGCCAGGTTCTGCGCGAAGCCTTCGCGCAGGGTCTCGATCCACTCCGCGAACGCGCCGCGCAGCACCAGCACGCCGTCGCGCTGGTAGGTATCGATCTGTTCCTGGGTAATTTCCATGGCGGGGGCTCCGTTTGACGATGCTCGCAGTATCGGCATCCGTCATGGATAGGAAAAGCATATATTTCCTATGGTGTGATATAGGAAAATATGATCCCTTTCTCTTTCCGCCAGCTCGAGTACTTCGTCGCCGCCGCCGAGCACGGCAGCATCAGCGCGGCGGCGCGCGCCCGCCATGTGTCGCAGCCGTCTGTATCGACCGCGATCGCACAGCCGGAAGACACGCTGGGAGAGCCGCTGTTCCGGCGCCAGGTCAGCCGCGGCCTGGCGCTGACGCCGGCCGGCCAGCGCCTGCTTGGCCGTGCGCGCGACATATTGGCGCTGGCGGCGGGCCTGACTACCGACGAAGCGGGCGAGCGCGGCCTGAGCGGCCAGTTGTCGCTGACGTGTTTCCAGGACCTGGGGCCGTATTTCGTGCCGCGCCTGCTGGCCGGCTTCCGCGAGCGGCACCCCCGGGTCTCGGTGACGCTGTTCGAGGCTGACCTCGCCACCGTGCACCGCGCGCTGCAGGCCGGCAAGGCGGAACTGGCGCTGACCTACGACCTCGGGCTGGATGCCCGCACCGAGCGCTGCACGCTTGCGCAACTGCCCCCCTACGCGCTGCTGCCCGCTGGACACGCGCTGGCGCACAGCGCAGATGTGAGCCTGGCCGACCTTGCCCGCGAGCGTCTGATCCTGGAGGACATCCCGCAGACTCGCGAGTACTTCCTGTCGCTGTTCTGGGCGGATGGTTTGCACCCGGCACTGCACCAGTACACGCAGACCTTCGAGATGCAGCGCGGACTGGTCGCGCACGGCTACGGCGTGGCGCTGTCTTGCACCCGGCCGGCGGGGGACCACAGCTACGACGGCATGCCGATCGCCTGCCTGCCGCTACGCGAGCCGGTGACGCCGCAGCGCGTCGTGCTGGCGCGCTCGCCGGCCATGCGGCCGTCGCCGCTGGCGCAGGCATTCATGACGTATGTGGAGGAGGGCGGCGCCGGCGCGGAAGCGGTTCAGCGCGGATAGATCGCGCCCAGCACGCGCTGGCCGGCAGCGCCGGTCACGGTTGGCACGTTGCCAGGCAGGCGCAGCGTGCACTGGCGCGCCAGCCAGGCAAAGGCGATGGCTTCCACCTGAGAGACCGGCACGCCGTAGTGTTCCGAGGTTTCGATGGCCACGCCAGGCAGCGCCTGCGCCAGCCGCGTCATCACGAAGGCGTTACGGGCGCCGCCGCCGCAGACCACGAGGCGCCTTGCGTCACGCGCATGGGTACGGATGTCGCGCGCGATGGCTTCGGCGGTCAGCGCCGCCAGCGTCGCCTGCACGTCATCAGGCGCGAGGTGCCCGAAAGCCTGCAGCTGGATATCGAGCCAGCCGGGATGGAACAGGTCGCGGCCGGTGCTCTTGGGCGGCGGCGCGCTGAAGTAAGGATCCGCCAGGCACCGCGCCAGCAGCGCATCGTCGACGCGCCCGCTGGCCGCCCAGTCGCCATTGCTGTCGAACGGCAGCTCGCGGTGGCGATGGATCCAGTAGTCGAGCAGCGCATTGCCCGGGCCGCAGTCGAAACCGCTGACGGCGCCGGTGGCAGGCAGGATGCTGATATTGGAAATGCCGCCGATATTGCAGGCGACACGAGTCTCGACGTCGCTGCCGAACAGCGCATGATGCAGCGCCGGCACCAGCGGTGCGCCCTGGCCGCCGGCGGCGACGTCGCGGCTGCGGAAGTCCGCCACCACATCGATGCCGGTGAGTTCGGCCAACCGGGCCGGATGCTGGCTCTGGCGCGTGTAGCCGATGCCGTCGTACAGGCCGGGCCGGTGCCGGATGGTCTGGCCATGCGCGCCGATGGCGGCGACCGCGGCGGCCGGCACGCCGGCCTCGCGCAGCAGCGTGGCCACGCAGGCGGCGTAGACCTCGGCCAGCGCATTGGCCGCCAGTGCCTCGCGGTGGATCTCGTTCTCGCCCGGCTGCTGCAGGGCGCCGTATGCGGCGCGCAGCGCCTCGGGGAAAGGTTCGCTGGCGGCGGCCAGTACTTCCGGCCGCGCGCCGCTGAAATCGACCAGCACCGCATCGGCACCGTCCATGCTGGTGCCGGACATGATGCCGATATAGCGTTCGCTGCCTGGCTCGGGCGGGGTCACGGTCGGCGCGTCAGTTGGAAGCGGTCAGCACGTTGTAGGCACGCAGCGCATTGATGCGGCTGAGCAGCCCGCTGGTGTAGGTCTGGAATTCCTGGCGCGACTTGCCGCTCAGCGGCGGGGATTCCATCAGCGTGATGGTCAGCGGGTTCTGCGGCACGTCGTTGAAGCGGAACTCATAGTGCAGGTGCGGCCCGGTAGCCCAGCCGGTCGAGCCGACATAGCCGATCAGCTGGCCTTGCCGCACCGGCTGGCCCTGGCGCATGCCGGCAAAGCCGGACAGGTGCGCGTAGTAGGTCGAGTAGCCGTTGGCATGGCTCAGGATGACGATGTTGCCGTAGCCGTTCTGCTGGCCGACGAATTCGACCACGCCATCGCCGGTGGCCAGCACCTTGGTGCCGGTCGGGGCGGCGAAGTCCACGCCCTTGTGCTGGGCCCAGTCGTGGTGCAGCGGATGCTCGCGGCCGCCGAAGCCCGACGACACGCGCGAGAACTCCACCGGCGAACGCAGGAACGGCCGCTTCATGCTGCGCCCGTCGAACGTGTAATAGGCGCCGGCGCCATCCTTGCCATCTTCGGGCGAGAACCACAGCGCCTGGTGCAGCTGGTTACGGTTGATCAGTTCGATCGCGATCACGCGGCCGTTGCGCACGAAGGTGCCGTCGCGGAAGCCGGCTTCATAGATGATGCGGAACCGGTCGCCGCTGGCGATATCGTGGTGGAAGTCGATCACGCCGGAGAAGATCGACAGCATCTGCTGCACGACCTCGTCGGGCACGTTGGCCGCGTCCATGGCCTTGAAGAAGCCGGCGCCGGAAATCGCGCCCGACGCCATCTCGTAGTGCACGTCGTTGTCGACGCGCTGGACCTTGGCCTTGTAGGCGGCGGTGCCGTTGCCGGTGGCCGCGCGCACGCGCTCGATCACCAGCTCGCGCGAGGCCGCGGCGTCGCCGCCGAGGTTGGCCTGCAGCGACACCAGCATGTTGCTTTCGTCGATCTCCGCTTGCACCGCCTGGCCGGGGTTCAGGCTGAACAGCCCGCGCGCGGTGGGGTTCTTGACGATAAAGGCTTGCGCATCGGGATCGTCCACGCCGAGACGGCGCAGCAGGCTGCCGATGGTGTCGCCGCGCTGCATGCGCTCTTCGCGCACGTACACGGCCTGGCTGTCGGTCAGCAGGTCGAGCTGCTCGCGCACGTCGGGCATGCGCAGGGGCTGCTCGGTGCGCGGGGCGAGAGGATCGTCGAAGGCGCTGCGCGGTGCCACGCCCATCGCCGCGGCCATGCCGAGCGTAAAGATTGCACCCACCGAGGCAGTGAGTTGCTTGCGCCGGCGCGCATGCTGGGGGTTGGTTGGGTCAACAAGAACCACCAGCTCGCGCGCGAAAACTTCGCGGAGTCTTGACCACATCACGTAAAATTCAACCTTGGTCTGAGCACCGCTGCTGCAACGATGTGTCTCGTCTGCCTTCCTCCCCCGAGGTGCGGCGCGTGCTGTTCACTTTATCGGGTCACCTGCATCGGATCGCGGCATCGATTCATTTCGAGGGCTGCGGCAGGTGACGGTTGGCGCACAGGGGAGGCTCCCGCTGGCGCCGGGAAAGGCGGATTATACCAAAAACCGCTGCTCGCGGCTGTCGGAATCTTTCCTAAAATTTCATGTATTTCAAAGACTTACGTCATGACTGAAGTTTCCACGGGCCCCGCGGCCAAATACCCCTTGACGCCGTCGGTGATGCACGCCCTGGAGGTCTCCAAGCGCGGCTGCGACGAACTTCTGATCGAATCCGAGTGGGCGCAGAAGCTGGCGCGCAGCGAGGCCACCGGCGTGCCGCTGCGCATCAAGCTGGGCCTGGACCCGACCGCGCCAGACATCCATATCGGCCACACCGTGGTGCTGAACAAGCTGCGCCAGCTGCAGGACCTCGGCCACCAGGTGATCTTCCTGATCGGCGATTTCACCTCGACCATCGGCGATCCGTCGGGCCGCAACAGCACGCGCCCGCCGCTGACGCGCGAGCAGATCGAGGCCAACGCGCAGACCTACTACCGCCAGGCCAGCCTGGTGCTGGACCCGGCCCGCACCGAGATCCGCTACAACAGCGAGTGGTGCGACCCGCTGGGCGCGCGCGGCATGATCCAGCTGGCCGCCAAGTACACCGTGGCCCGGATGATGGAGCGCGACGACTTCACCAAGCGGTTCCGCTCCGGGATTCCGATCTCGGTGCATGAGTTCCTCTACCCGCTGATGCAGGGCTATGACTCGGTCGCGCTCAAGTCCGACCTGGAGCTCGGCGGCACCGACCAGAAGTTCAACCTGCTGGTCGGCCGCGAGCTGCAGAAGGAATATGGCCAGGAGCCGCAGTGCATCCTGACCATGCCGCTGCTGGTGGGCCTGGACGGCGTCGAGAAGATGTCCAAGTCCAAGGGCAACTACGTCGGCGTGACCGAGGCGCCCAACGACATGTTCGGCAAGCTGATGAGCATCTCGGACGACCTGATGTGGCAGTACTACACGTTGCTGTCGTTCCGCCCGCTTGCCGAGATCGACCTGATGAAGCAGGAAATCGCCGCGGGCCGCAACCCGCGCGACTGCAAGGTGCTGTTGGCGCAGGAGATCGTGGCGCGCTTCCACAGCCAGGCCGATGCCGAGAAGGCGCTGGAAGACTTCAACCACCGCGCCCGCGGCGGCGTGCCCGACGATATCCCCGCGGTCAGCCTGGAAGGTGCCCCGCTGGGCATCGCGCAGCTGCTCAAGCAGGCCAACCTGGTACCGTCCACGTCCGAGGCCAACCGCAATATCGAGCAGGGCGGTGTCAAGATCGACGGTGCCACGGTCAGCGATAAGGCCACCAGGGTCGCCGCCGGCACCTACGTCGTGCAGGTCGGCAAGCGCCGCTTCGCGCGCGTGACGCTGTCCTGAGGCGGCGGGCATGATTGCGCTGATCCAGCGTGTCGCGCAGGCCCGCGTGACCGTCGAGGGCCGCACCACCGGCGAGATCGGCGCCGGCCTGCTGGCACTGGTCTGCGCCGAGCGCGGCGACACCGAGGCGCAGGCCGAGCGCCTGCTTGCCAAGATGCTGTCGTACCGGGTGTTTTCGGATGCCGCCGGCAAGATGAACCTGCCGGTGCAGGACATGGACGGCAACGGCAATGCCGGCGGCCTGCTGGTGGTGTCGCAGTTCACGCTGGCGGCCGACACCAACAGCGGCACGCGGCCCAGCTTCACGCCGGCGGCCTCGCCGGAAGACGGCAAGCGGTTGTACGAACATTTCGTGGCGAAGGCGCGCGCGGCGCATCCGCAGGTGCAGACCGGCGAGTTCGGCGCGATGATGCAGGTCAGCCTGGTCAACGACGGGCCGGTCACGTTCTGGCTGCGGGTGCCGCCGGCCTGATGCCGAGCGCCAGACCGCAGATCGCAAGACAGATCCCAAGCTGCCGCGCCCCGGCGCGTCATCAAGACAGGAGAGACAAATGAAACTCTGGAGCAAGTCCTTCAACGACAACGCGCCGATCCCTGGCGAGTTTGCTTTCTGCGTGCCCGATGCCGCCAGCCACGTGGCCTTGTCGGCCAATCGCAATCCCGACCTGCACTGGGAAGACGCGCCGGTCGAGACGCGCTCGTTCGTACTGATCTGCCATGACCGCGACGTGCCCAGCAAGGGCGACGACGTCAACCAGGAAGGCCGCGAAGTGCCGGCCTCGCTGCCGCGCGTGGACTTTTTCCACTGGGTGCTGGTCGACATTCCGCCGGGCCTGAGCTCGATCGCGGCCGCCTCGCACAGCGATGGCGTGATCGCGCGCGGCAAGCCGGGTCCCGAGGCCACCGGCGGCACCGCCACCGCGGGTGGCCTGCGCCACGGCATCAACGACTACACCGGCTGGTTCGCCGGCGATGCCGACATGAAGGGCGACTATTTCGGCTATGACGGCCCGTGCCCGCCGTGGAACGACACGCTGCTGCACCACTACGTGTTCACGCTGTATGCGCTGGACATCGACCGCGTGCCGCTGGATGGCACCTTCACCGGCGCGCAGGTGCGCGACGCGATCCAGGGCCACGTGCTGGCGCAGGCCAGCCTGACCGGCACCTACACGCTCAATCCCAAGCTGGCGCAGTAAGCGGCTTCAAGGAAACCGAAGGAATCGGCATGTCGCTAAGCTCCGGGCTGCAATCGCTGGCCTTTACCCACCTGATCGTAATCCGCCATGGCGAAACGGCCTGGAACCGGGAGCGCCGGCTGCAAGGCCAGCTCGATATTCCGCTGAACGAGACCGGCCGCGCCCAGGCGCGCGCGCTGGCTGCCGCGCTGGCCGGCGAGCCGATCGATGCGGTGTATTCCAGCGACCTGTCGCGGGCCATGGAAACCGCTGCGCCGCTCGCCGAAGCGCTCGGGCTGCAGATCCGCCCCGACGCGCGCCTGCGCGAACGCAGCTACGGCACCCTGCAGGGCAAGACCTACGCCGAAGTGGCCGAGGACCTGCCCGAAGACTTTGCCCGCTGGCAGGCGCGCGTGCCGGACTACGCGCCGCCGCAGGGCGAATCGCTGCTCGGTTTCCACGAGCGCACCGTCGACGCCGTGCTGGCGCTGTCGCGCCGCCATCCCGGCGAGCGCATCGCGCTGGTCGCGCACGGCGGCGTGCTCGACTGCCTGTACCGCGAGGCCACCGGCATGACGCTGGAAGCGCCGCGCCAGCATGAGTTGCTCAATGCCAGTGTCAACCGGCTGCGCAGTGACAGCTCGCACCTGACGCTGGCGGCGTGGGGGGACGTGAGCCACCTGGAAAACCTGGCGCTGGACGAGGTGGACCGGCGAGTGCCTTGAAGCTTTGGATGTTCCTTCTCCCGCCCGGCGGGAGAGGGCTTCAGACCCTCACGCGGAACGGCGTGAAGTCGGTATGCCGGTCGAAGTAGTCCTCGTTCTCCGCCCGCTTCAGGAACCCAACCACCTTGTACGTCACCGGCGTCATCACGACTTCCCAGCCGGTCTTCAGCACATACTGCGCCACGGCGACCTGGACTACCTTCTCCAGCGGCCAGATGCCATAGAAGGCGATCACGTAAAACAGCGACGAATCCACCAGTTCGCCCGCCAGGGTCGAGCCGATCGTGCGCGTCCACAGCCACCGCCCCCCTGTCCACAGCTTCATCTTGGCCAGCACATAGCTGTTGGTGAAACTGCCGCAGCAGAATGCGATCAGCGACCCAAGCGCGATGCGCCAGGTGTTGCCAAACACATCCTGCAAGCTCTTCTGATAGTCCGCCATGAATGGCGCGACCGGCATGTTTAGCACCACCAGGCTCATGAAGGTGGCGAACGCCAGCGCGGCAAAGCCGGCCCAGACCACGCGCCGGTCACGGCCATAGCCGTAGACCTCGGTCAGCACGTCGCCAAAGATGTACGAAATCGGAAAGAACAGCACGCCGGCGCCGAAGGTCACCGTGCCGATCACGGGCAGCGTCACCTGCGCCGCCTTGGCCGCGCCGATCAGGTTCGAACACAGCAGCACGGTGACGAACGCCACCATGACGAAGTCATAGTAGCGGTAGACGCGGCCCGGTTGGGTCGTGCTGGCGGGGACGGCGGACATGGGGGCTCCCGGTCGGACGCGCTGGCGCGTATTTTGGGCGCGATTATGCCAGCGGGCCGCGGATTCCGTCGTGCCTGCCGCGGACCGGTCCAAGCGTTGCTGCGGCCGCCTGAAATGAAGATTCCCGGCCGAAGCCGGGAATTTCGGATGCAGCGGCGCAGCCGGGTGGCCGCGTCAGATCTCCAGCTTGCTGATCTTGGAGCCGTTCACCGAGACGTCGAACATCAGGCCGGCATTGGTCTGCACGAAGGCAATCACCGGCTGCTGGCTGGTCAGGGTGTCGAGCCTGCCGTCCGCCCCGACCTTGGCCACCGCCACGTTGGCATCGGCGCCGGCGGTCCAGCCCTTGCTGGCAACAAACTTGTTGTAGGCCTCCGGGGTCATGAACATGATGATGACGGCCTTGGACTGCCCGCCGGCGGTCAGCCCGACCGAGGCCTGCGTGGTGCTGTAGTAGCCGACCGTCGCACCCTTCGATCGCAGCGCACCCTCGCCGTATTCGCCGCCTACCACCAGGCCGGCCGAGATGACACGCGGGAACACCAGGACCCCCTGCGCACGCTGCGCCAGGTCGCGTGCGCCGGCGTTGGCCGCGAACAGCCGGTTCAACGCCCCGTCCACCCCGGCATCGATTTCCTGCTTCTTGGCGACCGGGTCTTTCGAGGCGCTGGTGCCGGTGGTGGTGCAGCCTGCCGCCATTGCGGTGGCAACGAGCAGGCCCGAGCCGGCAACCCGGGTAACAAAGTGGCGACGATTCATAGGTAACCTCCTGGTGGGGAAAAGTACCGCGCCCGGCACGGTGTTTAGTTGGCTGCGGCCGCCGCCGGTGCCTTGACCGTGATGGCCACCACTTCACGATAGACGAGCTTGGCCATCTGTCCGCGCTTGATCTGGTTCAGGTCGATGGCGGGATCCTCGACCTTGACGGTGCGCAGCGTCTCGCGCGGTCCACGGAACGTGACCAGGCGCTTGGCCGGATCGACCTTGGTGATCTCGGCGGTGACCGTGGTGGTGATCTCGCGCGCGATGCCGGGCTTGCCGCCTTCGGCGGCGCGCGTGGTGCGGTCAACCTGCTCGGCCATGGCCGTGGTCTTGCTGTCGAGCGGCTCCAGCGATGCCACCAGGGCCGCGCCCCGGGTCACGGTGACGATGTCGCCCTTGCGCACCTGGCCGAAGTTCTTCGCTTCGTCGCCCGCGACCAGTTCGACCACATTGCCGCGCGGGCCTTGCACCAGCACCGCCTTGGAGTTGGGATCGATATCAATGATCTTGCCGCTGATCACGGCTTCTTCGGCGACGCCGACGGGACCCTGCGCACGCTGGGCGTTGGCGTTCCCGGCAGCCAGCAGCGCCAATGCGGCACTGGCCAGGGTGGCGGCGAGAAGGGACGAGGCGGAGCGGCGCAGGCGACGGCTCATGGCATTCCTTGCAGGTTCGGAAACCGGTTCACAATGGCGCCGCAACCGCGGGGCAACCTTGGGCTGCCTACTGGACGGTCATCGGCGGGCACCGGCAGGTGCCGATGAAGCCATTGTGGACAATGGGCCATGGGCCAGCAATCGACTTCGAAAAAATTTGGGGCGCGAGATTAAAACGTTTAATTGGCTGATGCCGACGCCCCGTCGCCGCGCCTTACTGCCCGTCGAACAACTCGCCGCCGCCAGGCTGCGGCGACGCCAGCCCGAAATGCCGGTAGGCTGCCGCCGTGGCCACGCGCCCGCGTGGCGTGCGCTGCAGGTAGCCCTGCTGGATCAGGTAGGGCTCGAGCACGTCCTCGATGGTGTCGCGCTCCTCGCCGATGGCCGCGGCCAGGTTGTCCACGCCCACCGGGCCCCCGCCGAACTTGTGCAGCACCGCTTCCAGCAATTTGCGGTCCATCAGGTCGAAGCCGACGCGGTCGACGTCGAGCATGGCCAGCGCGGCATCGGCCATCTCGCGCGTGATGGTGCCGTCGCCCTTGACCTCGGCATAGTCGCGCACGCGGCGCAGCAGCCGGTTGGCGATACGCGGGGTGCCGCGCGCGCGCCGCGCGATCTCCAGCGCGCCCAGCGGATCGATGCTGGCGTGCAGCAACTGCGCCGAACGCGTGACGATGCGCGCCAGTTCCTCGGCGTTGTAGAACTCCAGCCGCGCCACGATGCCGAAGCGGTCGCGCAGCGGATTGGTCAGCATGCCGGCGCGCGTGGTGGCGCCCACCAGCGTGAACGGCTGCAGGTCGAGCTTGACCGAACGGGCCGCCGGGCCTTCGCCGATCATGATGTCGATCTGGTAGTCCTCCAGCGCCGGGTACAGGATCTCCTCGACGACCGGAGACAGCCGGTGGATCTCGTCGATGAAAAGCACGTCGTTGGCTTCCAGGTTGGTCAGCAGCGCCGCCAGGTCGCCCGGGCGCTCCAGCACCGGCCCAGACGTTTGGCGCAGGCCCACGCCCATCTCGCGCGCGATGATATGGGCCAGCGTGGTCTTGCCCAGCCCCGGCGGGCCGAACAGCAGCACGTGGTCGAGCGCCTCGCGCCGCTTGCGCGCGGCGTGCATGAAGATATCGAGCTGCCCGCGCACCTTTTCCTGGCCGACGTACTCGTCCAGCAGCTTGGGCCGCAGCGCGCGCTCGAACGCCTCCTCCTGCGACGAGGCGGGGGTGGCGGAAATTACGCGGGCGGGGGCGGAAAGCTTGTCGGTCTCGATCATGGCGCTGATGGGGGATACCCCGGAAAACACCCCGCCATTCTACGCCTCAGCCCTTGGACAAGGCCTTGAGCGCCAGCTTGATGCCCTCGGACACGCCGGTGCCGGCCGGCACCTGCTTGATTGCCGAGGCGGCTTCCTTCTCCGAGTAGCCCAGCGCAAGCAGCGCGTTGAGCACATCGACGGCGCTGTCGGGCACCGCCGCGGCGCCGGGCGCATGCCCCAGTTCCGCGCCCAGCTTGCCCTTGAGCTCGAGCAGCAGCCGCTCGGCGGTCTTCTTGCCGATGCCCGGCACGCGCGTCAGCCGGCCCGCTTCCTGCAGCGTGATCGCCTGCGCCAGCTCGGATACCGACATGCCCGACAGTACCGCCAGCGCCATGCGCGCGCCGATGCCGCTGATCTTGATCAGCTCGCGGAAGGTATTGCGCTCGGCCGCCGTGCCGAAGCCGTACAGCAGGTGCGCGTCCTCGCGCACGATCAGCTGGGTCAGCAGCGTGACCGGCTGGCCCGACGCCGGCAGGTTATAGAAGGTGCTCATCGGTACGTCGACCTCATAGCCGACGCCATGGCAGTCGACCAGCAGGTGCGGGGGATTCTTCTCGATGAGGGTGCCGGCGATGCGTCCGATCATGTCTGGGCTTGTTGGGTAGGGGATGAAGCGGCCGCAAGTGTACCTCGCGGCCGCATTGCTGCCATCTTGCCGCCTCAGCGATTTGCATCGACCGCGCGGCGCCCCAGCGCCGGGTCGTCGGTGAAGAAGCCATCGACGCCGGCCGCGATGAACGCTTCCAGCTCGCGCACCATGCCCGACGGGCTGCGCGTGGCCTCGTCGCCGCCGGTCTGCAGCGCCTTGGGCAGGAAGCTGTTCTCCGGGCGGAACGTGTAGGGATGGACGAACAAGCTGGCGGCATGGGCCTGGCGGACCAACGCGGTCGGCGCGGCGAGCGCGCCCTGGGCGTCGCGCGGCACGACGCTGCTTTTCTCCGGGCCGATGCCGTCGGCGTAGGACGCCACCTCCCGCAGGCCAGTCGTATTCAGCATGTCGCCGAAGGTGCGGTTGTCGCCGGCGAGCTTCCAGTCGGCGGGACTCTTGCGCGGGTTGCCGACCAGTTGCACCAGCCTGACGTTGGGCTGCGCATGCCCGAACGTGCGGCGCAGCGCGCGCAAGCTGCCGCCTTCGAAGCACTGGATGAACAGCGGTGCCTGGCGGAGGTAAGGCTGGGCGCGCACCGCGGCGGCGAGCTTGTCTTCCATGGGCAGGCCGATGCCGCGGAAATAGCTCGGATGCTTCAGCTCGGCGTAGATGCCGATGGGTTTGCCGGTGCGAAGCGATGCCTGCTCGGCAAGGCGAACAATCTCATCGAAGGTGGGAATCTCGAACTGGTCGTTCAGCCGCGCATTGGCCGGGCGCAGGCGCGGGATGCGCTCGCGCGCGCGCAGCGTCTTGAGTTCGGCCAGCGTGAAGTCTTCGGTGAACCAGCCGGTCAGGCGCTCGCCGTCGATGACCTTGGTGCGCTTGCGGTCGGCGAATTGCGCCACGTCGGCGACATTGGTGGTGCCGGTGATGTCGTTTTCGTGGCGGGCCACCAGTACGCCGTCGCGGGTCATGACGAGGTCGGGCTCGATCGCATCGGCGCCGTCCTCGATCGCCTTGGTGTAGGCGGCCAGAGTGTGTTCGGGGCGCAGCGCGCTGGCGCCGCGATGGGCGATGACCAGCGCCTTCGGTTTCTCCGCGGCGGAGGGCTGCTGCGGCGTGCCTGTTGCCGGGGCCGGCGCCGGCGGCGCATGGGGTTTCGGCCGGGGCGCGGTGACACAGCCGGCGACCAGCATGGCGCCGGCAGCGGCCGCGGTGACCGGGATCCGCCAGCGCCGCAAGGCAAGCATTACGGGGCGGACGAGGACATCAATCTGGGTGGGCATTCAGTATTCCTGCGGGAAGTCGAATGCCTGATTGTAAGAGACTCGGGATGCTGGCTCAGCCGACCAGCCGGCCGCGTCGCACACGCATGCCCTTGCGCGCCAGTTCCGGGGCCATGCCGGCCAGTGTGCCCAGCGTATTGCCGCCGTTGGCATGGCAAATGGCCACGCCCAGCGCATCGGCCGCGTCGCTGCCGGGCTGGCCTGGCAGCATCAGCAGGCGGGTCACCATCTCCTGGACCTGCGCCTTGTTGGCGCGGCCGTAGCCGACCACTGCGACCTTCAGCTGCAGCGCGGTGTATTCGAATACCGGCAGGCCGTAGCCGACCAGCCCGCAGATCGCTGCGCCGCGGGCCTGCCCGAGCAGCAGCGTGGATTGCGGGTTGACGTTGACGAAGACCTTTTCGATCGCGGCGCAGTCGGGGGCATAAGTGCGGGAGATCTCGCTGATGCCGTCGTAAAGCGTCTTCAGCCGT
This sequence comes from Cupriavidus sp. IK-TO18, assembly GCF_015549295.1. Classification (NCBI taxonomy): domain Bacteria; kingdom Pseudomonadati; phylum Pseudomonadota; class Betaproteobacteria; order Burkholderiales; family Burkholderiaceae; genus Cupriavidus; species Cupriavidus sp. IK-TO18. Next base: position 227,154 of record NZ_JADGMP010000030.1, read on the forward strand.
TCCGGCAGGCTCTCGTTGCCGTTGCTCTTGATCGTGCCCGAGGCGATGTAGGCAAGCTTGTTGCCTTGTTTCTCGATCACGCCAAAGCCGGTGGTGCGGAGGCCGGGGTCGATGCCTAGGATTCGCATTTTGGGTTGAATTGGTGTTCGGTTTTGGCGCTGTGGTCGCTGTTGGTGACATGCTGTCGGCCGTTGAACCGCCTGGTTCCGCCCTCCTGGGCGGGTCACTTTTTGTCCGAGCGACAAAAAGTAACCAAAAAGCGCGTTTACGGCCCTGCGGGCGGGCACTCTTATCGTAGTATGCGGCGGTTTTCGTACGGGGCTTTGCTTCGTTGCAGAGCAGGACTGGCTGACGCCGTGGTGCGCCACGGTGGCTCGGCGTTGAAGCGATGTTTGAACGAGCCCAGAGCTGTGGCGGGCCCCTGCTGCTGGCGGCATGGTAGGAACGCCTACGGCTGCGCTGCGCGCCGGCCCTAAAGGCAGGGCTGCGCCCACGTCCTGGTCCGCGCTTCGGGCCCGACGTCCTCCACGACCGCGCTGTGCGAGCGCAGCGACGCACTCCGTGCCCGAGCATCCGCCTTACGATACTGAGCGCGCTCAGCGCAGCCGAAGGCGTTCCCCGCGTTGACGTCGGCAGCAGGCGGCCTACGCCCTGCATGGGGATCGTTCAATAGTGGCTCGACTCAGCCAATATCCCAAACTCACCTGGCGTAGCAGGTTCGAACCACTAGGCCATATCGAACGGAAATCACCGCCGCCCGAACCACCCACGCCGCCAAATTGATAGCCAGCCGCTCAGGCGACGCGTTTTTTGGTTACTTTTTGTCGCTCGGACAAAAAGTGACCCGCCCAGGAGGGCGGAACCAGGCGGTTCAACGGCCGACAGCATGTCATCAACAGCGTCGATTCCGCCCCGCCTGCAACCAGGCGTTTCAACGGCCGACAGCCTGTCACCAACAGCGACAAGCTCCAGCCGTCAAACAAAACAAAACCGCTTAATGCCTGAAATGCCGCGTCCCAGTCAGCACCATCGCAATCCCCCGCTCATCCGCCGCAGCAATCACCTCATCATCCCGCACCGACCCACCCGGCTGAATCACGCAGGTAGCACCCGCATCCACAACAACATCCAACCCATCACGGAACGGGAAAAACGCATCCGATGCCACCGCGGAACCAGCCAGCGTCAGCCCGGCATTCTGCGCCTTGATGCTGGCAATCCGAGCCGAATCCACACGGCTCATCTGCCCGGCACCAACACCCAGCGTCATGCCACCACCACAGAACACGATGGCATTGGACTTGACGAACTTCGCCACCCGCCACGCAAACATCAGGTCATCCATTTCCTTCGGCGTCGGATGACGGCGCGTCACCACGCGCAACTCCGAAGGCTGCACATTCTTGGCATCCGGGCTCTGTACCAGCAGGCCGCCGCCAACACGCTTGAAGTCGAACTGGTTGATGCCCTTGCCCAGCGGAATCTCCAGCAGCCGCACGTTCTGCTTGGCCGCGAACACTGCGCGCGCGGCGGCGCTGAACGACGGCGCGATCAGCACTTCGACGAACTGCTTGGCCACCGCCTGCGCAGCGGCTTCGTCCAGCTCCACGTTGAAAGCGATGATGCCGCCGAAGGCCGAGGTCGAATCGGTCTTGAACGCCTTCTCATACGCTTCCAGCGCGTTGGCACCCAGCGCCACGCCGCACGGATTGGCGTGCTTGATGATGACGCAGGCAGCCCCATTGGCCGCATCGAACGACTTCACGCATTCCCACGCCGCATCGGCGTCGGCGATGTTGTTGTACGACAGCTCCTTGCCCTGCAGCTGCACGTAGTTGGCCAGCGCGCCATCCACCGCCTTCAGGTCCCGGTAGAACGCCGCCGATTGATGCGGGTTCTCGCCGTAGCGCATTTCCTGGACCTTGTCGAACGCCAGGTTCAGCGTCTGCGGGTAGGCGCTGCGTGCCTGGTGCGACTTGTCGGCACCCAGGCTGGTCAGGTAGTTGGTGATGGCACCGTCGTACTGCGCCGTGTGCGCGAACACCTTGGTCGCCAGGCGGAAGTTGGTGTCATAGCCAACCGCATTGCCGTTGGCACGCATTTCGTCGAGCACCACGGCGTAGTCGGCCGGATCGACGATCACGGTCACGTCGCGGTGGTTCTTGGCCGCCGAGCGCAGCATGGTCGGGCCGCCGATGTCGATGTTCTCGATCGCGTCCGGCAGCGTGCAGTCATCCTTGGCCACGGTCTGCTGGAACGGGTACAGGTTCACCACCAGCAGGTCGATCGTGGGGATGTTGTGCTCGGCCAGCGCGGCCATGTGCTCGGGCAGGTCGCGGCGCGCCAGGATGCCGCCGTGGACCTTCGGGTGCAGCGTCTTGACGCGGCCGTCGAGCATTTCCGGGAAGCCGGTGTAGTCGGCCACCTCCGTCACGGGCAGGCCGCTGTCGGCCAGCAGCTTGGCGGTGCCGCCGGTGGAAAGCAGCGTCACGCCGAGCGCGTTCAGTTCGCGCGCGAATTCGACGATGCCGGTCTTGTCGGATACGGAAAGGAGGGCTTGCTTGATCATGGCTGTGGGAAACGCTTCAAATTCAAAGTAAACCGTGCTGCTGCAGCTTCTTGCGCAGCGTGTTGCGATTGATGCCCAGATAGGCGGCCGCCAGCGACTGGTTGCGCTCGGCGCGCACCATCACGGCTTCCAGCAGCGGCCGTTCGACGGCCTCGAGCACCATGTTGTACATATTGGACGGCTCTTCACCGTCCAGGTCGCGAAAATACGTGTCCAGGCTATCCCGGATGCACTGGTCGATAGCGTTGCGGCTCATGCGGCAAGCAACTCCCCGTTATTGTTGTTGTTCGCTTCGTCTTTATCTTGTTTGCCCTGCTCGTCGTCCACGTACACCAGCCGGTCCGAGTACTGCGCCTGCTCGTCGAAGAAGGCGTTGACCGCCGCCAGTTGCTCGGTGGTGGATTCCAGCGTGTTCATCCGGTGCCGGAACAGGTTCGCGCCGCGCAGGCCGCGCGTGTACCAGGCAATATGCTTGCGCGCGGTGCGCACGCCGGTGAACTCGCCGTAGAAGGCGTAGTGGTCTTCCAGGTGCGCGTTCATGATCGCGCGGATCTCGGCCACCTCCGGAGACGGCAGCATTTCGCCGGTCTTCAGGAAGTGCTCGATTTCACGGAACAGCCACGGCCGGCCCTGCGCCGCGCGGCCGATCATGATCGCGTCCGCGCCGGTCAGCGCCAGCACCTGCTTTGCCTTCTGCGGCGTGGTGATGTCGCCGTTGGCGACCACCGGAATCGAGATCGCTGCCTTGACCGCGGCAATGGTCTCGTACTCGGCGTCGCCGTGGTACAGGTCGGCGCGGGTGCGCCCGTGGATGGTGAGCATGCTGATGCCCGCGTCCTCGACCATGCGCGCGATGCGCAGCGCATTGCGGTTCTCGCGGTTCCACCCGGTGCGGATCTTCAGCGTGACCGGCACGCGCTCGCCGACGGCGGCGACCACCGCCTCGACGATGCGCACCACCAGCGGCTCGTTCTGCAGGAGCGCAGAGCCGGCGGCCACGTTGCACACCTTCTTGGCCGGGCAGCCCATGTTGATATCGATGATCTGCGCGCCCCGGTCGACGTTGTAGCGCGCCGCCTCGGCCATCATCGACGGCTCGGCACCGGCGATCTGCACGGAGATGGGCTCGACCTCGCCGGCGTGGTTGGCGCGGCGCATGGTCTTTTCGCTTTTCCACAGCTGTGCGTTGGACGCCACCATTTCCGACACCGCATAGCCGGCGCCGAGCTGCTTGCACAGCTGGCGGAACGGCCGGTCCGTCACGCCCGCCATGGGGGCGACAAACAGGTTGTTGCGGAGTTGGTGAGGTCCGATCTGCACGATAGAGCGACGATAGCGCGGGTTCTGCTGGGGGCCCTGCCGCCTTGGCGGCGCGCGCGCCGCCGACGGGATCGGGATGGCCTGCTCTGGCTCGGGAGCACTTGTGGCGATCGGGCGAAACAGAGACGAAACGGAAAAACATGCCCCTGCCGAAACTGCTGCCGGCGATGGATCGGGACATGTGCGAGGCCGAGATTCTACCGCCAAACGGGAGTGACTGCCCAAGAATTGAGCATCGATGGCGCAATCTGTAGCGGGATCCGTGGCGCGTGGCGCACGCGCCACAGATCCCCGATGCCAGTTTTCAGCGGCGCATGCCGAACATCATGTGGCGCGCCAGCGCGTGCCGCAGCGGCGGCAGGCAGGCCAGTGCCGCCAGCGACGCCCCGCGGGCATGCGCGGCAAGCGGGTAGGGCACGCCGAACAGGCGCGGCAGCAGGTCGGTGACGCCGATGGTGACCGCGCGGTCGAGCCGATGCCGGCTGGCAAAGGCCTGCAGCGCCTGCGGCGTGCAGGCGGCACGCAGCGAATCGGCCAGCGCGAAGGCGTCGCGCAGGCCCAGGTTGAGGCCCTGGCCCGCCACCGGGTGCAGCGTCTGCGCCGCATTGCCGACCGCAGCGACGCGGCCGCTGACCGTGACCGGCGCGGCGTTCAGCCCCAGCGGGAAGGCATGGCGCTTGCCCGCCAGCGTGAAGTAGCCCATGCGGTCGCCGAAGGCATGGCCAAGCTCCAGCGCGAACTCCGCGTCGGGCAGCGCCAGCCGTCGCGCGGCCTGTTCGGGCGGGCAGCACCACACCAGCGCGTAGCCGGCAACGCCATGTTCGTCGTGGGGCAGCAGCGCCAGCGGGCCTTCGTCGGTAAAGCGCTCCCAGGCCCAGCCCGGCTGCGGCCGCGAGCAGGCCACATGGGCGATCACGGCGGTCTGCCCGTAGTCGCGCGTGCGCGCGCCGCGGCCCTGGTGCCGGGCCTGCTCGTGAAACAGGCCGCCCTCGGCCTGTATCGCCACCCTGGCGGTAAAGCGCGCGACCTGCCCGTCATGGGCGGTGCCAGTCAGCCGCACCGTGCCGCCGTCGGGATCGTCGCCAGTGCCGGCGGATGGCGCCTGCTCGATCTGGTCGATGCGGGTCTCGAATACGCGCTGCAGCCGGTCGGCGGGGCAAGCCTGCGCGGCGCGCGCGAGGGCGCGTTCGAGCACATCGCACAGCTCGCCATAGCGGACCACATAGCCCAATGCCGGCACGCCGTAGTCGTCATGGTGCAGCCGGACATGGCCGAAGCGGCCGCGCTGCGACACGTGGATATGCTCGATCGGGCTGCCGGGCACGGGCCACGCGCCGATCTGCTCGAGCAGCTGGCGGCTGCCGTGCGACAGCGCGATCGCGCGCGGGTCGCGCGCGGCGCGCGCCGGCGTGGCCGCATCGATCAGCGCGATGCGCCAGTCGGTGGTGCGCAGCAGCTGGCAGGCCAGCGCCAGTCCCACCGGGCCGCCGCCGACGATGGCGATGTCCTGGATATCAGCTGGCGCGGCCGGCATCGTCACTGCCTCCTGCATTGCCGCCGGTGCCATCGCTGCCGCCGATGCCAGTCTCGCCGGCCCCGCGCTTCCAGCAGATCGCGTCAGTGCGCGACTTGCCGGCCGCAGCGTCGCGCAGCGCATTGTCGAGCTTCTGCTGGCTGAAGCCGGGCAGCGCGCGCAATTGCTCGAGCAGCGCGGCATAGTTGGCGGCATCGGCCGGGACCACACAGCCCTGGCCGCTGTCGGGCGCGCCGACCAGGATCAGCCAGGCAGCGCCCGCCCAGGGTTCGCGATTGGAGACGCGGACCACGACGCGTTCCAGCGTATCCCATGCGATTTCCTCGCGCTGCCCATCGGGGCGGTGCACCACGACGCGGTCGTCGAACAGGTTGATGATGAACGGTTCCGACGGGTTGCGCGGTTTTGCGGCCGCAGCCTGGGTGCTGCCCTGGCCGGGAAAGAGTCTGCGCAGCCAACCGATCATCGCCGGCCTCCGGCATCGCGCATCAGCGCTTCGATCTCGTCGGCATGCACCGGCACGCCGCGGGTGATCAGCTCGCAGTCGCCATCGGTCACCACGGCGTCATCCTCGATGCGGATGCCGATATGCCAGTAGCGCTCCGGCACGTCCTGCGCCGGTCGCACGTAGATGCCGGGCTCGACGGTCAGCACCATGCCCGGCTGCAGCGGCCGCCACGGGCGCTCGCCTTCGCCGCTGTGGCTGGCGACGCGGTATTCGCCCACGTCGTGCACGTCCATGCCGAGCCAGTGCCCGGTGCGGTGCATGTAGAAGCGGCGGTAGCTGCCGCTGGCCAGCACGTCGTCGAGCGTGCCTTCCTTGTTGCGGTCGAGCAGGCCGGTATCGAGCATGCCTTGCGCCAGCACGCGCACGGCGGCATCGTGCGGCACGTTGTAGGGCACGCCGGCGCGGGTTTCGGCGATCGCAGCTTCCTGCGCCGCCACCACCAGGTCATACAGCTCGCGCTGCGCGGGCGAAAAGCGCCCCGACACCGGGAAGGTACGGGTGATGTCCGAAGCGTAGCCGTCGAGCTCGCAGCCGGCGTCGATCAGGCACAGGTCGCCATCCTTCAGTTCGGCCGGGCCGGCGCGGTAGTGCAGCACGCAGGCGTTGGGGCCGGCGGCGACGATCGAGTTGTAGGCCACGCTCTGCGCGCCGTGGCGGCGGAATTCATAGAGCAGCTCGGCTTCGAGGTGGTATTCGCGCAGGCCCGGGCGCGTGGCGTGCATCGCGCGCACATGGGCGCCGGCGGAGATTTCGCCCGCGCGGCGCATGATGGCCAGCTCGCCCGCGTCCTTGAACAGCCGCATCTCGTCAAGCAGCGTGCGGATATCGATCGCTACCGACGGCGCCGACACCCCGGCACGGCCCTGCATGCGCACGGCGTCGAGCCAGCGGCGCATCTGCACGTCGGTGCGGGTCGACTCGGCCAGCGGGTAAGCGACCTGCGCGCGATTGGCCAGCAGCGGCGGTAGCGTCGCATCGATCTCTTCGAACGAATGCGCCTCGTTGAAGCCGAACGCGGCGCGCGCCCCTTCGGGGCCGTAGCGGAAGCCGTCCCAGATCTCGCGCTCCTCGTGCTTGGGGCGGCAGAACAGGATGCTGCGGTCGGCATCGGCCGGGTCGCCCGGCGCGCCGGCCACCAGCACCAGCACGGCCTCGGGCTCGGTGAAGCCGGTCAGGTAATAGAAATAGCTGTCGTGGCGGTACGGATAGTCGCTGTCGCGGTTGCGCATCGCTTCCGGCGCCGTAGGCAGGATCGCCACGCCACCGCCGCCGGCGCGCAGGTGCTGCAGCACACGGGCGCGGCGTTCGCGGCAGGCGGCGAGGAGGGCGTTGTCGGGTGCGGACATGGTGTGGCCTGGGGAAGAGGAGGATCAGGCCGATTCTAACGCCGCCGGGCGCGTTGCAGCGGCGGTGCTGCAAAAGGCGCGTCGCGCCACTGCCATGGCGCGCTTCCATACCCCTGATTCAACGCCCCACGGAGGCGACCGGCACAGGCGCAATACTGGCGTCCAGCTCTGCCAGCTGCGCCGGCGTCCCAACGTTTTCCCAGCGCCCGTCGAAACGTTCTCCGCTGGCGGTGCCGGCGGCGATCGCGGCGCGGTAGAAGGGTGTCATGGCGACCCGCGTGCCAGTCGCGATGCCGGCGAACAGGCGCGTATCGTACAGGCCGATATTGCCGAAGGTGAGGCGCTCGCCGTGGATCGGGTGCTCCTCCAGCGATAGCCGCCCTTGCGCGTCCATTCCGAAGTCGCCACGCGGATGGAACGCGGGGTTGGGCACCATGACCAGGTGCATGCGCGGCTCGGCGGCGCCGGCTATCGCGACGGCGCGGGGCAGGAGCTTGCGGAAGTCGTAGTCGCAGAAGATGTCGCCCGACACGGCCAGGAAGATCTCGCCGCGGGCCGGGTCGTGCGACAGCAGCGGCAGGGCCTTGGCGATGCCGCCGGCGGTTTCCAGCGCCTCGGTTTCGGGCGAGTACGCGATGCGCACGCCGAAGCGGCTGCCGTCGCCGAGCGCGGCTTCGATCTGCTCGCCCAGCCACGCATGGTTGATGACGATGTCGCGCAGGCCGGCGCGCGCCAGCGCTTCGATCTTCCAGACGATCAGCGGCTTGCCGCCCACGGCCAGCAGCGGCTTGGGGCAGGTATCGGTCAGCGGGCGCATGCGGTCGCCGCGGCCGGCGGCGAAGATCATGACCTTCATCAGAACAGGGCCTCCAGGGCAAGCAGCGCGGCCATGCCGCCGGCAATGGTCCAGCCGACGCTGCGGGTACGCGCGGCGATCAGGATGGCGACCACGCCGGCCACCAGCCGCGCATTGGTAGGGGTGAGCGCGAGCTCGCCGCCCTGCATCAGCAGGTCGGGGGCGATCAGCGCGGACAGCATGGCGGCCGGGACGAACTGCAGCGCGGTCCGGAACCACGCCGGCAGCCGCACGCGGCCTTCCACGGCAATGAATGACAGGCGGATCAGGAAGGTCGCCAGGCCGGCGGCCAGGAAGACCCATAGCAAGGTCAGCGCATTCATGCGGCCTCCTTGCCGACCGAGCCGGCCCGATCCGCCGCGCCGGCCCGGCGCGCGCCGGGGCGGTTGCCGCGGCCCAGTACCAGCATGCCGGCGGCGATGCCGCCCAGCGCCGCCACCATCAGCCCGAGCTTGTGCGGCAGGCTGTAGCAGGCCACCGCCAGTATGCTGGCGGCCACCGCAGCGGCCACGTGCGAGCGGTGCTTGAGACCGGGCACGATGATGCCGATGAACGTCAGCGGCAGGAAGAAATCGAGCGGCCAGTCGCGCGGCACCTGGGCGCCGACCAGCACGCCGGCCAGCGTCGACACCTGCCAGCTGGCCCACAGCGCGAAGCCGCCGCCGAAGTAGTACCAGTGGCGGTATTGCGCGCGCGGGCCGGTATCGCCCAGCCGGTGCGTCATCGCGGCGAAGGCCTCGTCGGTCAGCAGGTAGGCGATCAGCGCCTTCCAGCGGCGCGGCAGGTGGGCCAGCGTGGGCGCGATCGTCGCGGAATACAGGGCGTGGCGCAGGTTGACCATGGCCACCGTCAGCGTGATCACCACCGCGGGCGTGCCGGCGGTCCACAACTGGGTCAGGATCATCTGCGAGGCGCCGCCGAACACGATCGCGCTCATGGCGCAGGCCAGCCACGCCGGCATGCCGGCGCCGACGGCCAGCACGCCGTAGATCAGGCCGAACGGCACCACGCCAAGCAGCATCGGCGCGAGCGCGCGCGCGCCGGCCAGCCATTCGCCGAGGGCGGTGATGGCGGGACTGGCGTCGGAGGCGTGCGGCCGGGCCGGGTGGTTGGCGTCAGGCACGTCGTCAGAAGGTATAGCCGGCCGGGCTGGCCGCGCCTTCCAGCGCATCCAGGAGGCGGATCAGCTTGCGCAGCTCGGTATAGCGGCCGGCAACGTTGCGGGTGTACTTCAGCACCAGCGGCAGGTTGGCGAGGTAGCCGTCCTTGCCGTCGCGGTGGTACAGGCGGGCGAAGATGCCCAGCACCTTCAAGTGGCGCTGCAGGCCCATCCATTCGAAATCGCGGTAGAACTCGCCAAAATCGGCATTGACCGGCAGGCCGGCCTTGCGCGCGCGCTCCCAGTAGCGGATCAGCCAGTCGAGCTGCTGTTCCTCATCCCATTCGATATAGGCGTCGCGCCACAGCGAGACCGCGTCATAGGTGATCGGGCCGATCACCGCGTCCTGGAAATCCAGCACGCCAGGGTTGGAGCCGCCGTCCAGCACCATCAGGTTGCGCGAGTGGTAGTCGCGGTGCACGTAGACCTGCGGCTGCGCCAGGTTGTTGGCAAGCAGCGTATCCATTACTTCACGCAGGTCGGCCTGCTGGGCGTCGCCCAGTGTGGCGCCAAGGTGTTTGGCCACGTACCACTGCGGGAACAGGTCGAGCTCGCGCTGCAGCAGCGCGCGGTCGTAGGCGGGCAGTTCGCCGGGGCGGGTGGCGGCCTGGATGCGGACCAGCGCCGCGGCGGCGTCGGCATACATGCCATGGGCGGTGGAGTCGTCCAGCCGTGACAGGTAAGTCTGGCTGCCCAGGTCCGCGAGCAGCAGGAAACCCTGCGCCAGGTCCTGCGCCAGCACGGTCGGCACGGTCACGCCGGCCGCGCCGAACAGCTGGCAGACGTGGATGAAGGGGCGGCAGTCCTCGTGCGCCGGCGGCGCGTCCATGACGATGGCGGTCGGGTGCGCCGGGTTGCCGGTGCGCACGCGGAAATAGCGCCGGAAGCTGGCATCGGCCGATGCGGGCACGCAGGAGTCGGGATCGGCGGACCATGCCGGGCCAAGGCCGGACACCCAGGCCTTGAGCTGGTCCAGGCGCGGGTCGTGGGGAAGAGCTGCCATACAGGAAGGGCGCGGAAAAATATCGTGGAGCGGGGCAAGCCGGCCGCAAGGGCAGGTTTGGATGCCCCGTATAATACCCGACCAGACCCGGGCGCCGGGCGGCCCCCGGGAGGGGCCTTCGTTGCCCCGCAGCCTGTTCTGGCAGGGGTTGGCGGCTTGCAGGCGGCCGCAGCCCACGCCGAGACTGACAACCCGTGCGAATGACCGAACAACGACGAACACCGAATAACAAGGCCTTGCTTTCGCCTGCCCCCTCTGGCGCCGCCGCCCGCGCCAGGCGCGCCGGCCGCCTGAACGCGGGCCGGCTGCGCCCGCTAGTGCTGGCCATGGCCGGGCTGTCGGCCGGCGCGCAGGCGCAGATGTCTGGCTCGGCGATTCCGGACCTGGACCAGGTCGAGCCGGTGTTCGAAGCCGCACCGCAGGTGCCCGAGCTGCCCGCGGTCTCGGGCGAACTGGTGCCGCGGCTGGCCGAGCCTCCCAAGACCAGCGAGCCTGATTCCGGCGCGCCGACGTTCATCGAGGGCGACCGCATGACCGGCTACAGCGAGCGCGGCGTCGAGCTCGAGGGCCATGCCGAACTGCGTCGCGACGGCGGCGTGGTCAAGGGCGACAAGCTGAGCTACGACCAGGATACGGACGAGGCCCATGCCGAGGGCAACGTGCGGCTGTCGCGCAGCGGCACGCTGGCAGTGGGGCCGGAGGCGAAGCTTAAGGTCGAGGCCAACGAAGGCTACATGCTGTCGCCCGACTACTACTTCCAGCAGACCGGCGGCGCCGGCAAGGCCGAGCGCATCGACTTCCTGGACAAGGACCGCAGCACCATCAAGCGGGCGTCGTACACCACCTGCTCGCCGGACAATGCGGACTGGTATTTCAGCGCCAACCAGATCGACCTGGACAGCGATCGCCAGGTGGGCGTTGCCTATGGCGGCGTGCTGAATTTCTTCGGGGTGCCGATCGCGGCAGCGCCGGCATTCAGTTTTCCGTTGAACGATGATCGCCGCAGCGGCTTCCTGGCGCCGTTGATGGGTTACGGCTCGCGCTCGGGTTTCGACCTGACGGTGCCGTACTACTTCAACATCGCGCCGAACCGCGACCTGACCATCTACCCGCGGCTGATGACGGAGCGGGGCCTGCAGCTGGGCGGCGAGTACCGCTACCTGGGGCAGGGCTACTCCGGCCGCATCCGCGCCGAGTTCCTGCCTGACGACCAGAAGACCAACTCGAACCGCTGGGCCTACTCGATCCAGCACAACCAGAACCTGGCCAAGGGGCTGAACGCCTACCTGAACGTCAACCGGGTCTCGGACGACCAGTACCCGGACGACTTCAACCGCAGCGTGGCGCAGTCCGCGCAGCGCCAGTACGTGCAGGAAGGCGGCGTCACCTACAACTGGCAGGATTTCTTCCTGATGGCGCGGGTGCAGAAGTTCCAGACACTGCGCCCCAGCGAGCCATCGTACGAGCGCGTGCCGCAGCTCAACGGCAAGTACCTCCGCTATGACCTGGGCGGCTTCGACGTGCAGGTGGAGGCCGACTACACCCGCTTCCGCATCCCGCTGACGTCCACGGGCTTCCAGCAGCCGCAGGGCGAGCGCATGTATGTCCAGCCGAGCATCAGCTACCCGATCGTGCGCGCCGGCTGGTACGTGACGCCGAAGGTCACGTTCAACGCGACCCAGTACCAGATGGAGTCGCAGGACAACACGCCCAACGCGCAGACCAACTTCTCGCGCGTGCTGCCCACCGTCAGCCTGGATTCGGGCATGACGTTCGAGCGCGAGGCGCCGACCATGAGCCGGCTGTTCGGCGTGAACTACCTGCAGACGCTGGAGCCGCGCCTGTTCTACGTGTACACGCCGTTCCGCGACCAGAGCCTGTTCCCGCTGTTCGACACGGTCCAGTCCGATTTCGGCTACGGCCAGATCTTCAGCGAGAACCCGTTCACCGGCTACGACCGCATCGCCGACAACAACAAGATCACCGGTGGCCTGACCACGCGCCTGATCGAGTCCGACTCCGGCATCGAGCGCTTCCGCGGCACCATCGCGCAGCGCTACGACTTCACCGGGCAGCGCGTGCAGCTCAACGGCACGCTGGCGGACCCCAAGCCCGGCGCATCCGACCTGCTTGCCGCGACCACCATCCAGATGTTCCGGGGCTATTACCTGGACATGGGCTTGCAGTACAACCTGGATACCGACCGGGTCAACTACGGCAACGTGGCGTTTTCATACCGCCCCGAGCCGCGCAAGGTCTTCAACGCCGGCTACCGCTACCGCCGTCCGACCGCCGTGACCGATAACACCGCGATCGACCAGTTCGAGCTGTCGGGCCAGTGGCCGATCACGCGGCGCGCCTACGCCATCGCCCGCTTTGCCTTCGACCTGAGCGCGAGCCAGATGGTCGATACGCTGGCCGGCGTCGAATACGCCGCGGATTGCTGGGTCGGCCGCGTGGTCTACCAGCGTTTCCGCAACACCACGCAGGGCTATACCGGGCGGGTCTTCCTGCAGGTGGAGTTCCGTGGCCTTTCCAAGATCGGGTCCAATCCGCTGAACATCCTGCGCCTGAACGTGCCGGGCTACGAGCCTGTGTCCGCCAAGCCGGTGCCGACGACCCAGTACGATCACTATGAATGACGGATTAAGATGAAACGTCAAGAATTCGCCGTGTTTTCCTTTCTTATGACGTCGTGGCACCGCCTGCTGCTGCCGGCCGTGCTGGCCGCGATCGCCGTGCCGGCCGCCGCGCAGCTGAAGGCACCGGGCGCGGGACGTGCCACCGGCATCTTCGTGCCGCAGTCGTCCGACGTCACCGCGCCGGCGAGCCAGCCCAAGCTCGGCGTGCCGCAGCCCGGCGACCAGAAGCGCTCGCAGCTGGTCGACGAGGTGGTTGCCGTGGTCAACAACAGCGTGATCACGCGCCGCGAGCTGCTCGACCGCGCCGACGAGATCGAAGGCCAGCTGCGCGCCGCCGGCCGTCCGGTCCCGCCGCGCGCGGACCTGCTCGGCGAGGTGCTGGAACGCCTGGTGATGGAACGCGTGCAGACCCAGGCCGCGCAGGAAGCCGGCATCCGCGTGACCGACCAGGAGATCGACCGCGCCATCGAATCGGTGGCGCAGCAGAACCGCATGAACGCCACCGAGCTGCGCCGCCGCGTGGAAGCCAGCGGCATGACCTGGACCAAGTACCGCGACGAACTGCGCAAGCAGGTCCAGGTGATTCGCCTGCGCGAGCGCGAGGTCGATTCCAAGGTTCAGGTCTACGACGGCGAGATCGACAACTTCCTGGCTGCCCGCGGCGGCCAGGCCGGCGCTACCGGCCCGACCGAATACAACGTGGCGCAGATCCTCGTGCGCGTGCCCGAGAATGCCTCGGAGGCGCAGAAGCAGGCGCAGCGCGCCAAGGCCGAGGGGCTGCTGAAGCAGGCCCAGGGCGGCGCGGATTTTGCGCAGCTGGCGCAAGCCAATTCGGAAGGCCCGGAAGCCGCGCAGGGCGGCGCCATGGGCTTCCGCGAGATCGGCCGCCTGCCGGCGCTGTTCGCCAACTCGGTGGTCGACCTCCAGCCTGGCGCCGTGGCGCCCCAGGTGGTGGAAAGCGCCGCGGGCTTCCATGTGGTCAAGCTGGTGGCCAAGCGCGCCGCCCCCGCATCCGGCACGGCCGCGGCAGGGAAGATCACGCAGACGCAGGTGCGCCATATCCTGATCCGCACCGGCCCCAACATGCCAGAAGCCGAGGCGCGCCGCCAGCTCAGCACGCTGCGCGACCGCATCACCCACGGCGGCGACTTTGCCGACGCGGCCAAGCGCTTCTCGCAGGACGGCTCGGCACAGAACGGCGGCGACCTAGGCTGGGTTTCGCCGGGCGAGCTGGTGCCCGAGTTCGAGCAGGCCATGAGCCGCCTGCGCACGAACGAGATCTCCGAGCCGGTGGTCACGCAGTTCGGCGTGCACCTGATCCAGGTGCTGAACCGCCGCGAGACCGAGCTGTCGCCCGAGAAGCAGCGCGACTTTGCCCGAGCCGAGGTCCGCGAACAGAAGCTGCGGGCCGCGTATGATGACTGGGTGCGCCAGCTGCGCTCGCAGGCGTACGTCGAGTACCGCATCAACCGGCAGCGCTGATACGCGCACGCGCCGCCGACTCGCCCACGCCGACATGCCTGACCCGCTATCCCTGGCCATTTCCACCGGCGAACCCGCCGGCATCGGCCCCGATATCACCATCGGGGCGTTGCTGCAGCTCGCCGGCGCCAACCATGGCAACAACGGCGGCAGCGGGCACTACCGCTTCCATGTGCTGGGCGATGCCCGCCTGCTGGCCGATCGCGCCGCGGCGCTGGGCGTGACGCACGCCTGGGAGCGGCGCATCGCCGACGGCGACGTGGTGATCGAGGATATCCCGCTGGCGGTCGCGTGCGAACCGGGCCGGCTGGACGCGCGCAATGGCCGGTACGTGCTGGCGCTGCTCGATGCCGCCATCGCCGGCTGCCGCCCGCATGGCCGCGCCGCGCCGCGCTTTGCGGCCATGGTCACGGCACCGGTACAGAAGAGCACCATCAACGACGCCGGCGTGCCTTTCACGGGCCACACCGAATACCTCGCCGACAGCGCCGGCGTGCCGCGCGTGGTGATGATGCTGGCCGGCCCGCAGCCCGCGCACGACCACGCCATGCTGCGCGTGGCGCTGGCGACCACCCACCTGCCGCTGCGTGCGGTGCCCGACGCGCTTTCCGTCCCGCTGCTGTTGCAGACCCTGACCATCATCGATGCCGACCTGCGCCGCTACTTCGGCATCGCGCGCCCGCGCATCCTGGTCACGGGCCTGAACCCGCACGCCGGCGAAAGCGGGCACATGGGCCGCGAAGAGATCGACATGATCGTGCCCGCGCTGGCGCAGGCCAAGGATGCCGGCATCGATGCGCGCGGCCCCTTCCCGGCCGACACGCTGTTCCAGCCGCGCCACCTGCGCGATGCCGACTGCGTGCTGGCGATGTACCATGACCAGGGGCTGGCGCCGCTGAAATACGGCACCTTCGGCCACGGCGTGAACATCACGCTGGGGCTGCCCTTCATCCGCACTTCGGTGGACCACGGCACCGCGCTGGACCTGGCTGGCACCGGCCAGGCAGAGCATGGCAGCATGATCGAGGCCATCCGCAGTGCGGTCACCATGGCCGGCCATGCCAACGGCCGCCATCCCGATGGCGCCGGCGCCAGCCATCCGGGCCATCCCAATCCTGGCTTGCAGCCGCCTTGCTGAAGCCGGACCTCATGCTGCAACATCGAACCATGCGTTCCAACGTGCACCAGGGCCATGTGGCCCGCAAGCGATTCGGGCAGAACTTCCTGGTCGACGACACCATCATCCACGGCATCGTCAATGCCATCAGTCCGCAAGCCGAAGACGTGCTGGTCGAGATCGGGCCGGGACTCGGCGCGCTGACCAGCCCGCTGCTCGAACGCATCCCGCAGATGCAGGTGGTCGAGCTCGACCGCGACCTGGTCGAGCGGCTGCGCCGCCGCTACGGCGAGCGCCTGCAGGTCCATGCCGGCGACGCGCTGGACTTCGACTTCGGTAAGCTGGAAGTGCCGGGCAGGCCGCTGCGCATCGTCGGCAACCTGCCGTACAACATTTCCAGCCCGCTGCTGTTCCACCTGATGCAGTTCGCCGACCGGGTGCGCGACCAGCACTTCATGCTGCAGAAGGAAGTGGTCGAGCGCATGGTGGCCGAGCCCGGCAGCAAGGCCTTCGGCCGGCTGTCGATCATGCTGCAGGTGCGCTACTACATGGAGCATGTGCTGGACGTGCCGCCGGGCAGTTTCAACCCGCCGCCCAAGGTCGATTCGGCCGTGGTGCGGATGATCCCGTGGCCGCGCCATCACGACGGCCGCCTGCGCTCGCCGCATGCCGATTGCGACATCACCGTGCTCGGCGACGTGGTCACCGCGGCGTTTTCGCAGCGGCGCAAGGTGCTGCGCAATACGCTGTCGTTCCTGCGCGACCAGGTCGACTTCGACGCGATGGGCTTCGACCTTGGCCGCCGCGCCGAGGAAGTGCCCGTTGGCGAGTATGTCGAGCTGGCCCGCCGCCTCGGCGGCGGCGCTGCGGGGCAGGCCGCCTGAAGCCCCAGATCAACGAATTCCGAATTTCCGCGACTTATTTCGTGCAAGACCGTTCCATGACAGCCCAAACCAGCCAAACCAACCGGCGTCCCGTGATCCTGACCGGCGACCGTCCCACCGGCCCGCTGCACCTCGGCCACTTCGTCGGCTCGCTGCAGAGCCGCGTGGCGCTGCAGGATTCGCATGAGCAATACCTGCTGCTGGCCGACACCCAGGCCATGACCGACAACGCGCACGATCCCGACAAGGTGCGCCGCAACGTGCTGGAAGTGGCGCTGGACTACCTGGCGGTCGGCATCGACCCGGCCAAGACCACCATCACCGTGCAGTCGCACCTGCCGGCGCTGGCCGAGCTGACGCTGATGTACCTGAACTTTGTCACGGTATCGCGGCTGGAGCGCAATCCGACCATCAAGGAAGAGATCCAGGCGCGCGGCTTCGGCCGCGATATCCCGGCCGGCTTCCTGTGCTACCCGGCCGCGCAGGCCGCGGACATCACCGCCTTCAAGGCCCAGGTGGTGCCGGTGGGCGAAGACCAGGCCCCGCTGATCGAGCAGACCAACGAGATCGTGCGCCGCATCAACAACCAGGTCGGCCGGGACGTGCTGCCGGAGTGCAAGGCGCTGATCCCCAAGTTCGGCCGCCTGCCCGGCGTCGACGGCAAGGCCAAGATGAGCAAGTCGATGGGCAACGCAATCGCGCTGGGCGCGTCGCCGGAGCAGATCAAGGCCGCGGTGCACAGCATGTACACCGACCCGAACCACCTGAAGGTGTCGGATCCGGGCCAGGTCGAGGGCAACGTCGTGTTCACGTACCTGGATGCGTTCGACCCGAACACCGAGGAAGTCGAAGCGCTGAAGGAACACTATCGCAAGGGCGGCCTGGGCGACATGGTGCTCAAGCGCCGCATCGAAGGCATCCTGCAGGACATGCTGGCGCCGATCCGCGCCCGCCGCGAAGAGCTGGCCAAGAACCCGGACTATGTGTTCGATGTGCTGCGCCAGGGCACGCAGAAGGCACGCGAACTGACCCAGCAGACGCTGGAGGAAGTGCGCGACGCGCTGGGGATGTTCTCGTTCGAGGCGCGCCGCTGATTGAACAGCATGCCGTCGCACGTCGGCGGTTTGTTCCCCTCTCCCGTGCGGCGGGAGAGGGGAACGTTCACAAGGGATAGCTGCTACGTTCGGCGCCCATGGTGAGCGAGCCGCGCCAGAGGCCTACGCCCGCCGATTCACCAGCACAATCCCCGCCAGCACCAACACCGCCGCCACCGCAAAGCGCGGCCCCACCACGTCGTGCATCAGCACCACGCCGAAAGCCACCCCGAACAGCGGCGTCAGGAAGGAAAACACCGACAGCCGTGACGCCAGGTAGCGCCGCAGCAGCCAGAACCACGCCAGGTAGCTGGCAAACGCGATCAGCACCGACTGGTAGAACAGGCTCGCCAGCACCACGCCGTCGATCTGCACGGTCGCGGTCTGGCCCGCTGCCATGGCCATCGCCAGCAGCAGCACCGCCGATACCGCCAGCTGGTACAGCAGCGTCTTGCTGGCCGGCGCGGTTGCCAGCGGACTGGCGCGCACCACCACGGTGGTGGCGGCCCACAGCGCCCCGGCCACAATGCCCAGCGCATCGCCCAGCAGCGTGCTGCCATGGGGCGACGGCGCCGCGATGCCATCGGCGAACGCCAGTGCCATGCCCACGAACGCCAGCGCCACGCCGAGCCATTGCCCGGCGTGCAGCCGTTCGCCCGGGACCACGAAATGCAGCCCCAGCGCGGTGAAGATCGGCGCGGTGTACAGGAACACCGCCATGCGCGAGGCCGTGGTGTGGCCCAGCCCGACGAAGATGCAGAAGAACTCGGCGCCGAACAGCAGCCCCGCCAGCAGGCCCGCGTTGAGCGTGCCGTCGCGGCGCCAGATCGGCGTGCCGCGCCAGGCGGCAAAGCCGAACACCAGCAACGCCGCCACCGCCGAGCGCACGCCGGCCTGCAGCACCGCGCCCATCAGCGGCGCGGTCACCTTGATCACCACCTGTTGCAGGCCCCAGGCGGCGCACAGCACCACCATCAGGCCCACCGCCATGCCGTCCAGCGGCCGGCGGCTCAGGGTTTGCGCGTCCACGGTCGCGGCCGATGGACGCGTTACGGGCGGCTGGCGTCGCGGGTGGAATGGCGCTCGATCAGCTCGATCTTGTAGCCGTCCGGGTCTTCGACGAAGGCGATCACGGTGGTGCCGCCCTTGACCGGGCCGGCTTCTCGGGTGACCTTGCCGCCGGCCGCGCGGATGCGCTCGCATGCCGCCGCGGCGTTGTCGGTCTCCAGCGCGATATGGCCGTAGGCGGTGCCCAGGTCATACTGGTCGACGCCGTAGTTGTAGGTCAGCTCCAGCACCGCGGTCTCGCTTTCGGGGCCGTAGCCGACGAAGGCCAGGCGGTACTTGTACTCGGGGTTGTCGCTCTCGCGCAGCAGCTGCATGCCGAGAATGCGGGTATAGAAATCGATGGAGCGCTGCATGTCGCCGACGCGCAGCATGGTGTGGAGGAGTCGCATTTGAGGGCCTTCAACTGTTTTAGGTATTCGAAGGCGCCATTTTAGTGCGTTTAGCCGAAACGCACCGGCCGCTTGGAAGTGGCTTGGAAGCGTGGCTTAAAAGCTCGGCAGCAGCTCGGGCGGATGCGCGCGCAGCTGCGCGCGGGCGTCGCGGAATTCCGGGAAGATCGATTCCACGGTCTGCCAGAAGCGCGGGCCGTGGTTCATTTCCTTCAGGTGGGCGAGTTCGTGCGCCGCGACGTAGTCGATCATCGACAGCGGGAAATGCATCAGGCGCCAGTTCAGCCGGATCTTGCCGTCCGCGGTGCAGCTGCCCCAGCGCGTGGCCGCCGAAGTCAGCGCAAAGCCGGTATGGCGCACGCCCAGTTTGCCGGCATAGACGTCGAGCCGCTCGGCCAGCAGCCGGCGCGCCTGCTGCTGCAGCCAGCCCTGCACGCGGTCCTTGATCTGCTGCTCGTCGGCGTGCGCAGGCAGCGCCAGGTGCAGCACGCGGCTGTCGGCATCGAACAGCAGCGCGCCGATCGGCGACTCCAGCGACAGCGTCAGCGGCTGGCCCAGGAAGGGCAGGCTGGCGCCGTCGCGCCACTGCACCGTGGGCAGCACGCGGCGTGCCTCGCGGTGGCGCCATTCGCCCATCTTGTTGAAGATCCAGCGCTGCTTCTCCAGGATGGCCGATTCGATGTCGGCCAGCGTGACCCAGCGCGGCGCGGTGATCGACAGGCCGCGGTCGTCGATGGTGAAGCCGATGGTGCGCCGCGACGAGCGCTTGAGCGTATAGTGCAGCGCGCGCTCGCCCACGTGCAGCAGCCGGGCATTGGGCTGCGGTACCGGCCATGCCGGCTGCTCCGGCACCAGCGGCGCCGCCGGTGCATGGACTATGGGAGCGGCTTCTGCCAGCGGCAGTTCCAGCTGCGCGCCGTCGGCTTCGGAGGCGGGGCGCAGCAGCTTCATGCGGCCGGCTCTACCCGTGCTTCGCTGCGGTAGCTGTCCGCGTCGATGCGGCGCATGTCGCGCTCGATCCAGTCGGCCACTTCCTGGTTGAGCTGGTCGGCGGTCTTGTTGGCCGAGGCGATCGGCGGGCCGACCGAGATCGTCACCATGCCCGGGTACTTGAGGAACTTGTTGCGCGGCCACACCCGGCCCGAGTTGACCGCCATCGGCAGCACCCAGGCACCGGTCTCGACCGCCAGGCGCGCGCCGCCGCTCTTGTAGCGCGGCTTTTCCAGACCCGACGGCGTGCGCGTGCCTTCCGGGAACATGATGATCCAGGCGCCTTCGGAGAGCCGCTCGCGGCCCTGGCGCACGGCCGAGGCGAAGGCGCGGGTGCCTTCCCTGCGGTTGATATGGACCATCTTCAGCATGCCCAGCGCCCAGCCGAAGAAAGGCACCAGCAGCAGCTCGCGCTTGAACACGAAGCAAAGCGGCCTGGGCATCAGCGCCACGTAAGCCACCGTCTCCCACGCCGACTGGTGCTTGGACAGCAGCACCACCGGCTTGTCGAGCATGCTATCCATATGCTCATGGCCTTCGATGCGGTACTGGATGCCGCAGATGCCGCGGGCGGCCCAGATCACCAGCCGCGGCCAGCCGCGCACGAAGCGGAAGCGCTGGTCGGCATTCATGAAGGGAAACACTACGAAGCAGGCGCAGGCGTAGGGGGGCGTCAGCACCAGCAGGTACAGCGCAAACAGCAGGGAACGGAGAAACGTCATGCGTGGGGGCGCAAAAAAGAGGGTCGGAGCCAGCGTCGGCAATGGCTTATTGTGCGGACTCGCGGGTGGCGCTGTGGTTGCCGCTGTCGTTGCCGCCGTCGTTGCCGGTCAGCCAGCGCGCAAAGGCGCGCAGGTCGTCATGCACCTGCGTGCCGGGCGGCAGGCCGCCTTTGTCCAGCGTCTTCATGCCCTTGCCGCTGCGCACCAGGTGCGGCGCGCAGCCGACCGCGACACCGGCCTCCAGGTCGCGCAGCGAATCGCCGACGATCGGCACGCCGCGCAGCTCGATGCCGAAACGCTCGCTGATCTGCTCGAGCATGCCGGACTTGGGCTTGCGGCAGTCGCAGCCGTCCGCGGCGGTATGCGGGCAGAAGAACACGGCCTCGACGCGCCCGCCCAGGCGTGCCAGCGCCGCGTACATCTTCTCGTGCATGGCGTTGAGCGCGCTCATCTCGAACAGGCCGCGGCCGATGCCGGACTGGTTGCTGGCGATCACCACGCGATAGCCGGCCTGGTTCAGCGCGGCGATGGCTTCCAGGCTGCCGTCGATGGGGATCCACTCGTCGGGCGACTTGATGAACTGGTCGCTGTCGAGGTTGACCACCCCGTCGCGGTCCAGGATGACAAACTTGGGGGGCGTCTGCGGCATGTGCGGCTCCGGTATCGCGTGCTGGCGGCGCTCAGGCGGCCAGCTTGGAGATGTCGGCCACGCGGTTGGCCAGCGCATGCAGCGAGGCCAGCAGCGCCAGGCGGTTGGCGCGCAGCTGCGCGTCCTCGGCCATCACCATCACGTCGTTGAAGAAGCGGTCGACGGCATCGCGCAGCTGGGCCAGGTCGCGCAGCGCGGCGGTGAAATCGCCGCTGGCGAAGGCGGCTTCGACGGCCGGGCGCACCTTCTCGATCGCCGCGTGCAGCGCGCCTTCGGCCTCTTCCTGGAACAGCGCAGGGTTCACCGCGCCGACCGGCTCGGTGTTCTTGCGCAGGATGTTGGTGATGCGCTTGTTGGCGGCGGCCAGGGCCTCGGCCTCGGGCAGCGCGGCGAAGGTGCGCACCGCTTCCATGCGGCCCAGCACGTCGTGCAGCTGGTCCGGGCGCAGGCTGACCACGGCCTCGACCTCGTTGGTGGTGTAGCCCTTTTCCTTCAGGTAGCCGCGCACGCGGTCGTACAGGAAGTCGGCGATGGCGTCCGGCGCCGGCTTGACCGCGGCAATGCCGGCGAATGTCTGCTGCGTCAGCGCCAGCAGCGACGTGACCGACAGCGCCAGCGGCTTCTCGATCAGCATGCGCAGGATGCCGAGCGCATGGCGGCGCAGCGCGAACGGGTCCTTTTCGCCAGTCGGCTGCAGGCCGATGCCCCAGATGCCGACCAGCGTTTCCAGCTTGTCGGCCAGCGCGACGGCGGTGCTGACCGAGCCTTCGGGCAGCGCATCGCCGGCGAAGCGCGGGCGGTAGTGTTCGGAGCAGGCCAGCGCCACGTCCTCGGCTTCGTCGTCGTGGCGCGCGTAGTACGTGCCCATGGTGCCCTGCAGCTCGGGGAACTCGCCGACCATGTCGGTCAGCAGATCGGCCTTGGCCAGCTCCGCGCCGCGCATCGCGGCCGCCTTGTCGGTGGCCACGCCGGCGGCGTTGAGCGCATCGGCGACATGGCCGGCGATCTGCTGCAGGCGCTGCACGCGGTCCAGCTGCGTGCCGATCTTGTTGTGGTAGACCACGCCGGCCAGCTGCGGCACGCGCGAGGCCAGCGTCTTCTTGCGATCCTGGTCAAAGAAGAACTTGGCATCGGCCAGGCGCGGACGCACCACGCGCTCGTTGCCGGTGATGATCGACTGCGGCGTCTCGGTGGCCAGGTTCGACACGATCAGGAAGCGGTTGCGCAGATGGCCGTCGGCATCCGTCAGCGCAAAGTACTTCTGGTTGGTCTGCATGGTCAGGATCAGGCATTCCTGCGGCACCGCCAGGAAGGCTTCTTCGAAGTGGCAGGCGTAGACCACCGGCCATTCCACCAGCGAATTGACTTCATCGAGCAGCGACTCGGGCATGATCACCTGGTCGGCGCCGGCCTCGGCCAGCAGCGCGGCACGCATGCGCTCGCGGCGTTCGCCATAGCTGGCCAGCACGCGGCCGGCCGATTCGAGCTGCTTCGCGTAGTCGTTGGCATGCGCGATCTCGATCGTGCCGTGCGACAGGAAGCGGTGGCCCTGCGTCACGTTGCTGGCCTGCAGGCCCAGCACCGACACCGGCAGGATCTCGCTGCCGAACAGCGCGATCAGGCTGTGCGCCGGGCGCACGAAATGCACGGTGCTGCCGTCAGGGCGCTGGTAGCTCATCACCTTGGGGATGGGCAACTTGGCAATGGTGTCCTCCAGCGCGGCCTGCAGCCCGGCGGCCAGTTCGGCGCCGCGTGCGGTGTAGCGGTAGAAGAAGGCCTCGGCCTTGCCGTCCGAGGCGCGCTCCAGCGACTGCCAGTCGATCTCGGCGACGCCGACCGACTTGGCCAGCGCGGCCAGCTTCTTGGCCAGCGGCGGGGTGGGCTCGCCGTTGGCGCCAAGCGCCACCGACAGCGGCAGGACCTTCTCGCGCTGCTCGCGGTCGGGCGCGCTGCGGCGCACGCCCGACACCAGCGCGGCGAGCCGGCGCGGCGTGGCGAACGGCGTCACAGTGGCGCCCGGCTCAAGCAGGTCGCGCTCGCCCAGGCCGGCGAACAGGCCCTGCGCGAAGGCGTCGCCCAGACGCGCCAGCGCCTTGGGCGGCAGCTCTTCGGTGAACAGTTCGATCAGCAGCGAGTCGGTCATGGGTTGCGACATGAATCGTATCCAACAGGTTGTGGCGCGCGCCGCTGTCAGCAGCGCGGCGAATGATTAGGTTCCACTCCGGACAGCAGCCACAGGCCGTTCTGTTGCCGGAATTGCAGCGTGGTGAAGGCGCATTGCGCGGCCGCCGCGGCGCTGGCGGCGCCGTTGCTGCCGCCGCGGCTGCCCGCGGCGGGGAAGCGCGCGTCGATGCGGCGCAGGCGCTTGTCGTAGCGGATCTCGTCGATGCGCCCCCCCACCCAGAAATCGATCTTCGGCGGCAGCTGGGCCGCCGAGTAATAGGTCTTGGTCTTGCGCCGGGTGCGGCCGTTGGTGGTTTCCACCTCCACCCAGGTCAGCGGGTAGCGGATCGCGCTTTCATAGGCGCGCAGCGGCACGCGGTGCCAGCCCAGGTCGCGCTGGCCCGACAGGTCGCAGGCGAACGAGCGCACCAGCTGCGTCCACTGGTCGAGCGCGTTCAGCGACGGGCGCCAGTGGCGCGACAAGGCCAGCTGCAGCGCCTGCGGATCGGCCTCGCACACATTGCTGAGTTCGGCCGGCAGCAGTAGCGCCTGCGGCGCCGGGGCGGCCTCGGCGCGCGCGGCGGCGGCATTGCCGGCGGCAGACAGCGTGGCGATGGCCAAGGCGCAGCACAGCGCGCTGCGCGCCAGTTGCGTCATGCCCGGGCTCCGCCGTTGCCGCACATCGGGAAGCCGAGGGCCTCGCGCGAATCGTAGTAGGCCTGCGCCACCTGGCGCGACAGGTTGCGGATGCGGCCGATATAGGCGGCGCGCTCGGTCACCGAGATGGCGCCGCGGGCGTCCAGCAGGTTGAACGTGTGCGCTGCCTTCAGCACCTGCTCATAGGCGGGCAGCGCCAGGCGCGTGCCGGCCTGGCTGCCGTCGGTGCCCTCGGCGCCTTCGGCATTGCCCATCAGCCGCTTGGCCTCGCCCTCGTGCTCGGCGAAATGGCGGAACAGGATTTCGGTGTTGCTGTGCTCGAAGTTGTAGGTCGACTGCTCGACCTCGTTCTGGTGGTACACGTCGCCGTAGGTGAGGCGGCGCGTCTCGCCGTTCTCGACCCATTCGGTCCAGATGAGGTCGTAGACGTTCTCGACCTTCTGCAGGTACATCGCCAGGCGTTCGATGCCGTAGGTGATCTCGCCCGTGATCGGCTTGCAGTCGATGCCGCCGACCTGCTGGAAGTAGGTGAACTGGGTCACTTCCATGCCGTTGAGCCAGACTTCCCAGCCCAGGCCCCACGCGCCCAGCGTAGGGTTCTCCCAGTCGTCCTCGACAAAGCGGATGTCGTTCTGCTTCAGGTCCAGGCCCAGCGCTTCCAGCGAGCCCAGGTACAGCTCGAGGATATTCTCCGGCGCGGGCTTGAGCACGACCTGATACTGGTAATAGTGCTGCAGGCGGTTGGGATTCTCGCCATAGCGGCCGTCCTTCGGCCGCCGCGACGGCTGGACGTAGGCGGCGCGCCACGGCTCGGGGCCGATCGCGCGCAGGAAGGTATGCACGTGGGAAGTGCCGGCGCCGACCTCCAGATCGATGGGTTGCAACAGCGCGCAACCCTGCCGGTCCCAGTAGGCCTGCAGGGTCAGAATCATTTGTTGGAAGGTCAGCATATGAAGACTAGGTAGTGGCTGATCGGTCGGCTTGGGGCGAACTTGCGCCGCCCGGCGGGCTGGCGGCGCAGCGCGTGCCGGGGCCGCCGCATACGGATTTTGCCAAACCCTGAATTCTATCGGCTTTTTGGCCGCACGCCCCCATTGGCGGGGTGGCGGCTGGCGCGCGGGGGTGCCGGCGGATGTCGGGCTTTCGCAACGCATGGGGAAAATACCGACCCTGTTTTCAAGTTGCGGGAACGCTAGCCGATAACGTTTTTGTATACAGTATGAGTAAGCAACCCGCTTGAGAGCGTTGCGGTTGGCAGGCTTGGCCGTCCTGCCGGTAGGAAATTAACGTTGGGGACTTGGGATCATGACACTCCTTTCTCGCAAACCTTACCTGGTCGCAATCGCGGTCATGATCGCCGCGGCCGTCGTGTCGGTCGCGACCGGGCTGCTGAAATAGCGCAGCCGGCGCGCGCCTGGCGCGCCACGGATGCCGCGGATTATCGCGATCAGTGCGATCAGTGCGATCAGCGGCGGGAAGCCCGGCGCGCCAGCAGCGCCAGGCCGGGCTTCAGCCTGCGCGCCGCGAGCGCCAGGCAGCTGTGCCCAGCAGCAGCGCAAACAGCGCCAGCACCGGCGCGTTCCCCCAGCGGATATATGGGGTCAGCCCCTGCATGCCCTGCACCTCGGCCACCAGCGTGCCGACCGTGAAGGTGGGCAGGCGCGCCTGCACGGTGCCGTCCGGGCGCACCACCGCGGTCATGCCGGTATTGGTCGAGCGCAGCATCGGGCGGCGCGTTTCCAGCGCGCGCATGCGCGAGATCTGCAGGTGCTGGTCCAGCGCGATGGTGTCGCCGAACCAGGCCAGGTTGGTCAGGTTGGCCAGCACGTTGGCGGGCGCGGGCTGCTGGCGCAGCGTCTGCGCGATCTCCTCGCCGAACAGATCCTCGTAGCAGATATTGGGCGCCACGCGCACGCCGCGCACCGGCAGCGAAGGCTGGTCGAGCCCGCCACGGCGGAAATCGCCCAGCGGCATCTTCATCATGTCGACGAACCAGCGGAAGCCCAGCGGGATGAACTCGCCGAACGGCACCAGGTGGTGCTTGTTGTAGCGGTACAGCCGCTCGGTCAGCGGCCCCAGCCCGAACACGCTGTTGGTGAAATCGACCGGCGAATCGGCGCCGGCCGCGCCGAACAGCACCGTGGTGCCGCTCTGCAGCGCGTAGTCGCGCACCGCCACGGCGACGTCGACCGGCAGATCCTGCAGGATCACCGGGAAGGCGGTTTCGGGCGTCACCACCAGGTCGGCGGGCTCGGCGGTGATCATGTCGCGGTAGAGCGCGATCGAGCGCTGGATGCCGGCGGCCTCGAACTTGATGTCCTGAGGCACGTTGCCCTGCAGCAGCCGCACCGTCAGCGGCTTGCCGGCTGGCGTGGTCCAGGCCAGCGGCGACAGCGTTGCGCCAAGTGCCGGCAGCAGCAGCGCCAGCGCCAGTGACACGACGGCAGGCGTGCGCGCACCGTGCCCCAGCCCGCGCGCGGCCCCGGCCAGCAAGGCCGCGACAGCGGCCGCCAGCGCCCCGATGCCATAGACGCCGACCAGCGGCGCAAAGCCGGCAAGCGGCCCGTCGGTATGGGCATAGCCGCCCGACAGCCACGGGAAACCGGTGAACACGACGCCGCGCAGCCACTCCGACAGGCCCCACGCGGCACCAAACGCCAGCGGCGCGAGCAGCGCCGCGGCCCATGTGCCTGCGCGCAGCCGTGCCGTCAGCCGGTGCCACAGTGCGCCCGCCAGCGCCGGCCACAGCGCCAGGTAGCCCGAGAACAGCACCACCGCCAGCGCCGCCATCCACGCCGGCATCTCGCCGTAGACGTGCATGCTGATATAGAGCCACCAGATGCCGGACAGGAACCAGCCCAGGCCGAAGGCATAGCCGGTGGCCGCGGCGATGCGCGCGCGCGGCGCGTCGGCCATCAGCGCGGCCAGGCCGGCCAGCGACAGGATCTGCAGCCACCACCAGTCGTGCGGGGCGAAGGCCTGGGTGTGGGCAATGCCGAGCACGCCAGCGAGCAGCAGCCGAGCCATCGCGGCGGCGCGCGACCGCGCGCCGGGCACGCTGCCAGCACCGGCGTTGGCAGCAGCGGCGCCGTTGGGGATCGGGGCGGGATGCTTCATGCGCCGGCAGCGCTCGCGCTGTCAGGCAGGGATTCGCGGCGCACCTGCAGCAGGTGCACCTGCCGCGCGTCGGCGCGCAGCACTTCGAAGCGGATCGGCGGCAGGGTGATGACCTCGCCGCGGTGGGGCACGTGGCCCACGTGGTTGGACAGCAGTCCGCCCACGGTGTCGACGTCGTGGTCGGAAAAGCCGGTGCCGAAGGCCTCGTTGAACTGGGAGATCTCGGTCAGCCCATGCACGCGCCAGCTGCCGTCGGGCATCGGCAGGATATTGTCCTGGTCTTCGTCCAGGTCGAATTCATCCTCGATATCGCCGACGATCTGCTCGAGCACGTCCTCGATCGTCACCAGCCCGGCCACGCCGCCGTATTCGTCGACGACGATGGCGATATGGTTGCGGTTGATGCGGAACTCGCGCAGCAGGATGTTCAGGCGCTTGGATTCGGGGATGAATACCGCCGGGCGCAGCGTCTCGCGCAGGTCGAAGGCGGGATCGGTGTAGTAGCGCAGCAGGTCCTTGGCCAGCAGGATGCCGATGATGTTGTCACGGCTGCCTTCGTAGACCGGGAAGCGCGAGTGCGCGGTCTGCTGCATGAACGGGATGAAGGTCTCCGGCGCGTCGACGATATTGACCATATCCATCTGCGCGCTCGGCACCATGATGTCGCCTGCGGTCAGTTCGGAGACCTGGAACACGCCCTCGATCATCGACAGCGAATCGGCGTCGATCAGGTTGCGCTCATGCGCGTCCTGGAGCACTTCGAGCAGTTCTGCGCGGGTGTCCGGCTCGGGGGAGATCAGGTCTGACAGGCGTTCGAGAAGCGATCTGGGGCGATCGACCTGCTTCAGGTAGGCGGGCTTCGAACTGGGATAGGGGTCGTTCATTTCGCGGCGAGCGCGTGGTGGAGATCGACTGAAGGATACACCAAAAGGCTGTCGGTCCCGTGACAGCCGGGGGTTGGCGGCTGCTGGATGTGATGCCGGCGGCACCATGTCCGGTGCCGCCGGTGCGCCGCCAATCACGCGGTGCCGGTGCGCTCGGCGAGATAGGGATCCGCGTAGCCCAGCGCCTGCAGCGTCTCGGTCTCGATCGCCTCCATTTCCTCGGCTTCGGCGTCTTCCTCGTGCTCGTAGCCCTGGGCATGCAGCACGCCGTGCACGATCAGGTGCGCATAGTGCGCTTCCAGCGGCTTGCGCTGCTCGCGCGCCTCGGCCTCGACCACCGGGCAGCACAGCACGATATCGCCGGTCACGGGGTCGTCCTCGTTCTCCGCATAGGCAAAGGTCAGCACATTGGTGGCGTAGTCCTTGCCGCGGTAGGTGCGGTTGAGCAGCCGGCCTTCCTCCTCGCCGACGAAGCGGATCGTCAGCGCGGCATCGGCATACAGCGCCGACTTGACCCAGGTTTCGATCTTCCTGCGCGGCGGCAGGCCGTCCTGCCTGCCGATGCCGTCGCCCTGCTGGATCTCCAGCTCCAGCGCCGGCGGCGTGGCCGGGGTGCCGGTGGTGGTCACGACCGGCGTGGCGGTCACGGCCACGGACAGCGAGTCATGGTTGTCCGGGCGCACCAGCAGGCCGGCCTGCTGGTTGGTGTCGGTATGCTCGGCCAGCAGCGCGACCACGCCGTCGGCGGCCTGCGACAGGTCCAGCGTCAGGCTGCGGCCATCCGGCAGCTGCACGCGCAGCGCATGCGCGGCGCTCTTGCGCGCGCGGCCATCGCCATCGAACAGGGTCAGGCTGACGCCGGGGGCCTTGGATTTCTGGTCTTTCGGGGATTTCAATTACGCGTCCTTGTGCTGGGCGTGGTATTCGTCATAGGCATCGACGATGCGCGCCACCAGCGGGTGGCGCACCACATCGATGCTGGAAAAGCGGGTAAAGGCGACGCCGCGCACGTCTCGCAGCACATGCTGCGCCTCCACCAGCCCGCTCTTCTGGCCCTTGGGCAGGTCGATCTGCGTGATGTCGCCGGTGATCACCGCCTTGGAGCCGAAGCCGATCCGGGTCAGGAACATCTTCATCTGCTCGGGCGTGGTGTTCTGCGCCTCGTCCAGGATGATGAAGGCGTGGTTCAGCGTGCGCCCGCGCATATAGGCCAGCGGCGCGATCTCGATCATCTGGCGCTCGAACATCTTCTGCGTGCGGTCGAAGCCGAGCAGGTCGTACAGCGCGTCATACAGCGGGCGCAGGTAAGGATCGACCTTCTGTGCCAGGTCGCCGGGCAGGAAGCCCAGGCGCTCGCCGGCTTCCACCGCCGGGCGCGTCAGCACGATGCGCTTGACCGCGTCGCGCTCCAGCGCGTCGACCGCGCACGCCACCGCCAGGTAGGTCTTGCCGGTGCCGGCCGGGCCGATGCCCATGGTCAGGTCGTGCGACAGGATATTGCGCAGGTACTCGCGCTGCGCCACGGTGCGGCCCTGCAGGCCGGTACGGCGGGTGTGCAACACCGGCGATTCGTCTTCGTACTCGCGCTCGTCCTCGGCGCTGTCGTTGCCGGGCAGGTAGGCACCATGCGCGGAGAGCTGGCGCGTTTCCACCAGCCCGAGCTGCACGTCGTCGATCGACAGCGCCGTGCGCGCCTGGTTGTAGAAGCGCTCCAGCGCGGCCGTGGCGTCCTGCGCATTGGCGCCGCGCACTGTCATGCGGTGGCCGCGGCGCTGGATGGTCACATCCAGCGCCTGCTCGATCTGGCGCAGGTTCTCGTCGAGCGGCCCGCACAGGTTCTGCAGCCGGGCGTTGTCGTCCTTGGGAGCGACGAATTCTGCGGAAGGGATCTTCATGTAGTGGGGTTGCCTGCAGGATTACTGGCGCACCACGATCTCGCCGCGCAGCGAGTGCGGGAACGCCTGCGTGATGCTGACATCGACCATCTGGCCGACCAGCCGGTCGCGGCCCGCCTGGGGCACACCGGGCAGCGCAAAGTTGACCACGCGGTTGTTCTCGGTGCGGCCATGCAGCTCGGTCGGATCCTTGCGCGCGGGGCCTTCCACCAGGATGCGCTGCACCGTGCCGACCATGCCCTGGCTGATGCGCTGCACGTTTTCCTCGATGGTGGCCTGCAGGCGCTGCAGCCGGCGCAGCTTGACCTCGTGGGGGGTGTCGTCGTGCAGGTTGGCCGCGGGCGTGCCCGGGCGTGGGCTGAAGATGAACGAGAACGACGTGTCGTAGCCGATCTCGTCGATCATCGCCATCAGCTTCTCGAAGTCGGCATCGGTCTCGCCGGGGAAGCCGACGATAAAGTCCGACGACATCGACATCTGCGGGCGCAGCGCGCGCAGCTTGCGGATGATGCTCTTGTATTCCAGCACGCTGTAGCCGCGCTTCATCGCCATCAGGATGCGGTCCGAAGCATGCTGCACGGGCAGGTGCAGGTGGTTGACCAGCTTGTCGCATCGGCCATAGAGCTCGACCAGCCGCGAGGTGAATTCCTTCGGGTGGCTGGTGGTGTAGCGGATGCGCTCGATGCCGGGGATCTCGGCCACGTATTCGATCAGCAGCGCAAAGTCGGCGATCTCGGTGGTGTCGCCCATCTTGCCGCGGTAGGCGTTGACGTTCTGGCCCAGCAGCGTGACTTCGCGCACGCCTTGCTCGGCCAGGCCGGCCACTTCGGCCAGCACGTCCTCGAACGGGCGCGAGACTTCCTCGCCGCGGGTGTAGGGCACCACGCAGTAGCTGCAGTACTTGGAGCAGCCCTCCATGATCGAGACGAAGGCGCTCGGGCCTTCCACGCGCGCCGGCGGCAGGTGGTCGAACTTCTCGATCTCGGGGAAGGAGATGTCCACCTGCGACTGGCCGGTGCGCTGGCGGCGCGAGATCAGGTCGGGCAGGCGGTGCAGCGTCTGCGGGCCGAACACCACGTCGACGTACGGCGCGCGCGAGACGATGCTGGCCCCTTCCTGGCTGGCCACGCAGCCGCCCACACCGATCACCAGGTCGGGCTTGACCGCCTTCAGCGCCTTCATCCGGCCCAGCTCGGAAAACACCTTCTCCTGCGCTTTCTCGCGCACCGAGCAGGTGTTGAACAGGATCACGTCGGCATCTTCGACGTTGTCGGTGGGTTCCAGCCCCTGGCTGGCGTTGAGGACGTCGACCATCTTGTCCGAGTCATACTCGTTCATCTGGCAGCCGTACGTCTTGACGAAAACTTTCTTCATATGCCGATCTCAGTGGTTGACCTGGGGGCATCAGGGTGTTGCAACAACGCGCGGTCGCGTGGGGCACGCCGCGCTCTTTCGGGGGACTACGATTTCTGTTTCAGCGCCTTCTGCTCCGGCTCGCTCAGCACCCAGGCGGTCAGCAACTGGCCGTAGAGGTCGAGCTTGTACCGCACCGGCAGCTTCTGGCCTGCCACCGCGGCCGTGGCCAGCAACTGGTTGTCGGTCCCGAACAGGCGCAAGCCCGGTGCCACGCCCACGGTCTTGCCGTCCAGCGTGGCGGTCTGCGGCGCGGAGGCCGACGGAGCGGCGAGCACCAGCCTGGCTGCCGACGCGTCTTCAGGGATCACCCGCACCGGCTGGGCCGAGGCGGCGGCCGCGCCGAGCAGCAGGGCCGTTACCGTCACCGCCACCGTTACGCCCGCCAGCCACGGCAACCGCCCGCGCAAGGAACTGGCAACTTCCGGCGCCTCGCGGCGCATATCACGACCTGCTGGCATGGGGAAACTCCGTCAAGTAAGGCGAAGCGTGGGTGGGATGGCCCGGAGCGGGCGCAACCGGGCATTTTACTCGTTTGGCGCCTCCCCGGGGCGGCCCGGCGAGATGGCATTCAGAACAGGCAGGATGCCTCTTGCAGCACACGTTGCTTCGACACGGTACCGATCAGCTCACGGTCGACCCTGTCCCGCACCAGCGGGATCCGGTTGATGCCGTGTTCGGCGAACACCTCGAGCGCATCGCGCAGGCGCGAATCGGGCGTTAGCGACGGGAAGTCGCGCTCGGCCAGCTCCAGCACGCCTTGCTGCGAGCCTTCGCGCTGGGCGCGTTGCACGGCGTGGATCGACAGTGCGCCCAGCAGGCGCCCGTCGAACTGCACCAGGTAGAGATAGCGGGTACCGGTCTCGGCGAATTTGTCGGCGGCCTCGGCCAGGCTGGCGTTGGGGTCGAGCACGGTGGCGGTCGGGTCGCACAGCCCCGCCAGCGTCATGGTGCGGGCGTGCTCGGCCGCGGCCGACGCCTGTGCGCGCTCGGCGATCACGCTGTACAGCGACAGCGTCTGGCAGCGCGATGCCGTGTAGTACGCCGCCACCGCGCCGATCATCGACGGCAGCAGCAATGCCGGCGCCAGCGTCATTTCGAACACCATCAGCACCGACATCAGCGGCGCCTGGCTGGTCGCCGCCAGGAACGCGCTCATGCCGACCAGCGGCAGCAGCGGCGTGGCACCGTCGGCGACGCCATGCATGGCCAGCGCCAGCAGTTGCCCCAGCGCCGCGCCGACGAACAGCGACGGGGTGAACACCCCGCCGACCGCGCCGGAGCCCATGCTGATCACCGTGGCCACCAGCTTGGCCAGCAGCACCCCGGCCACCGGCACGCTCAGCGGCTGTTCCTGCAGGATGGTCTGGATGGTGTGGTAGCCGTTGCCCACGACCTCGGGCACTGCCATCGCCAGCACTCCCACCAGCGCGCCGCCCAGCGCCAGCCGCGCCACCGGCCCGCCCGGCACCGCGGCGAAGCGGCTGCGGGCGAACCCAGATGCGCGCAGGAACAGCGCGCCGACGATGCCGGCCGCCACGCCGAGTCCGGCTGCCGCCAGCAGGATATGCGGGCGGAGGTCCGGCGCGATAACCAGGCCCGGATACAGCGGCTGCAGTCCGCCATGCCACTGGCTGACCATGGCGCCGGCTACCGACGCAAGGAACAGGGGCATCAGCCGCTGCACTGCCAGTGCGCCAAACACCACTTCAGCGACGAAAACGGCGGCGGAAAAAGGGGTGTGATAGACGGTCGCCAGGCCCGCCGCGGCGGCGCAGGCGGTCAGCATCCGGCGCATGTTCGAGCCGCCGCCGCGCTCCAGCCGGGTGGTCGGAAACAGCGAGCCGCACAGCGCCGCCAGCTGGATCATCGCGCCTTCCTTGCCGACCGAGCTGCCGCTGACGATGGAGAAGAACGAGGACATGGCCCGCAGCAGCGTGATCCGCACCGGCAGCCGGCCGCTGCCATTTGCCACCGCTTCCATATAGTCGGTTGCGCCGCTGTGGCTGCTGGCCAGCCGGTTGGACAGGACCAGCAGCGCGCCGGCCAGCGCACCGCCCACCGCGGGTACCACCACGCGCCAGCCCAGCGCCAGTGCGGCAAAGACGACCACCACGTCGGCATGGCTGGAAAAAAGCACCACGCCGGCACCTTCCAGCGCCTCCTTGAACAGCGTGGTCGCAATGGCCGCCACGATGCCGACCGGGATGGCCGCAAACAGGGTGACTTCCTGGTCTTCGAGGAAACGCAAGCGCATGGCGGGCTCCGGGGCGCAGCAGGGGGCCGGGGCAGTCAGGATGGGCAGGCGCCACTGCGGCGCCTTGAGGGCGGGCCGCCTGCGGAGCCATTCATGATAGCGCAGCGTCACCTGGCCGCGCCGATGTGTGCTGTCGCGCATGCGGCGCTGCCGCATGTGCAGAACCGGCTCGCGACGGACTGGTACACTAGCGACCTTTCCCGCGGGCGGGCCACTGGCCTGCCGGGCCGGCCTTCCGGCCGCTCCTGTTACCGATACCGAACATCGATTACACGAGCCATCCCGCGATCCGCGCACCGCGTGCGCAGGGATGGCCGAAGCAGCAATTCATGTCTTTCTCCGAACTCGGCTTGTCCGAAAAGATTGTGCGTGCGGTGGCCGAACAGGGCTACACCTCACCGACTCCCATCCAGGCGCAGGCGATCCCGGCCGTCCTCAAGGGCGGTGACCTGCTCGCCGGCGCCCAGACCGGCACCGGCAAGACCGCCGGCTTCACCCTGCCGATGCTGCACCTGCTGTCCGAGTCCGCCGCGGCCCGAGCCGCCGGCAATGCGCCGCGCGCCGGCAAGCCGCCGGTACGCGCGCTGGTGCTGACGCCCACTCGCGAACTGGCCGCGCAGGTCGAGGAAAGCGTGCGCAACTACGGTAAGTATTTGCGCCTGCGCTCCATGGTGATGTTCGGCGGCGTCGGCATCAACCCGCAGATCGAGCAGCTCAAGCGCGGCGTCGATATCGTGGTGGCCACGCCGGGCCGCCTGCTCGACCACGTGGCCCAGCGCACCGTCGACCTGTCGCAGGTAGAGCTGCTGGTGCTCGATGAAGCCGACCGCATGCTCGACATGGGCTTCATCCACGATATCCGCAAGATCCTCAACGTGCTGCCGGCCAAGCGCCAGAACCTGCTGTTCTCGGCGACGTTCTCGGACGATATCCGCGCGCTGGCCGACCGCCTGCTGAACAACCCCGCCTCGATCGAGGTGGCGCGGCGCAACACCACCGCCGAGACCGTCGACCAGCGCGTCTACCCGGTCGACCGCGAACGCAAGCGCGAATTGCTGGCGCACCTGGTGCGCCAGCACGACTGGCACCAGGTGCTGGTGTTCACCCGCACCAAGCACGGCGCCAACCGCCTGGCCGAGCAGTTGACCAAGGACGGCCTGTCGGCGCTGGCGATCCACGGCAACAAGAGCCAGTCGGCGCGCACGCGCGCGCTCTCCGAGTTCAAGGCCGGCACGCTGCGGCTGCTGGTGGCGACCGATATCGCCGCGCGCGGCATCGATATCGACCAGCTCCCGCACGTGGTCAACTTCGACCTGCCCAACGTGCCCGAGGACTATGTGCACCGCATCGGCCGTACCGGCCGCGCCGGCGCCGAGGGCGAGGCGATCTCGCTGGTCTGCGTGGACGAGCATGCGCTGCTGCGCGATATCGAACGCCTGATCAAGCGCAAGATCGAGCAGACCGTGCTGCCGGGGTTTGAAGTCGACCCGAGCATCGCACCCGAGCCGATCCAGAAGGGCCGCCAGCAACGCGGCGGCGGGCAGGGGCAGGGGCAAGGGCAGGGCCGCGGCCGCAGCCAGGCACGCCCGGCCAACGCCGACGGCGAGCCGGCACAACGCGCGCGCGCGCCGCGCCAGGCCCACGATGCACCGCGCCAGGGCCAGGGCCAGGGCCAGGGCCAGGGCCAGGGCCAGGGCGGCCAACCGCGCCAGCGGCAGGCCGAAGGCGGCCAGCGCCGCGGCGGCGGCAACGGCAATGGCAACGCCGGCGGCAATGGTGGCGGCAATGGTGGCAGCAATGGCGGCGCACGCGGCGGCGCACCGCGCCAGGGCAGCCAGGAGCCGGCACGCGGCCAGCAACGCGCCGCCCAGCCGGCGCGCCAGCAGCACGATGCGGCCCCGGCCCGCGTGCGCAACCGCCGCCCGGCGCCGCAGGCCGCACTGCTCGGCGGCAACCGCAACCGCGACTGACACCATGACAGCGTTCACCGCCCCGGCCGATTCCGGTATTCCCTATGCCGGCCTGACGCCTGAGCGGATGCTGGACGCGCTCGAAAGCGCCGGCCTGCGCCCCGACGGGCGGCTGCTGGCACTCAACAGCTATGAGAACCGGGTGTGGCAGGCCGGCATCGAGGACGCCGCGCCGGTCATCGCCAAGTTCTACCGCCCCGGCCGCTGGACCGACGCGGCCATCCTGGAAGAACACGCCTTCGTGCAGCAGCTGGCCGATGCCGAGATCCCGGCCGTGCCGGCGCTGTTCTTGCCGGCCGGTGCGCCGGATGCCGGCACGCTGCGCTACCACGCCGGCTTTCGCTTTGCGGTGTTCCCGCGCTGCGGCGGCCGTGAGCCCGCGCTCGACCGCAAGGACACGCTGACCTGGCTCGGCCGCTTTATCGGCCGTATCCACGCCACCGGCGCGGCACAGCCTTACCAGGCCCGGCCCGCGCTGGATATCGACACCTTCGGCATTGCCCCGCGCGACTGGCTGCTGGCCAGCGGCTGCATCCCCGTCGACCTGCTGCCGGCGTGGCAGTCGGTCGCCGAGCTCGCGCTGGACGGCGTGCGCCGCTGTTACGAACGCGCCGGCGAAGTGCCGCTGCTGCGCGTGCATGGCGACTGCCACCGCGGCAACGTGCTGTGGATCGACGAAGACGATGCGCGCGGCGGCAGCCTCGGAGCGCCCGGCCCGCACTTTGTGGATTTCGACGACAGCCGCATGGCGCCGGCGATCCAGGACATCTGGATGCTGCTGGAGGGCGACCGCGCGGCAATGCAGGACCAGCTGGCCGACATTGTGGCCGGCTATGAGGACTTCGCCGAATTCCGCACGCGCGAACTGTGGCTGGTGGAGGCGCTGCGCACCCTGCGCCTGCTGCACTACAGCGCCTGGCTGGCCAGCCGCTGGGCCGACCCTGCCTTCCCGGCCGCGTTCCCGTGGTTCGGCACCGCGCGCTATTGGCAGGATCGCATTCTTGAACTGCGCGAACAGGTGGCCCTGATGGACGAAGCGCCCCTGTGGGGCGCTTGACGGCTGCTGCAACTCCCCTCTGCCGCTTGCGGGAGAGGGAGAACACCTTGCTTAGGCTAGCTCGGGGTGGCTTGGGAGCACCTCAAACGTTAGCCTGCCGGCTCTTTTGTTCAGTTACCCCTTCTTTTCCGGCGCCTTGACCAGCAGCACCGGGCAATCCGCCTGCGCCAGCACGCGTCCGGCCACCGAACCGATCACCGCATCGAAGAAGGAACCGCGGCCGTGCGTGCCCATCACGATGGCTTCGGCATTCACCGAACGCGCATAGGCCACGATGCGTTCCGGCGCAAAACCGTGCAGCGCATGCTGCTCGAACGGCACGCCGGCCGTCTTGAGGATCTCGCTGACACCCGCCATCGCCTTGTCACTGGCCTCCTTGTGCCAGTCGTCGATGGTTTCCTTGCTGACAAAGGCGCGCACCTGGCCGCTCACTTCCGGGGCGACATGCACGACATGCACGGTAAAGCCGGTCTGCAGCAGCTTGCCTTCGGCAACAAAGCGCGCCGCGGCATCGCTGAAGGCCGAGCCATCGGTGGCGAGCACGATATTGGTCATGACGGGAATCTCCTGGATTGGGGGCTGTCGTTGGGGATTGTCGGGACGAGCCAGGTTGAAGAACACCTCCTGACGCTGCCGCCGCGGGGCGCCGGCGCCATCTGAAACCATCATCGCAGCAAGTTTCCCGCTGTGACCCGATTTAGATCAAGTTGGTTCGGAAAACTACGATGCCACCACGGCCTCGCGTGCGATAACCGGCCGCATGGCAAATCCGTCAACCCGGCTGGCTGTTTCGGCCATTGCCGCCCAGGCGCCGTGGCGCGTAGCATGGCTCGCGAGCGCCGTGACAGGCCGGCAGGAGGCCGTACTGACGCGGCGCACTACATATCCCACCCAGGCTGGCCCGGATCCCGACCTCGGACCCCGGCGCACGGCAACCGGAGACAAGCAAATGAGTGAGCATGGCAAGCTGCTGCCCCTGCGCGGCATCAAGGTGGTGGAATTTGAAGGCATCGGCCCCGGCCCGCTGTGCGGGGCCATGCTGGCGGGCCTCGGCGCCGAGGTAACGCTGGTGACCCGCCCGGTCGCCCCTGACGCGCGCCGCATCTTGCGCGGCCAGGCCGTGCCGCCGGAGATGGAGCTGGAGCACGGCAAGCAGGTGGTGCAGCTGAACCTGAAGTCGCCCGATGGCGTCGCCGCGGCGCTCGACCTCGTGGCAGGCGCCGATGCGCTGATCGAAGGGCTGCGCCCCGGCGCGATGGAGCGGCTCGGCCTGGGCCCCAAGGCCTGCCATGCCCGCAATCCGCGCCTGGTGTACGGCCGCATGACCGGCTGGGGGCAGAGCGGCCCGCTGGCGCAGAGCGCCGGTCATGACCTGAACTACATCGCGCTGACCGGCCTGCTGTCGATGGCCGCGCGCGACGATGCGCTGCCGATGGTGCCGCCGACCGTGATGGGCGACGCCACCGGCGCGCTCGGGCTGGCCTTCGGCCTGACCAGCGCCATCCTGAGCGCGCGTGCCAGCGGCCAGGGCTGCGTGGTCGATGCGGCGATCACCGACATCGTTGCCATGCTCGGCTCGCTGGTGCAGGTATCGCGGGCCGCCGGCACGCTCGGCGGACCCCAGCCCAGCCCGTTCCACGACTCGCCGTTCTATGACGTCTACCGCTGCGCCGACGGCCGCGCCATCACGCTGGGCGCACTCGAGCCGCAGTTCTACCGCGAACTGCTCGAACGGCTGGAACTGACCGACGTCGATCCCGCCACGCAATACGACCGCGCCCAGTGGCCCGCCCTGAAGGCGCGCATCGCCGCGTGCATCGCCGCCCAGCCGAGCAAGCACTGGGAGGCATTGCTGGGCGGCACCGATGTCTGCTTCGCGCGCGTGCTGACTCTGGAAGAGGCCGCCTGCCATCCGCACAACCAGGCGCGCGGCACCTACCGGATGTTCCGGCAGGGCGAGCGCGAGGTGCCACGCTCGGCGCCGGCGCCGCGCTTCCTGCCCGCCGGCACGGAGTGAGCGGCCGGTTCGGCTAAGATCTGTCACCACCTGATACCGGAGACAGATGCCATGGCCGAACCCAGCCAGAATGCCGACTACACGCCCACCCCCGCGTTCGCCACCGGCCTCGAAGTCCGCACCGAGGTCCTTGGCCCGACGCACGTGCAGCGCGCGCTCGATGCCGCCGCACAGCAGGGCGACACCAGCCTGCAGCAGCTGGTCACCGAGTTTGCATGGGGCACGGTGTGGACCCGCGAAGGGCTGGATCGCAAGCAGCGCAGCCTGGCCACGGTATCGATGCTGATCGCGCTGAACCGGCCGCAGGAACTGGCCGGCCACCTGCGCGGCGCGCTGGCCAACGGCGTCACGCCCGAGGAACTGCGCGAACTGATGGTGCACAGCGCCGTCTACTGCGGTTTCCCAGCGGCGCTGGACGCCAGCCGCAAACTGACTGAAGTGCTGGACGCCGCCAGGTCCTGACGCGCAGGCCGGCCCGGCTACGCCTGGCTGTGCACCCCTGCGGAATTGCCCGGCCGCCGCGCAGATTCTGCTGCTCCCGCGCAGCGAGTATTCCGCGCTTCAGCACGCAGCATGGCCCTTAATCTTGGCAGTTCCCCCAAGCTGTCAAGGAGTTCCAATTGCAACACGCGTTGATCGTCGACGAGCCTTCCCGGTTCCGCACTACGCTGTCCGGTCAACTGGCGGCGGCCTTGGAGGCCGCCGAAGTGCTGGAAGCCGACGGCGTGCGCGATGCGTTCCGGCTGGTGCGCGATCACCGCCCCGGGCTGGTGCTGGTCGATGTCGAGTATTTCGGCAATCCCGGCGTCGATTTCGTCCGGCGCGTGTCGGCAACCTTTCCCACGGTACATGTGCTGGTGCTGTCCTGCACCGACGCCACCGCCGCCCCGGTGCGGGCGCTGCGCGCCGGCGCGCACGGCTTCGTGGTCAAGCATCGCGGCGTGCCCGAGGTGCTGCAGGCCGCGCGCGGCGTGCTGAGCGGCTACCTGGTGTTCCCCATGTACACGCTGGAAGCCGCGCGCCAGCTCGGCGAAGCGCTCGACTCCGGCATCCCGCGGCTCAGCAATCGCGAAATCACCATCCTGCAATACCTGGCGCGCGGTCATTCCAACAAGGCGATCGCCGCGGAGCTGCTGATCAGCAGCAAGACGGTCAGCACGCACAAGGCCAACATCATGGCCAAGCTTAATGTCGGCTCGCTGGTGGAGATGGTCGACTATGCGCGTCGCCACCAGCTGGTGTGGTGAACGGCTGCATCAGCGCGTGCACGGTGCATCGCTGGCCACCATTGCCGCCGCCTGGTTGCCAGGCTTGCCGAGGTCATAGTGCAGCGTGCAGGCATCGCCACTGGCCTGGCTCCACCGTGCCGTCAGCGTGCCGGCGTCCGTTGCCAGCCCGCGTACTAGCACGCGGCCTGCCTGCGCCACGGTCCCGACCGGCTTGCCGTCTGCACTGAACACTTCGGCGCCGAACGGCACTGGCGCGCCATCCGGCAGGCGCGTGCTCAGGATTGCCGCGCGGCCGGGATTCTCGGTTTCGAAGCGCACCCGCACCACCGCGCCCGCGGTGGGCGCGATCCGCTGCTGCGTCGACTTGAGAGTGACTTCCAGCGGCAGGCCCTGCGGATCGAGCTCGATTTCGTTCCGCGCGAACGGCACCAGGTTCGAGACCACGGCATGGCCCCACGGGTCGACACGCAGCCCGGCGCCGTTGGCCAGGCGCGCGCCTGCGGCGTCTTTGGCCTCGACCACAGCGACGGTATCGCCAAGGGACGGCGAGAACGCCACGCCATCCGCGTAGGCCACGATGCCGCCGGAAATGCCCGCGCCGGCCTGCGTATATGCGGTACTCCTGGACGCGTTGGCGGTCATCGTCGCAAACGGCGAGATATAGGAGACGCTGCCACCGATACTGTTGGCGCTGCCGGACCCGCCGCCGGTATGTCCAGCATTGAGGGCATAGCTGAAGGCATTGTCGCTGCCGAGCGTGCC
Organism: Cupriavidus sp. IK-TO18; assembly: GCF_015549295.1. Lineage (NCBI taxonomy): Bacteria > Pseudomonadati > Pseudomonadota > Betaproteobacteria > Burkholderiales > Burkholderiaceae > Cupriavidus > Cupriavidus sp. IK-TO18. The sequence goes on from NZ_JADGMP010000030.1 coordinate 267,907, forward strand.
GGTCACGGTCTCCTGTGCCGTGAAGGAACCGTCGGAGCCGCGCTGGACGCTGGTCAGCGAGTAGGGTGCCCGTGGCGACTTGCCCAGCGGCAGGCCGACGGTCAGCATCACGCGCGTGTCCCACTTGCTCGTGGCGACATTCAGTTGCCGCGACGCCGACACCCCATAGGCGATGGCGCGGTAAGTATTGTTGTAGCCGGCCTGGAACTGGCTGACGGTGCTGCCGCCCTGCCAGTAGCTCTGCACCGAGCCGGTCAGGTAGAAGTTGCCATAGCCGGCCGGCAGGGCCTGGTTGATGCTCAGCTGCAGCTTGCCGCGCGCGGTGGGCAGGCTTGGCAGCCGTCCCGCCTGGTCCAGCGCGAGCCAGGACATGGCATCGGCGAGGCCGAGGTAGCCCCGGCTGGAGTAGCGGTATGCCGCAACCGAGAAATTGGTATTGGTTGGTGCAACCAGCTTGCTGTAGCTCAGCCGCACGCTCTGGCCGCTGCGGTCCGGTTGACCCTGCAGCCGCGTGCTGGCATGCGTGATGTCGGCGCCAAAGGCACCCAGGTCGGTATTCAGCGCGGCACCCGCGGCGATTGCCCCATAGCCTTGCGCGGCCACAAAGCCGCCGTAGCCGGTGACGGTGTTGCTGAAACCGTGCAGGTAAGTGCCCTGCAGCAGCAGCGTCGAGCCTTGCAGTACCGTGTTGCGGTACTGGCCCGCGGTGACGCTGTAGCGGCTCTGGCCGGCGCGCAAGGCGTTCACCGCGGCGGCGTAGGGCATCGTCGATACGTGCACGCTGCCGTCCGCCTCGGTAACCACGACTTCGATGTCGCCGCCGTAGCCGGTGGGGTACAGGTCATCGATCTCGAACGGCCCGGGTGCCACCGTGGTTTCGTAGAGGATGTTGCCTTGCTGGCGGACTTGCACGCGGGCATTGCTGCGCGCGATACCGCGCACGATCGGGGCATAGCCGCGCAGCGATTCGGGATACATCCGCTCGTCGCTGGCCAGGCGCACGCCGCGAAAGCCGATGCTGTCGAACAGCGTGCCGTCGGTAAACGCATCGCCGATTACCAACTGGCTTTTCCAGGGCGCAATGGCGCGCTGCAGGTTGGTGAGTACGCTCTGGTAGCGCGTGCCCTGCCGTTCATCGTGGTTCAGGCTGCCCTGGTGGCTGAAGCGCCATGGTCCCAGGTTGAGGCCGGCGTTCAGGCCCACATAGGCCTGCGTGGTCGACAGGCTGGATGCGTCGGAGTGATAGACGTTGGCGTTGTACTGCAAGCGCGCCGCCGGAACACCGTTGTCCCAGTTCTCGGGGCTGACGTAACCACGTGCGCGGCGCACCATCGCGGCCTGCGGCACGCTGATGTCGAGCCGCTGCTCGCCGTTGTCGAAGCTCGCGGTGGCATCGGCGATCAGCGCTGGCAGCGGCTGGCAGCCGTCGCCGTCCAGCGATGCGGCGGCCGTCAGCCTGGCCAGGTCGACGCCGATGCGCTCCAGCAGGCTGCGATCGAAGCACGGCACCGCCGGGGCGGCGGGGTCGCCGGACTGGCGCAGCTCCACGCCGGCGCGACCCAGCCAGATTTCGTTGACATACAACTCGGCACGGTAGTGGCCGGGCAGCGCCGGATTGCCCTTGCTGAAGCGGCTCAGGTCCGCAACGCCGCCCGCCGTACCCTGCAGGAAGGTATCGCTGAACTCCACGTCCTGCGCGGAGCGGACAGGCATCGGGCCGACGTCGGGTTGCCCGGCTGCGCCTGCGTTGCTGGCGAACAAGGTCAGCAACACGGCATAAAGCGGGCGCAGGCGAAACGGGACGTGACGGGGAGAGAGTGTCAGCATGGAACCGGCGTGTCGACGATGGCCGCACGCAGGCATCGGCAGCCGGCGGCTGCCGAAGGGCGTAACGGACCGTGGGTTGAAGAGTGAAGAGGGCTAGCGAGAGCCGAAGGCGTTCAGCGGCGCGCCGAATTTGTCTCTGCCGCCGAAGTCGTTGATGCAGTGCACACGCACCGTGGCGCCGGCAGGGTTGCGGACTTCGCTGTCCAGGTGGAAGGTTGCAGTGGCGCCAGGCGCAATCATGTCCGGGTCTGTCGCCTTGGCGAGGTGCTCGCCGGCAATGACCTCGACGCTGACCGGCGACACATGGTATGGCGTTGGGTTATGCGCCAGCAGCACGGGTTTGCCGTCGCGGCTGCCAAGTTCCCAGCGCAACGCAGCCGGCGCCTCCGTGGCGCTGCCCGGCAGGCCGGCGGGGCGGAAAAACAGCTTGAAGCGCGAACGGAATGCCATTTGCAGCGAGTTGACGCCAGCTTCATCGGCGGACGGCTTCGGCGGGATTTCAAGCACGTTGAGCCAGAACAGCGACTCCTTGTCTTGCGGCAGCGGCTCGCCGGTATAGAGAATGCGTAGCGTCTGGCCCTTGCCCGGGTCGATGCGCGCGATCGGCGGCGTGATCGTGAAGGGCACTTCGATCGAGGTCGGCGTCGGAGTCGCCGTCCCGGCATCGACCCACGCCTGGGTGAGCGCGGGCGATTGCCCTTCGTTGGTCAGTTTTAGCGTGACTTCCTTGTCCGCGGCGCGGTAGACCACGCGCGTGCCGCCGACGATGACGGAGGCGTTGGCGGGCAACGCGCACGACAGCGCCAGCGCGGCCATGGGGGCGGCCAGCAAGTTTCGCAGGGATGTGGACAGCATGTTGAGGCCGTAAAACAGAGCTTGAAGAACCAGTCGTCGGCAGGACCGGCAAGCACAGCAGGGGGAAACGAGGCGGCACGCGCCGCCAACATGGCGCGTGCCTACGCACCGGACTGCGCCACGTGAGCGCCAGGTCCGGAATCGGATTTGCCCTTCAGGGAAATCTCAGGAACGCGCTGGCGTCACGGATACGCGATGGTGTACATCACGCTGGAATTGGCCACGCCCGAGGCGGCCTGGCCGGTGGCGACGTATTCGGCAAAGTAGGACAGGGTGGCCGTGCCGCCGGTCAGCTGCATGGGCAGCGAGTTCTGGGCGCTGTCCGCAAAGCCGGCCTTGATCTGGGAGAAGTCGGCATTGAGCAGCCCGATCTGCACATTGCTTGCCGTGCCGGTGCCGCTGTTGATCACCAGGTTGCCGGTGCTGGCGTCGGTGGTCGGTCCCGGTTCGAAGTAGGTATGGACCGCGCCGGTATCCGCATCGCAGCTCAGTGCAATGGTGAACGGGGTGCGGCCGGCGCGCGCACCAGCGGTGTTCAGCGTCTTTGCCGATACGGTCGGCAGCGTGACGGTGAACGACTTCGAGCCGGTGCCGTTGCCATTGATCTCGCACGAGGTGGGGGAGATGTTGCCGTTGAAGGTAATGGTGCCGTCGGCGGCATGCGCGGATTGCGACGCGAAGACGATGCCGGCGGCAATTACCACCGGTGCAAATGCGAATTTCATGTTGGGTCTCTTGGTTGTGGAAGACGTGCCCGCACGATTGCCGTGGCACGCAAGTGTTCCAAGGCAGCGGCTGCATCCGGACATCGGAATTGCCTTGTGAACGGGGCCCAGTGTAGGAATATGGCGATACGCCCACCGTGTGAAACTTCCGAGCAAGCTGCGTGAATCGGCCGAATTTGCCTGGTGACCTTGCCGGACCCGTGACTTGCGTTGTTCGATGTGGTCTGGCGGTCGCGAAGCGGCCCGCTGTGCGGTCCTGACGCCGCTTCCCCAACACGGGTAGACTGTGGGCGTGTGCCACGAAACGAGCCCATCCCCACGATGCCTTCGTTCCCGACAGCCGCCATGCGCCTGACCGGCGCCAGTCTTGCCGCAGGCAAGGCTGCTCTCCTTGCGCTTTGCCTGGCCGCGCGTCACTTCAGCGGCCACCGTCCCGGCAAAATGAAGCTAGCGCTCGCCGCACTGTTGCTGGCGGGCGCCGCCGGAGCCCCGGTCCTGGCCCAGGCGCCTCAGACGACCCAGACTCCACCAGCGCCACCAGCGCCACCAGCGTCGGCGCCACAAGCCGCTCCGGCACCTGAGGGACCACTATGGTTCGCCCAGGGCAGGCCCGTACCGGAAGCCAGGCAGGCGGTCGACGCGCTGTCCAACGCGGCTGCGGATGGACTCGATCCGGGCGACTACGATGCCGAGGCGCTGCGTCAGGCAGTGCACCAGGCGGCCACCGGGCCGGTGCTCGCAACGGATGCCGCCGCCCGTCTTGGCGCCGCGCTGACCGCCGCGATGGAGCGCATGCTGGCCGACCTGCACGGCGGCCGTATCAATCCCCGTGCGGTCCGCGCCGATTTCGCGCCACAGGAAGAACGCCCGTATGACGCCGCCACGGTGCTGCGCGAGGCGGTCGCGCAACACCGCCTGCCGGACGCGGTGCGCCAGGCCGCGCCCACTTTCCCCCTGTATGGCACGCTGCGCGAGGCATTGGCCCGCTACCGCGAGATCGCCGCGCTGCCGGTCTGGGCGCAGCCGCTGCCGGCGCTGCCCGCGGGCAAGCTGACGCCGGGGCAGCCGTGGGCGGGCACTGCGGCGCTGACGGCGCGCCTGGTGGCACTGGGCGACCTGCCGGCAGGCACGAAGCCGCCGGCGCGCTATGAAGGCGCACTCGTCAATGGCGTCAAGGCGTTCCAGTCGCGGCACGGGCTCCAGGCCGACGGCGTGATCGGCACCGGGACGCTGGCGCAACTTAATCTGCCCATGGCCAGCCGGGTGCGGCAGATCGAACTGACCATGGAGCGGATGCGCTGGACCCCGCTCGATGGCCCGCGCATGATCGTGGTCAACGTGCCGGAGTTCATGCTGCGCGCCTACGAGATCCGCGACGGCAAGCTCGACATCAAGCTGGAGATGAAGGTGATCGTCGGCAAGGCGCTGGATACGCGCACGCCGTTGTTCGAGGAAGATATGCGCTACATCGAGTTCAGCCCGTACTGGAACGTGCCGCCGTCGATCGCCAAGCGCGAGACGGTGCCCCGGCTGCGACGCGATCCGGCGTATTTCAACCAGCAGGGCTTCGAGTTCGTGACCGGCGACGGCAAGGCCGTGACCACGCTGTCCGAGGACAACCTGGAAGCCGTGCTCAATGGCCGCATGCGCATCCGGCAGCGCCCCGGCCCCATGAACGCGCTGGGCGACATCAAGTTCATGTTCCCCAACAACGAAAACATCTACCTGCACCACACCCCGACGCCGCAGCTGTTCAAGCGCGACCGGCGCGACTTCAGCCACGGCTGCATCCGCGTGGAATCCCCAGTGGCACTGGCTCAGTTCGTGCTGCAGGATATGCCAGACTGGAACGAGGCGCGTATCCGCGAGGCGATGGCGCGCGGGAAGTCGAACACGGTGCGGCTGCAGCAACCGCTGCCGGTGGTGCTGGCCTATGGCACGGTCATCGCCCGGGCCGATGGTCGTGTATCCTTCCTGCCTGACATCTACGGTCACGACAAACTGCTGGACAAGGCGCTGCGGCAACGCACCGGGCGCCCCTCGCCGCCAGCCATCGCGCGCGCTGCTGCCAGGCAGTGAGGCGCGCCCAGCACAAGCAGAGGAAGTACCATGAATGATGCGACGCGCAAGGCACGCCGCCGCTTTCTACATACCACCGGAGGCCTGGCGCTGGCTGCCGGACTGATGCCCCTGGCGCCGCGCCAGGCGCTTGCCAGCCTGCCCGATGCGCGCACGCTGGCCTTTGACCACACTCATACGGGTGAGCGCATCAAGCTCGTCTATGCCGTGGGCGACAGTTTTGTGCCCGAGGCACTTACTTCGCTCAATGGTTTCCTGCGCGACCATTATTCGGGCCAGGTTGGAGTGATCGATCCGCAGCTGTTCGACCTGCTGTACCAGCTGCGCCGAGAACTCGGTACCAACGAACCGTTCCAGGTCATCTCGGGCTATCGCAGTCCGGCCACAAATTCGCGCCTGCGAACCTCGCGTGGCGGCGGGGTCGCCAGGCACAGCCTCCACATGGACGGCAAGGCCATCGACATCCGCGTCGCCGGCGTGCCGCTCGGTGACCTGCGCGATGCCGCGAAGACGTTGAAGGGCGGGGGTGTCGGTTTTTACCAGGGCGAGCAATTCGTACACCTGGATACGGGCCGGGTACGCTACTGGTAACCCCCGGACGGTCGTCACCGCCGGCGACTGATTAGTTGACCGGGCACGTCGATGCCCCTGGCGGCGGCCTTGAACAGGCCGTCGCAGCGCCAGCAACTCCTCCCCCTTAGCACTGCCGCAAGACGAGCCGCAGGTCGCCAATGATCTGCTGCGGTCCCCAGCGTCCCTCATGCGCCGATTCACATTCAACTAAGTGATATATATGAGTTAGTTGACATGGATCTTTAGCTTGCCTAAGATGGTTTCACCGACAACCCGCACAACCGACCCACAGAGGAGACAACGATGATTCACGTAGTGCTGCACGACGCCAAGGACACCGTGGCGGTGGCCGTGGTGGAAGGGATCCAGGCTGGCACCAGGCTGAACGCCTGGATCATGGATGAGGACAAGATCGTGACCGTGACCGCGCTGCAGCCGATCCCCATCGGCCACAAGGTAGCGCTGTGCGACATGGATCCCAACGACACCGTCTACAAGTACGGCATCGACATCGGCAAGGTGGTGGCGCCGATCAAGGCAGGCGAACACGCCCACGTTCACAACATCAAGACCAAGCGCTGGTAAGCCGCGCCCCCCGTCCGCCTTCGTCCGCCACTCATCTCCCCACTCATACCCGAGACCCAAGCCATGTCCGTGATCGATCAAAACACCACCTTCTGGGGCTACCGCCGCGACAACGGCCGCGTCGGCGTGCGCAACCACGTCATCATCCTGCCGCTGGACGACCTGTCCAACGCCGCCGCCGAGGCGGTTGCCGTCGCCATCAAGGGCACCATGGCGATTCCCCACCCGTATGGCCGCCTGCAGTTCGGGCCGGACCTGGACCTGCACTTCCGCACGCTGATCGGCGCGGGCAGCAACCCCAATGTCGCCGCCGTGGTGGTGATCGGCATCGAGGACGGCTGGACCAAGAAGGTGGTCGACGGCATCGCCAAGACCGGCAAGCCGGTGGTCGGCTTCGGCATCGAGGGCCATGGCGACCATGACACCATCATGCGGGCGTCGAAGGCGGCGAAGGAGTACGTGCAGTACGCCACCGCGCTGCACCGGGTGGAATGCCCGATCAGCGAGCTTTGGGTGTCGACCAAGTGCGGCGAGTCGGATACCACGTCCGGCTGCGGCGCCAACCCGACCGTCGGCAATGCCTTCGACAAGCTGCACCCGCTCGGCACCACGCTGGTCTTCGGCGAGACCTCCGAGCTGACCGGCGGCGAACATATCGTGGCGGCGCGCTGCGCCAACGACGAAGTACGCCACCAGTTCATGGCCATGTTCGAGCGCTACCAGGGCATGATCGACCGCTGGAAGACCTCGGACCTGTCGGAGTCGCAGCCGACCAAGGGCAATATCGCCGGCGGCCTCACCACGATCGAGGAGAAGGCGCTGGGCAATATCCAGAAGATCGGCAAGAAGTGCACGGTCGACGGCGTGCTCGACAAGGCCGAGGAGCCGACTCACCCGGGCCTGTGGTTCATGGATTCGTCGTCGGCCGCGGCGGAGATGGTCACGCTGTGCGCCGCCGCCGGCTATGTGGTGCATTTCTTCCCGACCGGGCAGGGCAACGTGATCGGCAACCCGATCGTGCCGGTGATCAAGCTGTGTGCCAACCCGCGCACGGTGCGGCTGATGAGCGAGCATATGGATGTCGATTGCTCGGGCCTGCTGCAGCGCGAGCTGACGCTGGACCAGGCCGGCGACAAGCTGCTCGAGTGCATGCTGGCCACGGTCAACGGGCGCTGGACCGCGGCTGAGGCGCTCGGCCACCGCGAGTTCGTGCTGACCCGCATCCACGAGTCGGCATGATGAAGCGCATCTGCGTCAGCGAGTTCATGGACGATGCCGCGGTGCAGGCGCTGCGGGCGGGCTTCGACCTGCGCTACGAGCCGGGCTGGGTCGACCGCCGCGCCGAACTGCTCGATGCGCTGCCCGGTGCGCAGGCGTTGATCGTGCGCAACCGCACGCAGGTCGACGCGGCGCTGCTGGCAAGTGCGCCATCGCTGCGCGTGGTCGGGCGGCTCGGGGTCGGCCTCGACAATATCGATGTCGAGGCCTGCCGCGAGCGCGGCATCCGCGTGATCCCCGCGGCCGGGGCCAATGCGCGCTCGGTGGCCGAGTATGTGGTCACCACCGCGGCGCTGCTGCTGCGCGGCGCCTACGGCAGCAGCGCGCAAGTGGCCGCGGGGCAGTGGCCGCGCGCACGCCTGTCGGAGGGCAGGGAAGCTCTGGGCAAGACGCTGGGGCTGGTGGGCTTCGGCGACATTGGCAGGCAGGCCGCCGCGCTGGCGCAGGCGTTCGGCATGCAGGTGGCGGCATTCGACCCGATGCTGGCCGCGGACGACCCGGTATGGGCCCGCACCGGCGTGCGCAGTGTCGCGCTCGACACGCTGCTGGCGCAGTCCGACGCGGTCAGCCTGCATGTGCCGCTCGTCGCCGCCACGCGGCATCTGCTCGACGCGCAGCGGATCGCCGGCATGAAGCGTGGCGCGGTGCTGATCAACACTGCCCGCGGCGGCGTGGTCGACGAGGCCGCGCTGGCGCAGGCGCTGCGCGACGGACATCTCGGTGGCGCCGCGCTTGACGTCTTCGAGCACGAGCCCTTGCCCGCAGGCAGCGTGCTCGCCGACGTGCCCAACCTGATCCTGACGCCGCATATCGGCGGCGTGACGCAGGAGGCCAATGCACGGGTATCGATGATGATCGCGCAACAAGTGCGGCAGACGCTGGAGGACATGACATGACCCGGGTGCCGATGACGCAAGTGGAGCGGATCGCCAACGCCGCGCTTCGGCGTGCGGGCGCGAGCCAGCTGCAGGCCGACGCAACGGCCGCGGCGCTGGTGCGTGCCGATGCGGCGGGGCTGGCGTCGCACGGTGTATCGCGGGTACCCATGTATGTGGCGCACCTGCGCGCGGATCGTGTCGACGGCCGCGCGACGCCCACGGTGCGGCGCGCACGCGCCAGCGCGGCGCTGGTCGATGCGGGGTGCGGCTTCGCCTTCCCGGCATGCGACCTGGCGATTGCCGAGGCAATGGGCCGGGCCTATGAGACCGGTGTTGGTGTCGCGGCAGTCACCAATAGCTACCACTTCGGCGCGGCCGCGCTGCCGCTCGATCCGGTGGCGCGCGCGGGCATGGTGGGCATCGCCATGGGCAACTCGCCCGCAGCAATGCCTGCCTGGGGAGGACGGCGCCCGCTGTTCGGCACCAATCCCATTGCCGCGGTGTTTCCGCGCCGGGGCCACGCGCCGATCGTGATCGACCTGTCGTTGTCCGAAGTCGCACGCGGCAAGATCATGGTGGCGGCGAAGCAGGGCAAGCCGATTCCCCTGGGTTGGGCTTTGGACGAAGCCGGCCAGCCGACGACCGATGCGCAGGCCGCGTTGCGCGGCTCGATGCTGCCCGCCGGCGGCGTCAAGGGCGCGATGCTGGCGTTGATGGTCGAGCTGCTGGTGACCTCGCTGGCAGGTGCCAGCTTCGGCGCCGAAGCGGATTCCTTTTTCACGGACGCCGGCAACCGGCCGCGCATCGGCCAGCTCTTCATGGCGCTGGACCCGGGCGCGTTCGCGGGCTCCGACGCCTATGACGGACGTGTCGAAGCCCTGTTGCAGGCAATGCTGGATGACGAGGGCACGCGCCTGCCAGGCGCGCGGCGCGATGCCGCGCAGGCCGACGCGCAGGCCCATGGCATAGACATCCCCGAGGCCCTGCTAAGTGAGCTGCGCGAACTGGCGGGCGAACTGGCGGAAGAGGTGCAGGAGGGCAAGGCCTAGCGTTTTCGATTCGATTCCCACCACGAAACCGGACCCGGCAAAGAACGGGCCAGCGACCACAAAACGGAGACACACCATGTATCGAGGTTTGATTCGCACCGCGCTCAGGTATGGGGCCGGCGCGCTTGTCGCGTTGTCCGCAGTATCCACGCTCACCGGACTGGCTTCGGCGCCGGCCGCCGCACAGGGCACGGCGCAGGCGTCGGTGCCCGCCCATGACTATCCCGGCAAGCCGATCCGCTACGTGGTGCCGTTCGCGGCCGGTGGCCTGACGGACATCATGGCGCGGCTGGTCGGGCACCAGCTCGCCGAAGAGTGGAAGCGGCCCGTGGTGGTCGACAACAAGCCCGGCGGCAACGCGAACATCGGCGCCGACCAGGTCGCGAAGGCACCCGCCGACGGCTATACCTGGCTCGCGGTCACGCTGACGCATGCCTCCAATGTGACGCTGTTCCCCAAGCTGCCGTTCAGCATGCAGAAAGACCTGGTGCCGGTAGCGCGCATCGCCTCGTCGCCGATGCTGGTGGTGGTGCCGGCCAGTTCTCCGGTCAAGTCGCTGAAGGACCTGGCCGCCGCGGCGCAGAAGGGCAAGCTCAATGCCGGCTCCAGCGGCAACGGTACGCCGCCGCACCTGACGCTGGCGCTGTTCGAAAGCCTGACCGGCGCCAACCTGACCCATGTGCCGTACAAGGGCGGGGCGCCTTCGATGACCGACCTGATCGGCGGCCAGATCGATGTGGTGTTCTCCAATTTTCCGGAGTCGCTGGCCTATGTGAAGGGCGGCAAGCTGCGCGCGCTGGCGGTGACCACGCGTGAACGGCATCCGCTGCTGCCCGACGTGCCGACCGTGGCCGAGGCGGGCTATCCCGACCTGATCGTCGAGAACTGGACCGGCCTGATGATGCCGGCGGGGACGCCCAGGCCGATCGTCGACAAGGTTGCCGCGTCGGTGGCGCGCATGCTGCAGTCCGACGCGATGCGCGAGCGCATTGTGGCGGCCGGCTTCAGCCCGGCGCCGCAGACCAGCGGCCCCTTCGCCGAATACTTCAACGGCGAGGTGACGCGATGGGCAAGGCTGATCGAAGAGAAACACATCCGCGCCGAATAGCACCGGCTGGCCGCGACAGCGCCGATAGGCACAAGATGGCCTCCGGTATGATCTGGCTTATCTAGATGAATCGGCCTGTGCACAGCCGTCAAGGCGGCGCGGGCCAGCGAACAGGGATTTCAACGTGGGTGCCAGATTTGATGCCGCCAGTGCGATCGGCGGCGTCCTGTACAAGGACGTCAAGCAGGCCATTCTCTCCGCGCTGGCGGAGGGCGAGTGGAAGCCGGGAGAAGCCATTCCGTCCGAGCGCAAGCTGATCGAGCGCTTTGGCGTGTCGATCGGCACGCTGCGCAAGGCGATCGACGAACTGGTGGCCGAAGGCATCATGATCCGGCACCAGGGACGCGGCACCTTCGTCGCCACGCACCGGCAGGAGGATCACTTCTTCCGCTTCTTCCGTATCGTGCGCCAGGATGGCCATCGCGAATATCCGACCGTACGCCTGGCCAGGTTCCGGCGCGCGAAGGCCGACAAGGACGAGGCGGCCGCCCTGGGGCTGGCCGTCGGTGAACCCGTGTTCCGCTTCGCCAACGTCCTGTCGCTGGAAGGCACGCCGATGATGATCGATGCCATCACCGTGCCGGAAGAGCGCTTCAAGGGCCTGACGGAGAAGCAATTGCGCGAGCGGCCCAATACGCTCTACAACTTCTACCAGGATAGCTTCGGCATCAATATCATCCGCACCGAAGAGCGGCTGCGCTCGGCGCTGGCGGACGAAGATGACCACCAGCTGCTGGGCGTTGCCGTGGGCAGTCCGTTGCTGAAGATCCTGCGCGTGGCCTCGTCCTACCACGACGAGCGGATCGAGTACCGCGTGTCGCGGCTCGATACCAGCCGGCATGAGTTCCTGTTGACGCAGCCGTAGGGCGTGACGCTTCCGGCATCGAGAGGTGCCGGCAGCGCGCCTGGCAATCCAAAGCAAAAAGCCGCGTTCTCTTGCGAGAACGCGGCTTTTCAAATAGATGGTGGCGAATCAGGGACTCGAACCCCGGACCTGCGGATTATGATTCCGTCGCTCTAACCGACTGAGCTAATTCGCCAACGAAGACTGAGATTATACAGGGGCTTTCGGCACTGTCAACACCCCCGTGCGAAGTTTTTTCGGGACACCAGCGCCCATGAAAAAACGGCAGGCCGGGCGGCCTGCCGTCGTGGTCACGGTTTCGTCCCGTCGGCCGTTCAGTCGTGGGCGTAGATATCCACGTCCTTGGTTTCCCGCACGAACAGCGCACCGATCACGAAGGTGATGGCCGCGATGATGATCGGGTACCACAGGCCGTAGTAGATATTGCCGTTCTGGGCCACCAGCGCGAACGAGATGGTGGGCAGCAGGCCGCCGAACCAGCCGTTGCCGATATGGTAGGGCAGCGACATCGAGGTATAGCGGATGCGCGTCGGGAACAGCTCCACCAGCATGGCGGCGATCGGGCCGTAGACCATGGTCACGTAGATGACCAGGATGACCAGGATCACCAGCACCATGATCGTGTTCATCTGCGCCGGGTCGGCCTTGGCCGGGTAGCCGGCGGCGGACATCGCGCCGCTCACCTCCTTCTTGAACGCCGCGATCTGCGCCTTGCTGGCGTCGTCGAAGCTGTGGCCATTGGCCAGCTTGGCGTCGAAGGCCTTGATTTCCTTGTCGCCGATCTTGACCGTCGCCATCGTGCCGGCCGGGGCTTCCACCACCTCATAGCTGGCGGACGACTGGGCCAGGGTACGCTTGGCGATATCGCACGAGCTGCGGAAGTCGATCTCGCGGGCGATCGGGCTGCCCTGGAACGAGCACTGCTTCGGATCCGCGGTCACCACGATCTGAGCGGTCTGCTGCGCGCGCTCCAGCGCCGGGTTGGCGTAGTGGGTCAGCGCCTTGAACAGCGGGAAATAGGTCAGCACGGCCAGCGCGCAGCCCGCCATGATGATCCACTTGCGCCCGATCTTGTCCGACAGCGAGCCGAAGAAGATGAAGAACGGCGTGCCGATCACCAGGGCGCCGGCGATCAGCAGGTTGGCCGTCTTGGCATCGACCTTGAGCACCTGCGTCAGGAAGAACAGCGCGTAGAACTGGCCGGTGTACCAGACCACGGCCTGGCCGGCGGTCAGGCCGAGCAGGGCCAGGATCACGATCTTCAGGTTGCGCCACTGCGCGAAGGACTCGGTCAGCGGGGCCTTGGAGGTCTTGCCCTCGGCCTTCATGCGCTGGAATGCCGGCGATTCATTCATCGACAGCCGGATGTACACCGACATCCCCAGCAGCAGGATCGACAGCAGGAACGGGATGCGCCAGCCCCAGACTTCAAAGTTCGGGCCGGTGAGCTCGCGGCACAGCAGGATCACGATCAGCGACAGGAACAGGCCGAGCGTGGCGGTGGTCTGGATCCACGAGGTGTAGGCGCCGCGCTTGCCGTGCGGCGCGTGCTCGGCCACGTAGGTGGCGGCACCGCCGTACTCGCCGCCGAGCGCCAGGCCCTGCAGCATGCGCAGCGCGATCAGGATCACCGGGGCCGCCCAGCCGATGGTGGCAAAGCCCGGCAGCAGGCCGACGATGAAGGTCGACAGGCCCATGATCAGGATGGTCACCAGGAAGGTGTACTTGCGCCCGATCATGTCGCCCAGGCGGCCGAACACCAGTGCGCCGAACGGCCGCACGATAAAGCCGGCGGCAAAGGCGAGCAGCGCGAAGATGAAGGCCGAGGTCGGATCCAGGCCGGCGAAGAACTGCTTGGCGATGATCGCCGCCAGCGAGCCGTACAGGTAAAAGTCGTACCACTCGAACACCGTGCCCAACGACGAGGCAAGGATCACCTTGCGTTCCTCGCGTGTCATCGGTGCGTTTTGCGCACCCCCTCCGGGTACCGCAACGTTTTGCACGTTTGCCATCTTGTCTCCTCCGTCTGGAATGGATCTCGGGCAAGGCGCGGCAACATCGCGGAAAAGGCCCGTGCCGCTGGCCGGGAGCCTGAGTTGCAGAGGATTGTGGTTCGCGAAACTTACTGAGTTCTGACAGATTCCGGCGCGCAAGTGCCAAAAATGTCGGGGTATACGCTAGCCGTTTTCAAGGGCCGCGCATGCTGCGGTGCAGCCAGTTCTGGCGCCACACGGCACCACCTGGCATTGCCGCGCGGGCGCGCCGGCATATCGCTATGCAACATCGGAGCCCGGCCCGCGCAAGGCACCCTGCGAAGGCAGGGGGGCGGGTGCGACAGCTTCGTCGGAAGCTTCGTCGGCGCGGTTCATCCGCCAGGCGTACAGCGCGGCCATCAGCACGTAGACCACCAGTGCTCCCTGGGCCCCCACCCAGAACGAGAACGGCCAGCCGAAAAAGTCGAAGCGCAGTTCGCGCGCAAACCACGCCACCCCGAAGGTCACCACGAACCAGATCGCCAGCAGCCCAACGATCCAGCGCAGGTTGAGGTGCCAGGCCTGGCGCTGGCGGGCTTCGGCGAGGTCAGCGGCGGGAACGTCGTTCATCACGTCGGAGTTTCGGTTGGGCGGCGCAATGTCACGCGGAAATGCGCACCGGCCAGGCGCGGCGATTGCTGGTAGACGTGGTCTGAAATCTGCACGTCGCCGCCGTGCTGCTGTACGATCTCGCGCACGATGGCCAGGCCCAGCCCGCTGCCTTCGGTATTGGTGCCGAGCACGCGGTAGAAGCGCTCCATCACGCGTTCGCGATCGGCCGGCGCGATGCCCGGGCCGGTGTCTTCCACGTCGAGGTAGGCAAACGGCTCGAAGGCATCGGCGCTGACCCGCACCGTCGCATGCCCGCCGCGCGGCGTATAGCGGATGGCATTGTCGAGCAGGTTGTTGAGCATCTCCGTCAGCATCAGCCCGTTGCCCAGCACCGTGACCGGGTGGTCGGCGGCGTCCAGCCCCAGGTCGATGTCGCGCGCCCAGGCCTGCGGCAGCCAGTCCTTGACCACCTCGCGCGCCAGCGCGCACAGGTCCAGCTCGCCCATGCCGCCGGTGCCGGCCAGGTTTTCCATACGCGCCAGCGACAGCAGTTGCGTGACCAGGTGCGCGGTGCGCTCGGAGCTGCCGGCGATCTGTGCCAGCGAGCGCCGCAGCTCTTCCGGCGACTGCTCGCGCTGCGCCAGCTCGGCCTGCATGCGCAGCCCCGCCAGCGGCGTCTTCATCTGGTGCGCGGCATCGGCGATAAAGCGCTTCTGCGTCTGCACCGACTGGTCCAGCTGCGCCAGCAGGTCGTTGAACGATCCCACCAGCGGCGTGATCTCCTGCGGTGCGGCGCGTTCGTCGATGGGACTGGTGTCGCCGGGGTTGCGTGCGCGGATGCGCTGCTGGATCGCGGTCAGCGGCGCCAGCCCGCGCGAGAGCCCGAACCACACCAGCACCACCGCCAGCGGCAGGATCACGAACTGGGGCAGGATCACGCCCTTGATGATCTCGTTGGCCAGGCGCGCGCGCTTGTCGAGCGTCTCGGCCACCTGCACCAGCACCGGCTGGCTGCCGCTGACGTTGCGCAGGTCGACGTAGGTGTAGGCCACGCGCACATCGTTGCCGGCGATGCGGTCGTCGCGCAGCGACACCAGGCCGGCGTGGCCCTGGTCTTCTTCCGACGGCAGCGGCAGGTCGTGGTCGCCGGCGATGTACTCGCCGCGCTTGCCGACTACCTGGTAATAGATATTGTCGGTCTCGTCGGCGCGCAGGATCTCGCGCGCCGACAGCGGCAGCTGCAGCGTGACGCGGCCGTTGACCTCGCGCAGCTGCTGCGATAGCACGATGGCGCTGGCTTCCAGCGCCCGGTCGAACGGGCCGTTGGCGATCGACTTGGCCACCAGGTAGGTTACCGCGATGCTCATCGGCCACAGCAGCAGCAGTGGCGCCAGCATCCAGTCGAGGATCTCGCCGAACAGCGAGCGTGGCGCGGGCGTGGCGGTGCTTTCCTCCAGGTGAGGCAGTGCGTCGGCCAGTTCCTGGTCGGTGCCGGGCGTGCCAGGCGTGGTATGGGAGGGTGGTGGCACGGCGCGGTGCGCGCGCCGCCAGGGCAGTTGCAGCAGGCTCATCTCGACGGTGGTCGCTCGGGTGCGGTCGTGCTCGCCTGCACGGGCGAGGCTAAGGTGCGGGCCGCGTCAATGGCGGCGTCAATGCTGCGCGGCCACGGCCGGCTGGAATTTTTCCAGGCAATAACCCAGGCCGCGAACCGTGGCGATGCGGATGCCGCCCACCTCGATCTTCTTGCGCAGGCGGTGCACGTAGACCTCGATGGCATTGTTGCTGACTTCCTCGCCCCACTCGCACAGGTGGTCGACCAGCTGTTCCTTGGACACCAGCCGGCCGCAGCGCGTCAGCAGGATCTCCAGCAGGCCGATCTCGCGCGCCGACAGGTCGAGCATCTGTTCGTTCAGGTAGGCGATGCGGCCGACCTGGTCGAAGGCCAGCGGCCCGTGCCGCATCAGCGTGGCGCCGCCGCCGGCGCCGCGGCGCACCAGTGCGCGCACGCGCGCTTCCAGTTCGGACAGCGCGAACGGCTTGGCCATGTAGTCGTCCGCACCCAGGTCCAGGCCCTTGACGCGTTCGTCGACGCTGTCGGCCGCGGTCAGGATCAGCACCGGCAGCATCGCGCCGCGGGCGCGCAGGCGCTTGAGCACCTCCAGGCCGGACATGCGCGGCAGTCCCAGGTCCAGGATCAGCAGGTCGAAGGTCTGGGTCGACAGGGCGGAGTCGGCACCGAGCCCGTCGGCAACATGGTCGACGGCATAGCCAGAGTGACGTAACGAGCGCGTCAGGCCATCGGCCAGCGTGTCGTCATCTTCGGCGATCAGAATACGCATGGTTGTCTCCACCTGGCCGGCATAGCCGGACGCCCGCGGAATGGGCGCAATGGGGCTTGCCAAGCATACTGTTTTTTTATACAGTACCCGCACATTCCGCTGGGGCCGCCCGGGATGCTTCCTGAGTGATGCTTCCGGAATGGCGGCCGCGCAGACAGCCGGGCCGGCGCCGGAGCCGGCAAAAGCCGGTGCCGCGCCACATGCGGCCTATTTATACACCATTTGATTCAAGGACGACCATGGACGACAAGAAGGCAGGTGCGGGCGTGAGCGCCGAGAAGCAGAAGGCGCTTGCCGCCGCGCTCTCCCAGATCGAGAAGCAGTTCGGCAAGGGCTCGATCATGCGCCTGGGCGACGGCGAGGTCGAGAAGGACATCCAGGTGGTCTCCACCGGTTCGCTCGGCCTGGACATCGCGCTTGGCGTCGGCGGCCTGCCGCGCGGCCGCGTGGTCGAGATCTATGGTCCGGAATCGTCGGGCAAGACCACGCTGACGCTGCAGGTCGTGGCCGAAATGCAGAAGCTGGGCGGCACCTGCGCCTTTATCGACGCCGAGCACGCGCTGGATGTCAGCTACGCCGGCAAGCTGGGCGTGAACGTCGGCGACCTGCTGATCTCGCAGCCGGACACCGGCGAGCAGGCGCTGGAAATCACCGACGCGCTGGTGCGCTCGGGCTCGATCGACCTGATCGTGATCGACTCGGTGGCGGCGCTGGTGCCCAAGGCCGAAATCGAAGGCGAAATGGGCGACTCGCTGCCCGGCCTGCAGGCCCGCCTGATGAGCCAAGCGCTGCGCAAGCTGACCGGCACCATCAAGCGCACCAACTGCCTGGTGATCTTCATCAACCAGATCCGCATGAAGATCGGCGTGATGTTCGGCTCGCCGGAAACCACCACCGGCGGCAATGCGCTGAAGTTCTACGCCTCGGTGCGCCTGGATATCCGCCGCATCGGCTCGATCAAGAAGGGCGACGACGTCATCGGCAACGAGACCAAGGTCAAGGTGGTCAAGAACAAGGTCTCGCCGCCGTTCCGCGAAGCCTTCTTCGACATCCTGTACGGCCAGGGCATTTCCCGCCAGGGCGAGATCATCGACCTGGGCGTGGACGCCAAGATCGTCGAGAAGTCGGGCGCGTGGTACAGCTACAACGGCGACAAGATCGGCCAGGGCAAGGACAACGCGCGCGAATACCTGCGCGAGAACCCGGACATCGCCGAAGAGATCGAGAACAAGGTGCGTGCCGCGCTGGGTGTGGCGCCGACCAACGTCGTGCCGGCCGAAGTGCTGGAAGACTGAGCGCCAGCCCGCCGCTGGAGCAACCGGAAGGGCCGGGGCATCGCCGATGCGCCGGCCTTTTTGTTTAGGCCCACGGTGGAAACTTCACGACCTCAATGGCCACGCGTCCCCCCCTGTCCCTGAAGGCCCGCGCCGTCGGCTACCTGTCGCGCCGCGAGCACAGCCGCGCCGAGCTGGCGCGCAAGCTGGCGCCCCATGCCGAATCGCCGGAACAGCTCGAGCAGTTGCTCGATGCGCTCGAGCGCGAGAACTGGCTGTCCAACCAGCGCTTTGCCGACAGCCTGGTCCATCGCCGCGGCGCCCGCTATGGCGCGGCCAGGGTGATGCAGGAAGCCAAGACCCACAAGCTGGACAGCGAACAGCTGGGCGAACTGCAGGAAAGGCTGCGCGCCACCGAGACCGAGCGCGCCCGCGAGGTCTGGCGCAAGCGTTTCGGCGTGCCGCCGGATACGCCGGAGGCACGTGCCAGGCAGATCCGATTCATGGTGGCGCGGGGATTCTCCCGGGCGGTGGTCAGCAAGATCATCCAGGGCGCTGACGAAGCGTACGGCGACGACGACTGAGCGTCTGTGTGCGGTAGTATCCGCATTCGTCGGTTCATTACCTGCACTGCAGTCAGGGTGTCATTGGCGCGCCGTTGCCCGACAATGCGGCGCGACAGTCGCCGCACAAGGATGTTCCCGGGCAAACCAGCGCGGCATGTTAAACTCCCCGGGTTATTCGGTGCTCCGGCGCCGCCGTTCCCAAGCCCCCAGTATTCCAGCCTGGCCATGCCTCTGTCCCAGCCCGTCAACCGCTCCTTGCGCCATCGCCGTGCCATTACGGCCGAGGCGTACCAGAGAGAGGACGGCCTGTGGGATGTCGAGGTGCGCCTGACCGACACCAAGCCCCGCGACATCGCACTTGCCGGCGACCGTATCCGCCCGGTAGGCCAGCCCCTGCACGACCTGTGGCTGCGCGTCACGATCAACGAGGACATGACGGTGCTGGATGCCGAGGCGTGCTCCGACTGGGTGCCGTACCCGTCGCAGTGCGACACCATCGGCCCGGCCTACCGCAAGCTGATCGGGCTGAACCTGCGCAAGGGCTTCCGCAAGGCCGTGCGCGAGCGCCTGGCCGGCATCAACGGCTGTTCCCACCTGACCGAAGCCGCCGGCGTGCTGCCCAGCACCGCGATCCAGGCGTTTGCCGGCGAAGTCATCAGTATCCGCGACAACGGCGAGGACGATCCGAATCCGGAGCCGCCCTATCAGTTGCACGGCTGCCACGCGCTGCGTTTCGACGGCGAGGTGGTTCGTGAGTTTTACCCGCGCTGGTATGGTCACCAGCCGACGCCCAAGGCAAGGGCCGAGGCCGCACCTGCCGTCGCAACCGCGCCTCGGGCGCCCGCCGTGGCCAATGGCGACCGCGGTGGTCAAGCCAACGACGACGGCAACGACGCTGTCCCGGCCGACAGGCCAACCGGCACTTCCGGCTGATTCTCAGGATCAGCCAACCAGACGAGAGAGTTCGTCTCCTTTTTCAGATTTCTCCCTTCTACCTTTTACGCCTACCCGAAAGGAAACACGCATGAATATCCATGAGTATCAAGGCAAGGAAATCCTGCGCAAATACAATGTGCCGGTTCCGCGCGGCATCCCCGCGTTCTCGGTTGACGAGGCCCTGAAGGCCGCAGAACAGCTCGGCGGCCCGGTGTGGGTTGTCAAGGCGCAGATTCATGCGGGTGGCCGCGGCAAGGGCGGCGGCGTCAAGGTTGCCAAGAGCATCGAAGACGTCAAGACCTATGCGTCGAACATCCTGGGCATGCAGCTGGTCACGCACCAGACTGGCCCGGAAGGCAAGAAGGTCAACCGCCTGCTGATCGAAGAAGGCGCCGACATCAAGAAGGAACTGTACGTTTCGCTGGTGGTGGACCGCGTTTCGCAGAAGATCGCGCTGATGGCGTCGAGCGAAGGCGGCATGGACATCGAAGAAGTCGCTGCCCACACCCCGGAAAAGATCCACACCCTGATCATCGAGCCGTCGACCGGCCTGACCGACGCTGACGCCGACGACATCGCCCGCAAGATCGGCGTGCCCGACGCGAGCGTGGCGCAAGCCCGCCAGGCCCTGCAAGGCCTGTACAAGGCGTTCTACGACACCGACGCCTCGCTGGCCGAAATCAACCCGCTGATCCTGACCGGCGACGGCAAGGTCATCGCGCTGGACGCCAAGTTCAACTTCGACTCGAACGCGCTGTTCCGTCACCCGGAAATCGTCGCCTACCGCGACCTGGATGAAGAAGACGCCAACGAAATCGAAGCCTCGAAGTTCGACCTGGCCTACATCTCGCTGGACGGCAACATCGGCTGCCTGGTGAACGGCGCCGGCCTGGCCATGGCCACCATGGACACCATCAAGCTGTTCGGCGGCGAGCCGGCCAACTTCCTCGACGTGGGCGGCGGTGCCACCACCGAGAAGGTGACCGAAGCCTTCAAGCTGATGCTGAGCAACAAGAACGTGCAGGCCATCCTGGTCAACATCTTCGGCGGCATCATGCGTTGCGACGTAATCGCCGAAGGCGTGATCTCCGCTTCCAAGGCCGTGCACCTGACGGTGCCGCTGGTCGTGCGCATGAAGGGCACCAACGAAGACCTCGGCAAGAAGATGCTGGCCGAGTCGGGCCTGCCCATCATCTCGGCCGACACGATGGAAGAAGCCGCCCAGAAGGTGGTGGCCGCTGCCGCTGGCAAGTAAGCCGTCGCACGAACGCAACCATACGCGAACGCGAGCGGTGCGCTGGCGCTTTATTGAGCTCCCGCGCGCGCCGCTCGTAGCCAAGCAAAGGATTACAGCATGTCGATTCTGATCAACAAAGACACCAAGGTCATCACCCAGGGCATCACCGGCAAGACCGGCCAGTTCCACACCCGTGGCTGCCGCGACTACGCCAACGGCAAGAACGCCTTCGTCGCAGGCGTGAACCCCAAGAAGGCCGGCGAAGACTTCGAAGGCATTCCCATCTACGCCAGCGTCAAGGACGCCAAGGCCCAGACCGGCGCAACCGTGTCGGTCATCTACGTGCCGCCCGCAGGCGCCGCTGCCGCGATCTGGGAAGCCGTTGACGCCGACCTGGACCTGGTGGTCTGCATTACCGAAGGCATCCCCGTGCGCGACATGATGGAAGTCAAGGACCGCATGCGCCGCGAGAACAAGAAGACCCTGCTGCTGGGGCCGAACTGCCCGGGCCTGATCACGCCGGACGAAATCAAGATCGGCATCATGCCGGGCCACATCCACAAGAAGGGCCGCATCGGCGTGGTGTCGCGCTCGGGCACCCTGACGTACGAAGCCGTGGGCCAGCTGACCGCGCTGGGCCTGGGCCAGTCGTCGGCTGTCGGCATCGGTGGCGACCCCATCAACGGCCTGAAGCACATCGACGTGATGAAGATGTTCAACGACGATCCGGAAACGGACGCCGTGGTCATGATCGGTGAGATCGGTGGTCCGGACGAAGCCAACGCGGCCAACTGGATCAAGGACAACATGAAGAAGCCGGTGGTTGGCTTCATCGCTGGCGTGACCGCGCCTCCGGGCAAGCGCATGGGCCACGCCGGCGCGCTGATCTCGGGCGGTGCCGACACCGCCCAGGCCAAGCTGGAAATCATGGAAGCCTGCGGTATCAAGGTGACCAAGAACCCGTCGGAGATGGGCCGCCTGCTGAAGGCGATGCTGTAAGGTCTGCTTGCCGTTCCCGCTGTGGCGGGGAATGACAGACTAGTGATGCCCCCGCCATCGGCGGGGGCATTGTTTTTGCGGCGGGTGATCCCGGCGCCGTGAAAGCCCCGAAAGATTACAGGATTGAAATGTAATCGAAAGGTTCGTGGGTTAAACAGTCATGTCTGCGCTTTCAGACATCCGAACACCCGTCGGATGACGGGGCGCGCCAGTACATAAAACCGCCACCACATAGAACTCGAGGAGCCTCCCAGTGGAACTGCTGTCTTCCACCACTTTCTGGATTGCGTTGGGATCGATCATCCTGACCAACATCGTCCTGTCCGGCGACAACGCGGTGGTGATCGCGCTCGCCTCGCGCAACCTGCCGCCCGCCCAGCAGAAGAAGGCCATCTTCTGGGGCAGCGCCGCCGCCATCATCATGCGCGTGGTGCTGACCGTGGCCGCGGTCAAGCTGCTGAGCCTGCCGTACCTGAAGATCGTCGGCGCCGTGCTGCTGGTCTATATCGGCGTGCAGCTGCTGACCGGCGATGACGACGAGGAAGGCCACGACGGCAAGGACAATATCTGGGCCGCTATCCGCACCATCCTGATCGCCGACCTGGTGATGTCGCTCGACAACGTGGTCGCCGTGGCCGCCGCCGCGCAGAAGGGCCCCGAAGGCAGCCAGCTGATGCTGCTGATCATCGGCCTGGGCCTGTCGATCCCGCTGATCGTGTTCGGCAGCACGCTGCTGCTCAAGGTGATGGAGCGCTTCCCGGTCATCATCGTGCTGGGTGCGGCGCTGCTGGGCTACCTGGCTGGCGAGATGCTGGTCAGCGATCCGGTCGATGCGGCCTGGTTTGAAGTGCATGTGCCGCATGCCCACCTGGTGTTTGGTGCGGCTGGTGCGATCCTGGTGGTGATCATCGGCAAGCTGCTGAGCCGCCGGGCCGCGCAGACGGCCTGACGGGGTACTGCATCGCAGGGAAGGGCGGCCGGGTGGCCGCCCTTTTTTGTTGCTCTCCTGGCAGATGTCCCTGTCGGTGCGATATCCAACTAACTCATGTGAGTGATCGCACATTTTGTCGCTCCGGCAGGTGGTAGCGCCGCCAGGTGACAAAATTTGGCGCATGCGTAGGGCCTTTCCGCTGCCGGGTGACGGAATTTGTCGCTTTTTGCCCCCTGCGGACGGGGGATATGGCTGGCACGCTTACTGCTGAATAGGCCCCGCGTCACGAAACCGAAGACGTGCAACGCTTAACCAAAATCTCTTCGAGGGGTCAAATCATGCAACGGGTACAACAACTGAAGAAACTGGGCCGTCGTGTCCAGAAGGGTTTTACGCTGATCGAACTGATGATCGTGGTGGCGATCATCGGTATCTTGGCGGCGATCGCAATTCCGCAGTATCAGGATTACGTGACGAAGTCCAAATGGGGTACCAACATTTCGGACCTGGCTGCCGTGAAAACAGCCGTGGCGCTCTGTATGCAAAATAATGCTGGCGATGGCACTCTGTGCGACACTGCTGGTGAACTAAATATCACCGCACTGCCGCAGCCGAAGTATGCGACTGCGGCTATTGGTGTTGTCGGGGCTGCGGGTAAAGTTACAGTTAGCTACACCGGCACGGCGGAAGTTGGCAGTTATGTTTACACTGCGGATTGGGCGCAGGACGGTTCGGGCACCAAGCTTACGTTCGCTTCCGTGGCGGGTGACACTATTCCGGCAAAGTTCTACCCTGCCACTCAGCGTTGATTTACTGGAGGGGGAAGCGCCTTCGGGCGCTTTTTTTTTGCCCAGCGCCCAAGCTATCATGCGCCTTTCCCCAAACCAGGCGCCTCAATGCCGCCGTCCCGGACAAATCTCCCCGCGGCTGCTCTCATCGCAGCAATCGTCTTCCCGCTGTTAGTCTCCCGGCATACGCTCCCACTCGCGACGTTCTACGGCGAATGGACCTCCGCGTGCTGCGCGCTGGCCCTGGTCGCGTTCCTGGCGCTTCGCAAGCCCGCCACACCAGCGGCATGCGCGACGATCTCGCTGCCGTGGGTAGCCTTGCTGTTCTTCTGGCTCGCCGCCGTCGGTCTGATGCGCACCGCCCTCGGTCACGCCGATATCACCGGCAGCGCGACCCTCACTGTCCTGTCACTGTTCCTCGGCGCAGCCGTGACATGCGCCGCATGGTCATACCGCCGCAGTCAAGCATCCGAGACGCTCAACGCCGGCGACACCCTGGCCATCGCCTTCCTGATCACCGGCCTGCTCGGCACCGTCACACAGTGGGTCCAGCTCTTCCATCTTGAGCGCAGTGCCTTCGGCCTCGTTTCCACCTACTTCTACGATGACAACCGCCGCCTGTGGGGCAACCTGAACCAGCCCAACCACCAGGCCACCGTGCACGGCCTCGCACTGGTTGCGTCAGTCTGGCTGGCATCGCGCGGCAGGCTGCGTTTCCCGATGTGGCTGGTAGCGGTAGCACTGCTGGAGAGCGGCATCGTGCTATCGGGATCGCGCACCGGCGTGCTGCATGTTGGTCTTGCCGCGCTCTACGCGCTGGTTGCTGCCTGGCTGGCACGCGGCACGCTGCGCGAGACGGATCCGATGCGGCGTACGACCGGACTGCTGGTGGCCGCGGCCGCCATGATCGTGATGCTGCTGGTGCTGCAGCCAGCGATCCGCGCCGCCGGCCAGCTGCTCGACTGGCGCTTGTTCGACACCATCGCGCAACTGGAAGCCGAAGACCAGATGTCCGCACGTGGCGCGCTATGGTCGCATGCATTGGCGATGTTCCGCGCGCATCCATGGCTCGGTGTCGGCTGGGGCGAATTCGGCTGGGCGCAATTCACCCAGTTGCCGCAGGTCGGCGTGAAGGTGGAGATGTCCCTGCATGCGCATAACGCTGTGCTAGACCTGCTGGCCAAGACCGGCGTCGCGGGCACGCTCGGCGTCGCGCTGATTCTCGCAGCGTGGCTATGGCGCGTGGTGCGGGCGCGGCTCTGGCAGGCAGAAAACGGCGAGCGCCGTGAAGCGGTGCTGATGCTGACGTGGCTGGCGATGCTCTGCGCGCATTCGATGCTCGAATACCCGCTGCACTACCTGTACTTCTTCCTGCCGTTCTGTTTCCTGCTGGGCTGGCTCGAGCCTGCCGCCGCCGGACCATGGCGCGTCCCGGTCAGTGTGGCGAAGGGTCTCAGCGTGGCCTGCATTGCGATTGCCGCT
The DNA here is from genome assembly GCF_015549295.1 of Cupriavidus sp. IK-TO18. Taxonomy (NCBI): domain Bacteria; kingdom Pseudomonadati; phylum Pseudomonadota; class Betaproteobacteria; order Burkholderiales; family Burkholderiaceae; genus Cupriavidus; species Cupriavidus sp. IK-TO18. The sequence goes on from NZ_JADGMP010000030.1 coordinate 292,866, forward strand.
GCCATCCTGGCAACCATGTGGCATGACTACCGCCGCGCCGAAGCACGCGAATACGCGGCCAGCGAAACCCGCAACACCTTGCCGATGCCGCGCTTCTGGTTCCGCCAGCATGCGCAGGCCGATGCCGCGGGCCTGGCCGTCATCACGCCGCAGAACGCAGCGCAACTGCTGCCCGCGCATATCGCCGCGGTGCACTTGCTGCCGACTCCCACGATGATCGCGCGCACGGCGTGGCTGCTCGCGCTGACCGGCGATGCCGCGCAAGGCCGGCTGTGGATGGAGCGGTTGCGCTGGTACTACCTGGGCGATGAAGCGACGCAATACGCCGAGATCGCCAAGGCATGCCGCGAGTTGTCCGAGGGCGAGCGCCCGCAGGCGTTCTGCGCCTGGGTCACCGATCGCTCGCGCCGGTTCTCCGCGTGGGGACGCAACTGACCTAGTAGTAGGGCACGTAGTAGGCCGGCGGGGGCGGCGCATAGTAGTACCGCGGCGCAGGAGCCGGCGCAGCGGCCACCCGCCCCGGTACCGGCACGCGGTTGCCGCTCGCGTACATGCACTGCACGTAGGCGGCGTCGTATTGCCGCTGCGTGCCGTAACCCGCGTACTGCGCGTTGCCCGCGCCTACCGCGGCGCCTGTCAGCAGGCCCAGGCCCGCGCCGACCGCCGCGCCCGATCCGCCGTCAAAGGCTGCACCAGCCGCAGCGCCCAGCGCGGTGCCCACTACCGCACTGCCGACTGCCGCGTTGTTGGCCGCCTGCGAGGAAGTCACGCCGCCGACCTGCCCAAAGGCGAACTGGCGGCAGTTGTAGTCGTCGGCGCGGAACTGGTCGAAGCTCTTGCCGGTGCCCGGCAACGCCATCACGCTGGGGCCGGAAGGCATCACGACGCAGGCGCCGAGTGTCAGGGTCGCCACGGCAAGCGTGGCGCGGGTCAGGACTCGCATGCTGTGCTCCACGCTGTCAGTAATTGGCCGGCGGCTGGGCCGGCACTCGCTGCCAGCCGCCCGGGCACGATTGCACGTAGGGGTAGTAGCCTTCCGGCTCGTTGCAGTGATACCACCAGCCCTGGTCCTGCGGTACAGACCGCTCGGGCCCCGGGGCTGGCACCGGCCCGTTGGGGCCCTGCTCGACGTATTGAGGTGGCTCGGCCGGCACGGCGACGGCCGGAGCCGGGTAGTAATAGGGCGCAGGGTAGGCAGGGTAGTAATACGGGTAGCCGCCGAACACGACGCTGGGGCCGAAATAGAAGCCCACGCCGACACGCGTCTTGATCATGCCGCCGCGTGTGTCCGCGTCATGCCAGCCGGCATTGTGGAAATCGGCTCGCCCGGCAAGGGCGGCGCCGCTTGCGGCCGTGGCCGCCAGTGCCAGTACCAGCTGGCAGAGCTTGCGCCCGTTCATGGTATTCACCTTTCCCCCGCGTGGCCGAAAGGCTCGCCGCGGGCAGTGGCAGCCGGCCGCGACATGCGCCGGCCCGCAATCGTATTGAATACCAAATTGTCGTGCGCAGGCGCTGCGGCGGCGCATGTGGAAATGTGGCGTTACCTTTATTACCGAGGAACGACAGACTGGCCGGACGCCGTGAACCGGCGCGGCATGACAAGTCCGTCGTTCCCGGATGCGCCCATGCGTGCCGGCCTATTCGGCAAACAGGTCCGGACCAAACACCTCGTAATGAATGCGCGCTTCATGGACGCCAAGATTCTTCAGTGCATCATGCTGCATGCGCATGAAGGGAATCGGGCCGCAGATGTAGTAGTCGGCGTCGGGCAGCAGGATCGACTTTTCGATCAGCTTGACGTCGACCAGCCCCGCATAATCGTAGTCGCGCCCTTGCACGTCCTCAGGCAGGGGCTGGTCATAGAAAACGATCAGTTCGAAGTTCTCATAGGTCTTCGCCGCCTCGCGCAGCTTGTCTCGCATGGCATGCACTGCACTATTGCGCGCGCCATGGGTGAAAACGACTTTCCGCGGCGGCGCCTGCAGCGCGGTCTTGAGCATGCTGATCATCGGTGTCAGCCCCACGCCGCCGCTGATCAGCACAATGGGCGTCTTGGCGTTGACGTCGATATGGAAACTCCCATATGGCGTAGCCAGCTTTACCTCGTCGCCGACATTGACGTGATCGTGCAGCAGGTTTGAAACATAGCCAGGAGGCTGGGTGCCGCCGCCTTCCCGTTTGACCGAGATCCGATAGCTGCGCCCGTTCGGCATATCGGACAAGCTGTACTGGCGGATTTGCTGCAGGCCTAGCGCGGGCACGTCGACGGCAATGCTGGTGTATTGACCGGGTTTGAAGTTTGCTACCGGCTTGCCGTCGACCGGTTCGAGAATGAAGGACGTAATCACGCCGCTCTCGGGGCGCTTCTCGCGGACCACAAAGGACCGCCACCCGGTCCAGCCGCCGGTTTGTTCGGCCGAACCTTCATACAGCGCGCTTTCCATGCCCATCAGGACGTCGGCGAGGTTGCCATAGGCTTGTGCCCACGCTGAGATGATTTCCTCGGTCGCTGCGCTGCCCAGGACTTCCTTGATGGCCGCCAGCAGATGCTCGCCGACGATCGGGTACTGCTCCGGCTTGACGCCCAGGCTCGCGTGCTTGTTGGCAATGTTGTTCAGCACGGCCATCAGGCTGCTCGGGTCTTCGATATTCTCCGCATACGCGTAGACCGCCCGCGCCAATGCCTGCTGCTGCTCGCCCCGTTCCTGATGCGCCATGTTGAACACATTCTTAAGTTCGGGGTGCGCTTCGAACATGCGCTTATAGAAGCACTTGATAATGTCGTAGCCGTGTTCCGCCAATACCGGCGCGGTGGCTTTCACAATGTCCTTTGTCTTCTGCGTCAGCATTGCGTCTCTCCTTTGGCAAGGTGATGGGAGCCAGCCGGGGACGCTGGGTCCATGCGGGCGCGAAGCGCGTTTCCCGGCTGCCCTGAGCAATGTCTAGTCTAGGTGCCGCGATTGCCGTTTGGCGCGTGCCGATCCACGGGCGCTGCAGCCAGGCCGCTCACTGGCCGGCGGCCGCCACCCAGTCGCCCGACTTCCCGCCATGCTTTTCCAGCAGCTTCACGTTGCCGATCACCATCCCCCGGTCCACCGCCTTGCACATGTCGTAGATCGTCAGCAGCGCCACCTGCACTCCGGTCAGCGCTTCCATCTCGACGCCGGTCTGGCCGCGGGTCTCGGTGCGGACGGTGCAGGCGACGGTGGCGCTGGCCTCGTCGAGCGCAAAGTCGACCGCGACCTTGGTCAGCCCGATCGGATGGCATAGCGGGATCAGGTCGGCGGTGCGCTTGGTGGCCATGATCGCGGCCACGCGCGCGATGCCGAGCACGTCGCCCTTCTTGGCACTGCCGTCGCGCACCAGCGCGAAGGTGTCGGGCAGCATGGTGATGGTGCCGGTGGCCACGGCTACGCGGTGCGTGCTGGCCTTGTCGCCGACGTCGACCATGTGGGCCTGGCCGGCGGTATCGAAATGGGTGAGCTGGGTCATGGCAGGGCTTGGTGCAGGAGGCCTTTGGCGGGGAGGAGAACCGTCTGATGGGAACGGCCACCGGAGGCCGCTATCATAGCAACATGCCAAAACAACCATCGCTTCGCAGGTCTGCCGCGCCCGGCCATTGTGCCGCTGCGGATGCCGCGCCTGCCGGTTCGGCGTCACATCATGGTCGCCCCGGGTCGCCATGGCGGCGGTCGCTGGCTGCGCTGCTGGCGCTGAGCATGGCGTCGCCGGCGTGGCCGCAGGCGACGACGCGAACACCGGCCGCTGCCCCGGCCTCTGCCGCGGCCGCGCCGGCCAGGCCGGTCGCGTCCATGCGGGCGCCGGAGCCGGTGCCATCATTGTCCGGCGAGGCGAGCGACCAGGTCTACGACAACCTGAACCGCAGCATCAAGGCGGGCCAGAAGTCCGAGTTCGGCCTGCGCACCAACAATCCGGTGGTCGAGAGTGGCGGGGTGCAGCTGCCTGACCTGGGCGACCCGTCCACGGCATCGCTGTCGCCCGACATGGAAAAGCGCCTGGGCGACCGCATCATGCGCGATATCCGCCGCGATCCGCTGTACGTGCCGGATCCGCTGCTGTCGGACTACCTGAACGCGCTCGGCTACCGGCTGGTGCAGGCGGCGCGGCGGCAGAATATCTCGGGCTCGACCGGCGCCGGTACCTTTGCCACCGGCTTTGACCTGTTCGCGGTGCGCGACCGCAGCATCAACGCCTTCGCGCTGCCGGGCGGCTATATCGGCGTGCATACCGGGCTGCTGGTGCAGTCCGATACCGAGTCGGAACTGGCCTCGGTGCTGGGCCATGAAATCGGCCACGTGATGCAGCGCCATATCGCGCGCGGCATCACGTCGCAAGACCAGTCGATGTGGATTGCGCTGGCGTCGATGGTGCTGGCCGGCCTCGCCGCCACGCGCAGCCCCGATGCCGCGGCGGCGCTGGCGATGGGCGGGCAGGGCGCCGCCGTTGCCAACCAGCTGTCCTTCTCGCGCGGCGCGGAGCGCGAGGCCGACCGTGTCGGCTTCCAGATCATGACCGCGGCGGGCTTCGACCCGCAGGGCATGCCCGATTTCTTCGCGCGGCTGCAGCGCGTGTCCGGCATCTCGGAAAGCTCGGTGCCGTCCTATGTGCGCACCCACCCGCTGACTTCGGAGCGTCTCGCCGACATGCAGGACCGCGTGAGCCACGCCAACGCGCGCAAGGTGCCCAATACGCCCGAGTACGAGTTCGCCCGGATGCGCGCGCGCGTGATCCAGGAATCGTCGCCGAGCGATCTGCAGGCCTTGCGCAATGCACTGCGCGCGCAGCTGCCGGGTGCCTCGACGCTGCGGGCGCCGGCGCTGCACTACGGCCTTGCCTTCACCGAGCAGCGGCTCGGCCGTGCCGCCGCCGCCGAGCAGGAATTGGCCGAGGCGCGGCGGCTGTACGGCACCATCCCGGGCGCAAGCTCGGGCAGCCCCATGCTGGACGTGATGGCGATCCAGCTGGCGCGCACGCAGGGCCGCGTGCCCGAGGCGCTGGCACAGGCCACGGCCTCGATGAAAGCCTTCCCGCTCTCTCATGCGGTATCGGTCGCCTATGCCGAGACCCTGCTCGGCTCGGGCCGCTATGAGGAGGCGGTGCGCTTCCTGCGCGAACGCACGCGCCAGGAAACCAGCCGCAGCGATTGGTGGGAGATGCTGGCGCGCGCATACGCCGGCCAGGGCAAGCGGGTGCAGCAGCACCAGGCGCTGGCCGAAAAATATGCGATGGATGGTGCCTACCAGGCTGCGATCGAACAGCTGCAGATCGCGCGCAAGGCCGGCGACGGCGACTTCTATACGCTGTCCGAGGTCGACGCCCGCCTGCACCAGCTGGAACGCCAGTATCGCGAGGACAAGCAGGACAGCAAGGGCATACCGAACTGAGGCAGGCCCGGCCAGGGCCGGGCGGTGTCAGGCCGCCGGCTGGCGCACGAAGCCGAAGCGCTTCGGCACTTCGCTCTCCGCGATCGGCTCGATCGGCAGGTCGTGGCCGTCGTGGTGGAACAGGCCGAGTTCGGTGCCGCAGGCCTCGCCGTGCCAGGTGCTGCTGCCGCTGAAGGTTTCCAGGTCATGGTCGTGCAGCAGCGCCACCTGCGTGCCGTCCACGCCGTCGACCGTCCCCGACAGCACCACGTTGCCATGCTCGTCCGCGTAGCAGGATTGCAGCGCAAAGGGCTGGTGCGAGGTTGTGCAAAGCGCGCCCTGGTGCAGCCGCACGATCCACGGCGCGTACGCCAGCGCCACGAACACCTTCTGCGGCCCGTTCTGGAAATACCACGCGCCGCGCTCGTCGCACAGGTAGTTGCGCTCGATGAAGGCGACCAGCGCTTCGTTGCGCACCGGCTCGCCGGACAGGCCGTGCTGCTGGGCGTATTCATTGCGCAGGCGCCACTGCCCGCGCCGGTCCAGCGCGAGCCAGCCATAGGCGTTGGGCACGTTGGGCCAGCGCGCCATGGCTTGCCTGACGATGTCGTCCATCTCCGTCTCCTCTGCCGGCAAGGCGCCACGCACGCCGCCGCCGGCTTTACATCATGCTGTCGAAAAAGCGCAGGATCCGCGCCGGCAGCCATTCGATATGGCCGCCGAACGCTACCCCCGACTGGCTGTCGGGCAGCCACAGATGGCGCCGCCAGCCTTCATGCGGGGTCATGAAGCCGACATGGCCGCCGTGCTCCGGCTGTTCCAGCCAGACCTGCGGGCTGACGTCGGCGGGGCCGGGCAGGTGCCGGCCGGGCAGGAACGGATCGTTGCGCGCATTGAGCACCAGCGTGGGCACGGTGATCGCGCCGAGCACCGGCTTGCTGGCGGCGCGGCGCCAGTAGTCGTCGGTATCGGCATAGCCGTGCAGCGGCGCCGTAACCACGTTGTCGAAGGCGTACAGGTCGCGGCTGGCCAGCATCGCCTCGCGGTCGAACAGCCCGGGGAACTGCTGCAGCTTGGCCAGCGACTTGCGCTTGAGCGTCTGCAGGAACATGCGCGTATAGAGCATGTTGAAGCCGGCCGACAGCGCCGCGCCGCCCGCGGCCAGGTCCAGCGGCGCCGAGATCGCGGCCGCGGCGTGCACATGCCCGGCACCGCTGCCGTCCTCGCCCAGCAGGCGCAGCAGCGCGTTGCCGCCCAGCGAGATGCCGACTACCAGCAGCTTGCGGCCCTGGGCGCAGTGCTGGCGGTGCACGCGTTCGAGCACCCAGCGCAGCTCGGCCGAGTCGCCGGAGTGGTAGAAACGGGGCGCCAGGTTGAGCTCGCCCGAGCAGCCGCGGAAATGCGGGACCACGCCCTGCCAGCCGCGCGTGCCCAGTGCGTGCATCAGTGCCTGCGCGTAGTGGCTGCCGGAATCCCCCTCCAGCCCGTGGAACATCACCACCAGCGGCGTGTCCGGCTGCACCGCGTGGGTGGTCCAGTCCAGGTCGATGAAGTCGCCGTCAGGCGTGTCCCAGCGCTCGCGCCGGAACGCCACGCGCGGCGGGCGGCGCGTGAAGCGGGCGGGGATGATGGTCTGGGCATGGCCGCCGCGCAGCCACCAGGGCATGGCGATGCCGTCGCCGTAGCCGTGACCATGCTCGTGCGGCGCGGCGGCGACAGGCAAATGGTGCGTCAGGAGATCGGGGCGCTGCGTCATGCCAGCTCGGTAATACAGTCTTGCGGTGTTGCCGTCTCGCAGTCCTGCTCGGTTGCAGCCGGGCCGCGCGGCCTGGCAGGCAAAGGCTCAGTGCAGCGCCTGGCCGGGTGCCGCAGCCACCGCGGCCACCTGCACGGCGTTGGCCGGGCTGCAGTGGACATGCGCCAGGCGCCAGCCTTCGTGGTTCTGCATCAGCACATAGGTGGTGTGCACGTACAGGTCGGCCTCGACCCGGTCGCTGCCAAAGCGCAGCGCCTCGGTCACGTCGAAGATCGACACGGCCATCGATGCGTGGCTGCTGGTTTCGATCGCGTCGACCAGCACCGGCTGTTCTTCCAGCAGCTGCGAGAACGCCTGGCGCAGCTGCTCGTGGCCAATCATGCGCTGGCCGTCGGGCAGCACGCAGGTGATCGAATCCTCATCCAGCCACAGGCGCAGCGCGCCCTCGGCGTCGCGCAGCTTGAGCGCCTCGCGGAAAGCTTCGACGATGTCTTCGGCAGAATCGAACAGGCGGGCAAAACGAGGCATGGTGGCAGTGTCAGGGTATCAGGGCCGGTGCAGCAGCTTGCGCAGCTCAACAAAGACCATTTCGGGTTCGATCTCTTTCAGGCAACGCAGGTGGCCCAGCGGGCACTCGCGCTTGAAGCACGGGCTGCACTCGAGCTGCAGCCACATGATACTCGCAGCCTGTGACAGCGGCGGCGTGTGGCGCGGATCGCTCGAGCCATAGACCGCCACCTGCGGCCGGTTCAGCGCCGCGGTCACGTGCATCAGGCCGGAATCGTTGCAGACCGCGGCCTCGGACAGCGCCAGCAGGTCGACGGCATCATCCAGCGAGGTCTGGCCGCACAGGTTGCGCACGAACGGTGCGTCCTTGACGATCTCGGCGGCGATCTCGGCGTCCTTGGCCGAGCCCAGCGTGATCATCTGCGCGTACGGGTAGGAGCGCCGCAGCATCTGCGCCAGTTTGGCGAAGTGGCCGGCCGGCCAGCGCTTGGCGGGGCCGTACTCGGCGCCCGGGCAGAACGCGATCACGCGCGTGTGCGGGGCGATGCCGAAGCGCTCGGCGGTGGCCGCCACGCGCGCCGGATCGACGCGCAGGCGCGGCTCGGAGAGGTTCTCGGGCAAGCGCGCGCCGGGCTTGAGCGCGAGCCGGGCATAGTGCTCGACCATCGGCGGACGGTGGTCGCGCGGCGGGTTGGCATGGCGCACGTTGAGCATGCCGAAGCGCGCTTCGCCACGGTAGCCGATGCGCAGCGGAATGCCGGCCAGCCACGGGATCAGCGCCGACTTGAGCGAATTCGGCAGCACGTAGGCGAGGTCGTAGCCTTCGTTCTTGAGCTGCTGCGCGAACATCAGCCGCGCCGACAGCTGCAGCTTGCCGTGCGCCAGGTCGGACGGGAACACGCGGCCGATCTCGGGCATGCGCGCGAGCACGGGCGCTACCCACTTGGGCGCGAGGGCGTCGATGACCAGGCGCGGATGGCGCGCCTTGAGCAGCGCGAACAGCGGCTGCGCCATCAGGGCGTCGCCGATCCAGTTGGGGGCGATGACGAGGGCTTTCTTCATGGGCGGGGCGCGGAGGGCCGGTTCGCCGGCGCAATCGCCGGGAACAGCAACGCCCCGGAGCACCAACTGGCGGCCCGGAGCGTCAGGGTCGTGCGAAAACCGGCGGCTCGGATCAGTGGTGGCCCTTCAGCACGGTGCCCGGCTTGAGCTTGTAGACGGTACCGCAGTACGGGCACTTGGCTTCGCCGGTGTCGGCCACGTCCAGGAACACGCGCGGGTGGTAGTTCCAGGCCGGGGTGTTGGCGGTGGGGCAGTGCAGCGGAATGTCTTCGGCGCCGATTTCGATGATGGTGGCGGTTTGCGTCATGGTGTTGCGGGGATTGAGGCTTGTTGTTCGTCAAAACAAGGCGTGCCCCGCGCGCACGGCGGCGGGTGCGGGGCACGAGGGCTGGCGGCCGGTGCTCAGACCAGCGTCAGCCACTTCCTGTACTTTTCGTTGGTGCCGCCCACGGCGGCAAAGAACGCGTCCTGGATCTGCTTGGTGACCGGGCCGCGGCGGCCTTCGCCGATGATGCGGTCGTCCAGCTCGCGGATCGGCGTGACTTCGGCGGCGGTGCCGGTGAAGAAGGCTTCGTCGGCGCAGTACATCTCGTCGCGGGTGATGCGCTTCTCGCGCACCTCGATGCCCAGGTCGCGCGCGATGGTGAGCGTGGCGTCGCGCGTGATGCCGTCCAGGCACGAGGCCAGGTCCGGGGTGTAGATCACGCCGTTGCGCACGATAAAGACGTTCTCGCCCGAGCCTTCGCTGACGTAGCCCTCGGTGTCGAGCAGCAGCGCTTCGTCATAGCCCAGGCCGGTCGCTTCCTGGTTGGCGAGGATCGAGTTGATGTAGTAGCCGCTGGCCTTGGCGCGCACCAGCGACACGTTGACGTGGTGGCGGGTGAACGACGAAGTCTTCACGCGGATGCCGCGCTCCATGCCTTCCTCGCCCAGGTAGGCACCCCACGGCCACGCCGCGATCGCCACGTGGATGGTGTTGCCCTTGGCCGACACGCCCAGCTTTTCCGAGCCGATCCACACGATCGGGCGGATGTAGCAGGATTCCAGGTTGTTGGCGCGCACCACTTCGCGCGTGGCGGCTTCCAGGGTGGCCTCGTCGAACGGCATGGCCATCTGGAAGATCTTGGCGGAATTGAACAGGCGGCGGGTGTGCTCTTTCAGGCGGAAGATGGCGGTGCCTTCGGGCGTCTTGTAGGCACGCACGCCCTCGAACACGCCCATGCCGTAGTGCAGCGTATGCGTCAGCACGTGGATCTTGGCGTCGCGCCATTCGATCAGCTTGCCGTCCATCCAAATCTTGCCGTCGCGATCCGCCATCGACATGTCTGTTCTCCCAGCGCCGTGAAAGTAGCAAAAACGACATTGTAAGCCCGGGGGGCATGGGTGCCAACGCGAGTGGCGGGGGGAGAGCGTACGAAACCAGCGCCGCGGCGGACTAGAATCCTCATTTCCGTGCGTTTGCCGGCTCGACGGTTGCATCGTCAGGGCCTGCTTCCGACGCCAGTCCATTTCGTCGTGCCTTTGACCACACATTCCGACCCGCATGCCGAACCCGGCCAGCCTGGCTGGGAGCAGGCGCTGGAAGCGCTGCGCGCCCTCGCCAGCGCCGAACCCGTCGCCGCCGGCGAGAGCGGCCGCCGCCTGCTGTGGGCGCTGACGCTGGAGCCGGACGGCGCGGTGGCCACCATCGAGCCGTTGGAGCAAGTGCGCGGCGCGCGTGGCTGGGGCAAGCCCAGGCCGGTGCCGCTGGCGCGCGTGGCCGAGGACGACCGGCTCGAGCCGTGGGACGCGCGCGTCGCGTGCGCGATCCGGCGCGATGCCTCGCACAACCGGCGCTATGTGCTGGACCGCGCCGCCGCCGCCATGGCGCTGGTCGGCCACCCGGCCGTGGTGCTCGCCCACGCGCCGGCGCAGACACTGGAGGTGGTCGAGGACGCGCCCGCGCTGGAGGCCGTGCACAGCGCTGGTCGCTTCGTGCTGCGCCTCTATCCGCCGCTGCGCGAGGCGCCGGCGATGGAGGCCCTGCTGCCCGCCGCGGCGCGCCAGGAGGCCGAGGCGCTGCGCCAGGTCACGGTGCTGCGCGACGGGCCGCACCGGCTCAAGGTGCTGCGCTTCACCCCGGCGCAGTTCGACGCCGCGCGGCTGATCGGCGACGGGCTGGCGATCCCGGAGGATGGCCAGGCCCAGCTCGATCGCACGCTGCGCGCGCTGGCCGGCCATTTCCAGGTCCACGCCGACCAGGCTGCCGGCTCGCGCACGGTCGAGGCCGAAGCGCGGCTGCGCGCGGAGGTTGCGCCGATCGGCGGCGTGGCCGGGCGCGGTATCACGATGCGGCTGGTGGTCACGCCGCTGGGCCAGCTCGGGCCCCGGCTCGCGCCGGGCGCGGGCAGGGAACGCCTGATGGCCGCGGTGCGCGGCGAGACGCTGGTCACGCAGCGCGATCTCGATGCCGAACTGGCCAGCGTGGCCGAGGTCTTCGCCGCGCTGCCGGTGCTGGTCACGCAGTCGCCGCCGGGCGGTGAATATACCTGGACGCTGGACGATCCCGAAGACGCGCTGACCGTGCTGGAGGCGCTGCCCGGCCTGCCCGCGGTGCAGGCTGTGGAATGGCCGCGCGGCAAGGAAATCCGCATCGTGCCCGCCGACCTGCCGCAGCTCGGCGTCCACATCGAAAGCCGTGGCGCCTGGTACCGGCTGGCCGGCGAGCTGCGCGTGGCCGAGGGGCTGGTGCTGGAGCTGGGCAAGCTGATCGACTGGACCGGCAGCCACGCCGGCCGCTTCGTGCCGATGGGGCAGGGTGTCTTCGTGGCGCTGACCCGCGCGCTGCGCGGCCAGTTGCGCGACCTGGCGTCGGTGGCCGAACGCATTGCCGACGGCATCCGCGTGCCGCAGATGGCCACGCCGTGGCTGGACGACGTGCTGGCCGGCGCGGGCATCGATCCCGACGCCCACTTCCGCCAGCGCATCGCCCGCCTGCGCGCGGCGCGCGACACGCCAACCACCGTGCCCGCCACGCTGGCGGCGGAGCTGCGCCCCTACCAGGAAGCCGGCTACCGCTGGGCCATGACGCTGGCCGCCTCGGGGCTGGGCGCCTGCCTGGCCGACGACATGGGCCTGGGCAAGACCGTGCAGGCGCTGGCGGTGCTGGTGGCGCGCGCGGCCGGCGGCGCCGCGCTGGTGATCGTGCCCACCTCGGTGTGCGGCAACTGGGCCGCCGAAGCGCGACGCTTCGCGCCGACCCTGAATGTCCAGGTCTATGGAGAGGGTGCAGAGAATGCGCGCGATACGCTGCTGGCTCAGGCAGGCCCACATGACCTGGTGATCGTCTCGTACACGCTGCTGCAGCAGGCGCGCCAGGATTTCTGCGCGCGCGACTGGCATACCGTGGTCGCTGACGAAGCGCAGGCATTCAAGAACGCCGTCACGCGGCGCGCGCAGTCGATGTTCGAGCTGCAGGCGGATTTCCGTATGGCATTGACCGGCACGCCGGTGGAAAACCGGTTGGCCGAGCTGTGGTCGGTGATGCGCTTCTGCAACCCGGGTTTGCTGGGCTCGCTGGCCCGTTTCAACGAACATTTTGCCAATCCGATCGAGCGCGGCGGCGTGCGCGAGGCCCGCCAGCGCCTGCGCCGCATGATCGCGCCCTTCGTGCTGCGCCGGACCAAGGCCCAGGTGCTCGACGAACTGCCGCCGCGCACGGAGCTGGTGATCCGCGTCGAGCCCGACGCGGTCGAAGCCGCGCACTACGAAGCGCTGCGCCGGCAAGCGCAGACCCAGGCCGAAGCCGCGCTGGCGCGCGTGGAGGCGGTGCGCAAGGCCACGCAAGGCGCGCCTGCAGGGGCAAAGGCGCGCGCCCTCGCGCAGGCGCAGCAGCAATCGCAAGCGCGCATCCATGTGCTGGCGCAGATCATGCGCCTGCGCCGCGCCGCGTGCGACCCGCGCCTGGCCACGCCGGAAATCGGCAGCCAGCTGCGGGAGGGGGAAGAGGGCGCCAAGCTGCGCGCCTTCGTCGCTCTGGCGAGCGAACTGGCCGCCAGCGGCCACAAGACGCTGGTGTTCAGCCAGTTCGTCGATTTCCTGCAGCTGCTGCGCCAGGGCCTGGAGCGCGCCGGGCTCGCGCTGCAGTACCTGGACGGCGCCACGCCGGCGGCCGAGCGCACGCGCCGCGTGGCCGCCTTCCAGGCGGGCGAGGGCGATGTCTTCCTGATCAGCCTGAAGGCAGGCGGCTTCGGCCTGAACCTGACCGCGGCCGACTACGTGATCATCGCCGACCCATGGTGGAACCCCGCCGCCGAGGACCAGGCCATGGGCCGCGCGCACCGCATCGGCCAGCAGCGCCCCGTGACGGTGTACCGGCTGATCAACGCCGGCACCATCGAGGAGCGCATCGTCGACCTGCACCGCGACAAGCGCGCGCTGGCCGACGGCTTGCTGGAGGCGGATGACGAAAGCACTGCGGGAACCGGTGCGCCATTGCCGGATATCGACGACCTGGTGGGCCTGCTGCGCCGCTGAGCGTCACGCCGCGCCCACCATATACTTCCAGGGCATACCTTCAAGCGAACTGGTTCGTTTGGTTTTGGCAGGATCCTTGCTATCTTGTGGCGCTGCCCGGGGCCCAGACCCCGGCAGCCCTCTTGTGCTGACTTTACTGACGGTGCCCCCATGCCCACCCCCATGCCCATCTCGTTCCGCCTGCCGCGCTTGTCCTTCCGTTCCGCTTTCCGCCTGGCCGCAGGCATGGCCGCCCTGTGCGCCGCCGCTGCCGTGAGCGCGCCCGCCCAGGCCCAGGGCGAGTGGCCGACGCAGCCGGTGACCATCCTGATGGGTTTCACCGCCGGCTCCGGCGTCGACATGGTGGGCCGCGCGCTGCAGGAATCGCTGCAGAAGTCGCTCAAGACCACGATCATCTATGACTACCGGCCGGGCGCCGGCGGCAACGTTGCCTCCGAGGTGGTGGCGCACGCCAAGCCGGACGGCTATACGCTGCTGCTTGGCACCGCGGCGACGCACGGCATCAACCCGGCGCTGTACAAGAACCTGCCATTCGACGCCGAAGCCGATTTCACGCCGGTGGCGCCGCTGGTCGAAGTGTCCAACGTGCTGACCGTCAACCCGGCCGTGATCGACGTGAAGACGGTGAAGGAATTCATCGAGAAGGTGAAGGCCAATCCAGGCAAGTACAACTATGCCTCGACCGGCAACGGCACCGGCACGCACCTGGCTTTCGCCGAATTCAATGCCCGCGCGGGCCTGGACATGACCCACGTACCGTACAAGGGCGGCCCCGATGCGCTGCAGGCCGTGCTCAAGGGCGAGGTCTGCTGCATCTTCAACCAGGTGCAGAGCGTGCTGCCGCAATACCGCGCCGGCAAGGTGCGGCTGCTGGGCGTGACCACCAGCAAGCGCGTGCCGGTGATTCCGGACGTGCCGACCATTGCCGAGAGCGGCGTCGCTGGCTACAACAGCACCATCTGGTTCGGCTTCTTCGGTCCCAAGGGGCTGGATCCGAAGATCGCACGCAAGCTCAACGACGCGGTCAAGGTTGCGCTGGAAACCCCATCGATCCGGCAGAAGCTGGTCGATGCCGGCAATACGCCGCGGATCGAGTCGGTGGAGCAGTTCAAGGCGACCGTCAAGGCCGACCGGCAGAAGTGGGCGGGGGTGGTGAAGACGGTGGGGGCTTCGATCGACTGAGGTTGCGACTGAGGTTGCGACTGAGGTTGCATAAGGGGCTTCACTTCGTTGAGGCTCCGGCCCCCACCCCCGCCCCTCTCCCGCAGGCGGGAGAGGGGAGCAAACAGGCGGCCGGTGACAGGTTTGCGGCCTAACCCCTAAGCCCTGACGCCCAACCTCGTCAGCAAATGCGCCAACTGGGCCTGCGTCCCAGTGGCAGTCTTGTTGAAAATCGCCTTCAACTGCGTCCTGCCGGTCTCCCGCCGGATCCCGATCTGCTCGCAAGCCTCGGGCAGCCCCATCCCGGTCGACAGCTGCAGCGCCAAGCGCGTTTCCGCCGGCGTCAGCCCGTACAAGTCCCGCAGCACGGCCGGCAATGTCATCGGCGCGACTCCCGGTTCATGGATCGCCACCAGCACGCTGGGCCGCTGCCAGTCCATCGACAGCTGATGCGCCGGCGGCAAGGGCAACAAGATAATCTGCGCCTGCCGCCCGCCGTTGTCCACCGCCCGCAGCGCCTGCGCCGGCTGCGGATTGCCCGGATCGCACGCGGCCTTCAATGCTTCGGCAAACGGCCGCGACAGCCGCCATTCTTCGGCCCGGCCGCTTGCCGCCGAAATCGCCGCCGACACCGCCGCCGACACCGCCGGCAGCAGCCGCCGCACCCACGCCTCTCCCGTACTGTTGGCAAGCAGCGTCTTGCCATCGTCCCGCAACACGATCACCCCAAACGGCAGCCGTTCCAGCAACTGGCTCGACGCATGCGCCAGCGCCGACACCTGGTGCGTGCGGTCGCGCAGCGCCATGGCGTGGCGCACATGCGGAATCGCCCAGTCGAGCGCGCGCGCGTCCTCGGGCGAATACTGGTTGCCGCCCAGCGGCCGCTGCAGCGACAGGAACACTTCATAGTGCGGCTTGCGCTCGATCAGGCAGGCCATCACCGACGATTGCTCGAACTGGTGCAGGAAGTCGCCATAGAAAGGCGAGTGTCGCATCGCCTGCGCACCCAGTTCGCGCGAATCGATATACCAGCTGCCCACCGACATGCGCTGGGCGAAGGGCAGGGCCGGATCGATGGTTTCGTAGTATTCGCTGTAGGCGGCCACCGCTTCGGGCACGGGATTGACCACCTGGTTCACCAGCACGCGTTCGTGGACGGTATCGCGCACCAGCAGCAGCGCATGCGAGCTGTCGCTGGCCTGGCAAAGCGCACCCAGGCTGCGGCGCCAGGCATCGGCGTCGAAGATCCCCTCGTACAGCGCGCGGATGGTTTCATGCATCGGCGTGTCGCTCATGGTTTTTCTTCTTTCTTCTTTTTCGTACTTTTGGTACTTCCTTCGCGCGGCTGTGCCAGGGCTGCCGGTGTGTTGCCGGCCGGCGTACCGCGCGAGGGTGGAATTCAGGCCCCTTCCAGTGCCGCGCCCAGCCGCGAAAGCAGGTGGGTGAGCTGGGCCTGGCTGTTGGTGCCGGTCTTGTTGAAGACGGCCTTGAGCTGCGTGCGCGCCGTTTCATGGCGGATGTTCAGCTGCTGGCTGGCTTCGGGCAGGCCCTGGCCGCCGGCGAGCCGGGTCGCCAGCCGCGTTTCCGCCGGCGTCAGGCCGTACAGGTCGCGCAGCACCGGAGCCAGCAACAGCGGCGCGTTGTCATGCTCGTGCACCACCACCAGCGCCGCGGGCTCCTGCCACTGCGCGGCAAAGGCGTGCGAGGGCGGCAGCGGCAGCACGATCACCTGCGCGCTGGCGCCGTTGCCGTCGGTGGCGCGCGCGGCCTGGGCGGCCACCGCGCGCTGCGGATCGCAAGCCGCGGCCAGCATTTCGCCGAACGGGCGTGACAGGGTCCAGTCAGAGACCTTGCCCGCCGGGTCCAGGCGCCGCACCCAGCGTTCGCCGGCGCGGTTGCCCAGCAGCACCTGGCGCTGCGGCGAAAACACCAGCAGCGCGAAGTTGAGCCGCTCCACCAGCTGCGACGACAGCCGCGCCAGCACCGTCAGGCCCAGCGTGCGGTCGCGCATGGCCATGGCGCTGCGCATATGCGGGATGATCCAGTCCATGCCGCGGGTGTCGTCGGTCGAGAACAGCGGCTGCGTGCGTCCGCGCTGCATCGAGAAATAGACTTCGTAGTGCGGCTGGCGCGCGACCAGGCATGCCACGTACGAGCGCAGGTCATAGCGGTGAAAGAAATCGCGGTAGAACGGGTGGCGCGCCATGGCGCCTTCGCCCAGCTCGCGCGCGTCGACGTACCACGCGCCGGGCTGCAGCCGCGGTGCGAACTGCTTGGCCGGGTCGATGGTCTGGAAATCCGATTCGTACTCGGTGAACAACTCCACCACCGGATTGACAATTTCATTGACGGTGACCTGGTCGCGTACCGTGTCCCAGACCATCATCGAGGCGTGCGCCGATCCGGCCATATCGGTCAGGGTGCGCAGGCTCTGCTGCCACGCACCGGGATCGAGAATGCCCTCGTACAAGCCACGGATCGCTCCGTGCATGTCGGCTTCTTTCATCTGATTACCCCCTGCATTCGCGACAAGACAATGCGCGGCGCCGGCTGTGCGCCCACGCGCACGCCGGCCTGCCTTTTTGTTATCCGCCTGGTGTTGTCCTGGCCGTTTTGCTGGACCGGCTCTGGTGTCAGTGCGTGTCTGTTTAAGCAGACGTTGCATACATTACCGCACTCGGGGGATCAGGGGGACATTCCCCGGCCCCTTCTTTCGTGGGGAGGCAGGGAATCGGTCAGCCCGGCAAGGAACCGTATTGTGCGTGCTGGCGCACATTGCAAAACCATTGCGACCCGGAATCGCCAAAGCGTCGACCGCGATCAGGTAAAATCCCGTTTTCCCGATTTTTCAGCGAAATCTCGCGCCTTTCACCGTCATGACCACTGTCCTGCGTCTTTCCGATCTGATTTCCCAAGGCAAAATCTCCGGCAAGCGGGTGTTTATCCGCGCCGACCTGAACGTGCCGCAGGACGACGCCGGCAATATCACCGAGGACACCCGCATCCGCGCCTCGGTGCCCGCGATCGAGGCCTGCCTGGCCGCCGGCGCAGCGGTGATGGTCACCTCCCACCTGGGCCGCCCGACCGAAGGCGAGTTCAAGCCGGAAGACTCGCTGGCGCCGATCGCCACGCGCCTGTCCGAGCTGCTGGGCAAGCCGGTCAAGCTGGTGCAGAACTGGGTCGACGGCGTCGAGGTCGCGCCCGGCCAGGTGGTGCTGCTGGAAAACTGCCGCGTGAACAAGGGCGAGAAGAAGAACAGCGACGAGCTGGCCCAGAAGATGGCCAAGCTCTGTGACGTATATGTAAACGACGCCTTCGGCACCGCGCACCGCGCCGAGGCCACCACCCATGGCATCGCCAGGTATGCCCCGATCGCCTGTGCCGGCCCGCTGCTGGCCGCCGAGATCGACGCGCTGGGCAAGGCGCTGGGCCAGCCGGCGCGTCCGCTGGTGGCGATCGTGGCCGGCTCCAAGGTTTCGACCAAGCTGACCATCCTGAAGTCGCTGGCCGACAAGGTCGACAACCTGGTCGTCGGCGGCGGCATCGCCAACACCTTCATGCTGGCCGCCGGCCTGAAGATCGGCAAGTCGCTGGCCGAAGCCGACCTGGTCGGCGATGCCAGGGCCATCATCGATATCATGGCCAGGCGCGGCGCCTCGGTGCCCATTCCCGTCGACGTGGTCTGCGCCAAGGAATTCAGCGCGACCGCCGCGGCCACCGTCAAGGATGTGAAGGATGTGGCCGACGACGACATGATCCTGGACATCGGCCCCCAAA